>JALOTF010000006.1 GCA_025458025.1 Beijerinckiaceae bacterium | reverse complement strand
TTCAATGCCCTCCTCGGTGAGTTCCTTCACCTCGGCGGCTGTGGCCTCGCCATAGATCGCGCGCTCCTCGGCCTCGCCGTAATGGATCTTGCGGGCCTCCTCGGCGAATTTGTCGCCCACGGCTTCCGCATTCTCCTCGATGAACTGGCGATAGGCGCGGAACATCTGGCGCATCGCGGCATCGCGCGGATCGGCGAGCGCGACCGGGCGCTTCGCCTCGGGCTCCGCGCGCACGCGCACAGCCGGCGCCATGATCTGCTTTTCAACCTTGGCCGAGCCGCAATGCGGGCAGGTGACGAAGCCGCGCTTCGCCTGTGTGTCGTAATCCCCGGAGGAGCGGAACCAGCTTTCGAAAGCGTGCCCCGCCTCGCAAGCAAGCGCGTAGCGGATCATTCCGCCGCCTCCCGCGCCCCCTCCCCGACCGTGTTCACGGTGATGGTGCGCGTATGCTTCAGCGTGGGGATTCGCCCGCGCGCATCGGCCACCTTGGCAAGGTCAATTTCCGCGAGGATGACACCCGGCGCGTCATCGGCCTCGGCAAGCACGCGGCCCCACGGATCGACGATGATCGAATGGCCATAGGTCTCGCGGCCATCTTCATGCGTGCCGCCCTGCGCGGCAGACATCATGAACGAGCCGGTTTCGATGGCACGCGCACGCTGCAAAACCCCCCAATGCGCCTCGCCCGTCTGCTTCGTGAAGCAGGCCGGAGCTGTAAGGATATCCGCGCCCGCTTCGGCCAATGCGCGGAACAGGTAGGGGAAACGCAGATCATAGCAGATGCCCATGCCTAGCTTCGCGCCGTTCACAGGCGCCACCACGGCGCAGGCGCCGGCGGTGTAGGTGGCACTCTCGCGCCAGGTCTCGCCATTGGGCAGGTCTACATCGAAGAGGTGGAGCTTGTCATAGCGCGCGACCAGCCCGCCATCCGGCCCGATGAGGAAGGCGCGGTTCGCGATCTTCTCGCCCTCGCGGATCGCGAGCGAGCCGAGATGGATCGTCACCTTGGCTTCTGCCGCAAGCTTGCAAGCGGCCGCGAGGAACGGATCGGCATCCTCCGTGGAAATCTTCGCGAAGAGATCGGCGCGCGACCGCTCCACAAGATTCGACATTTCCGGGCTTTGCAGGAAGGTCGCGCCCTTCGCAATCGCCTCGCGGGCGAGGCCGAGGAAATCCGCGATGTTCCGCTCCACCGAACGGGTGGAGCGCATTTGCAGGCAGGCAGCAACAAAGCTCATGGCATCACCCTTGGAGCAGCGGATCAAGCCCGCCCTTGGCATCAAGCGCGTGGAGATCATCGGAGCCACCGACATGCTTCGCCCCGATAAAAATCTGCGGCACGGTGGAGCGCCCGGCCTTCTCGGCCATGGCGCGCTGGTCGGCGGGATTGCTCACGTCGATTTCGGTGAAGCGCGCGCCCTTCGCATTCAGCAGCGCCTTGGCGCGAATGCAATAGGGGCAGGTCGGCTTCGTGTAGATCGTGATCTCGGGCATTCTCACTCCTCGGCTTCACGCGCCGTCGGGCACAAGCGTGAAGGTCAGAACATCAATACGGGCAGCACCCGCCTGCCTCAAGATATGAGCGCAGGCGTTCAAAGTCGAACCCGTCGTGCGCACATCGTCGATCACGAGGCAGTGACGACCCTCGATGGTCGCTTTCTGGCCGGGATCGATGCGGAAGGCCCCCGCGAGATTGTTCCGGCGTTCGTTGCGCGTCAGCCCCACCTGCGGCGGCGTGCGCTTCACGCGGCGCAAGGTGTCGAGCAGCACTGGTTTCTGCGCCAATGTGCCGATCTCGTTCGCGAGCAGGGCCGCCTGATTGTAGCGACGCTGCCAGAGCCGTCCGCGATGCATCGGCACGGGAAGCAGCACATCAGCCGAGGCGAGGAGCGGCCCGCCCGCCTGCACCATCATCCGGGCCATGGCGCGGGCAAGATCAAGCCGCTCACCATATTTCAGCCGCGCGACCATCGCCTTGGCTGCACCGTCATGGATTGCCACGGCGCGGGCGGAATCAAAACGCGGCGGATCGGCGATGGCCGCAGGTGAGAGCATGCCCAGCCCGAAATCATGCGCGAACGGCGTGCCGAGCCGCGCGCAAACCGGATCGGAAATGAACGGGATTCCCGCCCAGCAGGCCGCACAGAGCGCGTGCGCTTCACCGGTCGCATTGGTGCAGGCGATGCATTGGGGCGGATACACGATGAACAGGGCTCCCCGCCCGAACCGCGCCAGCAAGCGCGTGAAACCGGCAGCAGCGCGGCGGGGCGCTTCTGTGCTATCCCGAGGGGAATCAGGTTCAGGAGCGATCACGCGCATGGCCTCATCGGATGCCGAGGTTCCGCAACTCTTCGACGACGTCAAGGCTCGCATGGCGATCCAGCGAGCGGCAAGACAGGGTGCAGCGACTTTCCTGCTCGAGCGGGCGCAGCTCGACCTCATCGAGCGGCTGGAGCCGGTCTTGCGCGAATTCGGCCCTGCGCTGGATCTCGGCACGCCCGGCGGGCTCTTCGCCACAGCGCTCCTCAAAGCAGGGCGCGTCTCGCATATGGAGCATCTCGGGGAGATCCATCCGGGCCACCCGGCCATCGATTATCGCAAGCTGAACGGGCCGGACCTGAAGCTCGAAGCCGGCCGCTACAGCCTCATCGTGTCCGGCCTCTGGCTGCAACGGGTGAATGATGTGCCAGGCATTCTCGCGCAGATCCGGCGCGCGCTGAAGCCCGATGGCCTGTTTCTCGCGGCCTTCATCGGCGGCGACAGCCTGAATGAGCTGCGCGATTGCCTGCTGACGGCCGAAAGCGAGATCACCGGGTCGGCGGCCTTGCGGGTCTTTCCGTTCGTGGATGTGCGCGCGGCGGGGCAATTGCTCCAGCGCGCGGGGCTGGCACTGCCGGTGACGGACAGTGAAAAGCTGACGATCCGCTATGGCGGTTTTTTCGCGCTGGCAGCCGAGTGGCGGGCGATGGCGTCAAGCGCGTCCCTGCTGCGGCGTCCCGGCACGCCACCGCTCACGCGGGCCGTGCTGTTTCGCGCGGCCCAGCTCTATGCCGAACGCTACGCCGATGCCGATGAGCGCCTGCGCGCCACGATGGAGATTGTCTGGATGTCGGGCTGGGCCCCGCATGAGAGCCAGCAAAAGCCGATGAAGCCCGGCTCGGCCAAGGCAAAGCTGGCCGATGCGCTTGCGGATATCGCGCAGAAAAAGCGCGACTAGGCTTATTGAACGGCGTTCTTGATCACCGAACCGGCATTGGTCCAGGATGTCATGAAGCCATCATAGAAAGCCGGCCAAGCCGCGAGGATAGCTGCGAAAATCAGGGCGGCAATCAACGAATACTCGATCGCCGTGGCGCCGTCTTCGTCGTGCCAGAATGCGGTCAGGATGCGCTTCATCGACTCGCCATTTCACAAGGGTCAGGCAAAACCCGGCCCCGTTCCTGCGGGAGAGTTGCGCCTAGAGCAGATCTCGAAGCATCGGGATCAGCGGCTCGTCAGCCGGGGGCATCGGGTATTCCCGAAGCCGCGTCGGCTCAACCCAGCGCAGGGCCTGATGCTCCACCGCCTGCGGGGTTCCTTCCCATCGGCGACAGATGAACAATGGCATGAGCAAATGAAAATCCGGATAACGATGGCTCGCAAATGTCAGTGGAGCGAGACAAGGTTCCTTCACGCTGATCGCCAGTTCCTCGGCAAGTTCACGGATCAGTGTTTCCTCCGGTCGCTCGCCGGGCTCCACCTTTCCGCCAGGAAACTCCCAGAGGCCAGCGAGTTGCTTGCCCTCCGGCCTCTGCGCGATGAGCACGCGCCCATCCGCATCGACCAGCGCGACGGCTGCGACCAGCAGCAGCTTCACGAACGGTAATCCCCGTTGATCTCGACATAGGCCTTGGTGAGATCACACGTATAGGCCGTGGCCTTGCCGCGCCCCATGCCCAGTGACACCGTGATGTCGATGGCCTCGCCCTTCATGTAGGCCGTAGTGGCCTCCTCGCTGTAGGCGGGGTCACGCGCGCCTTCATGCGCCACGCGGATATCGCCGAACGCGATGGAAATCCGGTCACGATCCGCCGGCTCTCCCGCCTTGCCTACGGCCATGACGATGCGGCCCCAATTCGCATCCTCGCCAGCCACGGCGGTCTTCACGAGCGGCGAATTGGCGATGGACATCGCAATTTTCTTGGCAGAACGGGCGGAAACGGCGCCTTCCACCTTCACGGTGATGAGCTTGCGCGCGCCTTCACCATCGCGCGCGACCTGCACCGCGAGATCCAGCAGCAGCGCATTTAACGCCCGCTTGAAGCTCGACAGGCGGCGATCCTTCGCATCCGTGATTTCCGCCTGGCCGCGCGCGGCAGCCTTGCCGGTGGCGAAGAGTAGCAGGGTGTCCGAGGTCGAGGTATCGCTATCGACCGTCACCGCATTGAAGCTCGGTCCTACGCCCTTCGAGAGCAAAGCCTGCAACGCCTTCGGCGCGATCGCGGCATCGGTAAAGACGAAAGAGAGCATCGTCGCCATATCCGGCGCGATCATGCCCGCGCCCTTGGCGATGCCGCCGATCGTGACCGTGATGCCGTCAATCTTCGCCTTGCGGGTCGCGACCTTGGGGAAAGTATCGGTGGTCATGATGGCCTTGGCGGCCTCAAGGAAGGCCGTAGGGCTCACGCGGCTCGCGCAATCCGCCAGCACGCCTTCAAATTTCGTGGCATCGAGCGGCTCGCCGATCACGCCGGTGGAGGCCAAAGCCACTTCCTCGGGCTTGCAGCCCAAAGCCTTCGCGGCAATTTTCGCTGTGAGTGCGACGGCCTCGCGGCCCTTTAGCCCTGTGAAGGCATTCGCATTGCCGGAATTGACGACCAGACCCTGCGCGCGGCCACCCGCAAGGATCGAGCGGCACCAATCCACGGGGGCAGAGGGGCATTTCGACCGCGTGAAGACACCGGCCATGGCCGTGCCCTTGTCCATCCGCGCGAGCAGCACATCCGTCCGGCCCTTGTAGCGGATGCCCGCTTCCGCCGTGGCGAAGGCCACGCCATCCACCGCCGGCATCTTCGGGTATTTCTTCGGGGCGAGCGGGGAAACAGGAACGGATTTTCCGGCCATGGCGAAGCCTTTCGAGACAGGGAGGAAACACATCCGGGGCTGTGCCTGAAACCGGCTGGCCTGACAAGGCCGCCCGGCTTCAGCGCCATTCATGCGTCTTCGCCATTCAAAAGAAAGAGACCCGGTGATACCCTGTTGCCATGATGTTCGCCGAAATCTTCGAAACGAATTTCGAGACGCACCTGATCAGTCCGGAAGCGAGCCTGCTTCACCTGCTCTGGACGATGGCGAAGGGTGACCGCGTGATGCCGGAAGAGAAGGATCTTCCCAGCAGCCGCATCGATTATCTTCGCGACAAGCTGATGATCCTCAAGCCTATTGGCGAGAGAGACTGGCTCTACGAGCACTATGGCAGGCACATTGCCCAACATGCCGAATTCGACATGAACGGCAAGAAGGTCAGCGATTTCAAGGGCAATCTCAGGGATTTCTTCGTCAAGGTCTATGCGCGCGTCAGCGAGGAAAAGCGTCCGCTGGCAACGGTTCACCGGCTCGGCAGTTTTACGGAGCGCCCGCTTTGGGAGCGGATCATCCTGCCGGTAGCCCAGGATGGCGAGCTCTCGCGCCTTTATGTCGTGAATACCATCCGCGAGCAGGAGAAGGAGATCAGCCACCTGTTCGCCAGGGCGCGCGGACGAGGCCTGTTTTTCCTGCAATTCATCCGGGACGAGGCAGGCACAATCCAGGATGCACAGATCATCAGCGCCAACGCGCTGGCGCGGCAGATGACCAACCTGCGCTATGACGAGCTGACGACCTATTCGGCCCTGCAGATTTTTCCGTATCTCAGGGAAGCGGGCGTTTGGGACCGTTACATCGAGGTGGGCAGCACCCGCGTGCCCACCGACATGACCATCGAATACCGCGCAGACGGCGTGAATGGCCGCTTCGAGGTGAACATCTCGCCCTATCTGGATGGCGTGGTCGTCGAGTTCAACCAGATCGCGGACGAGTAAGGCAGAGTTCAGTTCTTCGGGGCGCCGGGGCGATCGATCTTCGCTTCCTTGCGGAGCTTTTCGAGCAATTCGCCCTGCGCACGCTCGGCCAGCGCCTGGCTGAGCCGATCCTTCACATCCGCGAAAGCCGGAGCCGGGCGGTTGCGGCGCTCTTCCAGCTTGATGATGTGCCAGCCGAACTGGCTCTTCACCGGGGCGGAAATCTCGCCGGCCTTCAGCGCGAACGCGGCTTCGGCGAATTCCGGCACCATGCGATCCTTCGAGAAATAGCCGAGATCACCACCACCCTTGCCCGAACCGGGATCCTTCGAGGCTTCCGTCGCGACCTTGGCGAAATCCTCCCCGCCTTTCACGCGGGCATGGATCTTCTTCGCTTCGTCCTCGCCCTCCACGAGAATGTGGCGCGCGCGCACCTCCTCGACCGGGGTGAGCTTCGCGACCTGCTCGTCATAGAACTTCTTCACGGCGGCCTCGCCCGTGGCCTTGCTGCCTTCCGCCGCGAATAGGCGCTCCATCAGGATGCGATCCTTCGCGTAGGTCATCTTGAGCGCAAAATCGGGCGTCTGGTCGATCTTGGCCTTCTTGGCGGCCTGCGCGGCGAGCTTCACCTCAATCAGGAAATCCACCGCGACTTCGAGGCGCTTGTCTTCCGGCACGTTCGGCAATTGCGTGAGCAGGTCTTCCAGCGCGACCTTTGCCTCGGCTTCGGTGATCGCTTCTCCATTCACGGTTGCGAGCACTTTCGAGCTTTGCGCGAAAGTGGAGCCCGTGGTCAGGACGGCAAGAGCAAGGGCGGAGGCGAAAAGACGGGCGGCCATGGAGGATCTCCGGAACGAAGCAATGGCCGCGAGGGTTAGCGGAAAGCGCTTCCTTTGGCGAGCACAACCTTGCCGCGCCCCCTTCACGCTGCCGCGAGCAGGCACGGAAACGGCAAAAAGCCCGAATTCGCCAAAGGATTCGGGCCGCAAACGTTGACAATCGGGGCTCGCAATTCTTATCTCCCGCTCGCATTATTCGGCCCCTTGCACGGGGTTCATTGCTTCGCCCCGGCATCAGCCGGGCCGGAGCCAGGGCGGTTCGCGTCACTCCGCGGAAGCCAGAGAAAGAGACATCCATGCTCGGCGGATTGTTGCGCACCGTTTTCGGCTCATCGAACGAGCGGCGGCTGAAGGGATACAAGCCGCGCATTGCTGCGATCAACGCGCTGGAAGCGGAACTCTCCGCGATGTCGGACGAGGCGCTCGCGAATCGCACCGTGGTGTTCCGCGAGCAGCTCGCGGCCGGCAAGACGCTGGATGATATCCTCGTCCCCGCCTTCGCCACCGTGCGCGAGGCCGCGAAGCGCGTGCTTGGCCAACGGCATTTCGATGTGCAGATGATTGGCGGCATGGTGCTGCATGAAGGCGGTATCGCCGAAATGCGCACCGGCGAAGGCAAGACGCTCGTCGCCACCCTGCCGGTCTATCTCAACGCGCTCGCCGGCAAGGGCGTGCATGTCGTGACCGTCAACGACTACCTCGCCCGCCGTGACGCGGAATGGATGGGGCAGGTCTATCGCTTCCTCGGCCTCACGGTCGGCATCATCGTGCACGGCATCGATGACATGGAGCGCAAGGAGGCCTACGCCGCCGACATCACCTATGGCACGAACAACGAGTTCGGCTTCGACTACCTGCGCGACAACATGAAATACGAGTTCGCGCAGATGACCCAGCGCGGGCACGCCTATGCAATCGTCGACGAGGTAGACTCGATCCTGATCGATGAAGCGCGCACGCCGCTCATCATCTCCGGCCCGACGGAAGACCGTTCCGATCTTTATCTCGCCATCGACGCGCTGATCCCGCGCCTTGTCGCCGAGGATTACGAGGTCGACGAGAAACAACGCACCGTGCATCTCACGGAAGCGGGCAACGAGCACGTGGAGCAGTTGCTCACGGAAGCCGGGATCCTGAAAGATGGCGCCTCGCTCTATGAGGCGATCAATTCCTCCCTCGTCCACCACATGAACTCGGCCTTGCGCGCGCACAAGCTCTTCACGAAGGACAAGGATTACATCACCCGCTACAACCCGGAGACGCGCCAGAGCGAAGTCGTCATCATCGACGAGTTCACAGGCCGCATGATGCCGGGCCGTCGCTATTCGGAAGGCCTGCATCAGGCCCTCGAAGCGAAGGAAAAGGTGGCGATCCAGCCCGAGAACGTCACGCTCGCCTCGATCACCTTCCAGAACTATTTCCGCCTCTACAAGAAGCTTGCGGGCATGACCGGCACGGCTGCGACCGAAGCCGAGGAATTCCAGCAGATCTACAATCTCGAAGTGGTGGAAATTCCCACGAACGTGCCGGTGGCGCGCCTCGATCAGGATGACGAGGTCTATCGCACCGCTTCCGAGAAGGAAGAAGCCATCGCAGCCGAAATCGAGCGCGCGAAGGAGCGGGGACAGCCCGTGCTGGTCGGCACCACCTCCATCGAGAAGAGCGAACAGCTCGCAGCGCTGTTGAAGAAGCGCGGCTTCCGGCAGGTCGATCTCTCCGATCCCAACCCCTTCAAGCCGCTGATGGATGGCGATCAGGGTTCGAAGGAAGAAAAGCTCTTCGCGGTGCTCAACGCCCGCTACCACGAGCAGGAAGCCTTCATCGTGGCGGAAGCCGGCGTACCCGGTGCCATCACCATCGCCACCAACATGGCGGGCCGCGGCACGGATATCCAGCTTGGCGGCAACATGAAGATGCGCGTCGAGCATGAATGCAAGGGCCTTGAGGGCGAGGCCCGCGAGGCCGCCATCGCCCGCATCAAGGCCGAGATCGCGAAGAACCGCGAGACCGTGATGAATTCCGGCGAGGTCATCGAACTCGAACCGGCCAAGGGCTCCAAGCCCGCCAAGACCATGCAGGCTCCCGGTGGCCTTTACGTGATCGCGGCCGAGCGCCACGAGAGCCGGCGCATCGACAACCAGCTGCGCGGCCGCTCGGGCCGTCAGGGCGACCCCGGCCGTTCGAAATTTTTCCTCAGCCTCGAAGATGACCTGATGCGCATCTTCGGCTCGGACCGGATGGACAACATCCTCCAGAAGCTGGGCTTGCAGGAAGGCGAGGCCATCGCCCATCCGTGGGTGAACAAGGCGCTCGAAACCGCGCAGAAGAAGGTCGAGGCGCGCAACTTCGAGATCCGCAAGAACATCCTGAAATACGATGACGTGATGAACGACCAGCGCAAGGTGGTGTTCGAACAGCGTCGCGAATTGATGGCCGCGCCCGATCTTATCGCCACCGTCACGGATATGCGCCATTCGGTGATCGAGGAGATCGTCGCCCGCAACATCCCCGAGGGCGCCTATCCCGAGGCCTGGAACATCGAGGGCCTCAAGGAAGAAACCGCGCGCTTCCTCGCGCTCGATCTGCCGGTGGCGGAATGGGCCGCCGAGGAAGGCATCGCGGATGAGGAAATCCGCGAGCGCCTCATCAAGGCCGCCGACGAGGCCTATGCCGCGCGCGAGGAGAAGAATACGCCGGACCTCATGCGCTATATCGAGCGGCAGGTGGTTTTGCAGACGCTCGACCACCTCTGGCGCGAGCATCTCGTGACGCTGGATCACCTCCGGCAGGTCATCGGCTGGCGCGGCTATGCCCAGCGCGACCCGCTGAACGAGTTCAAGAGCGAGGCCTTCGAGCTTTATGATCGCCTGTTGATCAGCCTGCGCGAAACGGTCACCGGCCAGCTGATGCGCGTCGAGGTCGTATTCGACCAGCCGGCGGAAGGGGAAAACCCGATCGGCGTGGCAGGCGAGGAGCCCATGGCCCTGCCGGACAATTATTCGCCGATCGACCGCGCGGCGGCTGCCTATGGCGTCACCACGCAGGCCGAGATCACGGCGGATGAGCCCACGGGCCCGCGCGATCCGAACGACCCCACCACCTGGGGCAAAGTGGGTCGCAACGAGGCCTGCCCCTGCGGCTCGGGCAAGAAGTTCAAGCATTGCCACGGGCGCTTCGCTTAAGGCGGCAGCGGAATGACCGCCAACCCGCTCGCCATCCTCCGGCACAATGCCCAGATCCTCGGATGGGTCAGCCATGGCTGCCCCGTTCCGCCCCCCCCGGCGGTGAAGCGGCGCATCCTCGCGGCCTACCAGCAGAAGCATAATCTGCAGGTCTTCGTCGAGACCGGCACCTTCAAGGGTGACACGCTCAACGAAATGGCCAGCCGCGTGAAGCGGGCGATCTCCATCGAGCTTTCGGATGAGTTCCATGCCCGGGCGCGCAAACGCTTCGAGGGACGCAAGCATATCGAATTGCTGCACGGCGATTCCGGCGACGTGCTGCCGCCGCTGGTCGCGAGCCTGCGAGAGCCGGCACTCTTCTGGCTCGACGGGCATTATTCGGCCGGCAACACCGCCCATGGCATCGATGCCTCACCGATCAGCCGCGAGCTGGATTCGATTCTGGCCTCACCCGTCGCGGGCCATGTCGTGCTGATCGATGATGTCGATCAGTTCTCGGATCAGGGCGGCTATCCGGAAATCGGTCGGCTGATCACCAGCCTCACCGCCCATGGCCGCTTTCATTGCCGGATCGAGGCGAACATCCTGATCCTCGAACCGCGCAAAGCGGCATGAGAAAGGCCGGAATGGTCAACCCTCCCGGCCTGCTTCACAACATCATCCGATGAACAAGCGCCCGGTGGATCAGCGGCGCTGCGGCGGGGTCGGCAGTGCAGCCGGCGCAGCGGCGGCAGGAGCCGTTTCCGTGGTGCCGGTGGCGCTGGCTGTGAGGCCAGAGAGGGCACCGAGCCAGCGATCATAGAAAGCCGGCTTCTCGCCCTTTTTCTCTTCAGCGACAAGGGCGGTGGCCTGCACTGCCGGCGGCGTCGTGGCCGGGCGAGCCGCACTCTGGGTCGTGCGCGCAGCGGGGGTCGCCGGAGCGGACGTGGCAGCCACGGCCGTCGCATTCGCAGGGCGTGCGGCCGGCGTGGCCGGAGCCGAGGCAGGTTCGGCCGCGAAGCGCTCGCGATGTGCCAGAGCAAGAAGCTGCTGGCGGTTCAGACCGCGCGCCTTTTCAGCCGGGACATCGACCGGGCCGACATCGAGGGCATCCGGCTGTGAGACTTCCGCCACGCGCGAAGTACCCTGCGGCACGGTCGCGGCGCGCGAGACATTCTCGCTGCCGACAGACGCGAACACCGTGTGCTTGAAGCTGTGGTGCTGGTCGCCATCCTGATAGATGCGCTTCAACGCCTTGTGGCCAGCCTTGGTGAGTTCGGCAACGCGGATTTCATCTTGCTGCGCCTTCTGGCGTGCCGCGATGGAAACCGGATCATCCGCCGCGGGATTGCTGCAGAGCGCGCTCGTATCCGAGGCGTTCGAGCCGAAGCGATACTTGCCGTTGCACGCTGCAACCTGCACCTCGCGCTTAGAGACCTCGAAGCGGTCAGCACCTTCCTTCAGGTTCTTCCAGAAGGGAAGATTGTCATCCGCGCGGTATTTCGCGAGGTTTTCAGGCGTGAAACGGAAGGGGAAGCTGTGCATCTGGATGGCCTTCTGGCCCCCGGCGAAGCTTTCGCGCGCCAACGCGTAAATGTCTGCGATCTGCTTGTCGGTCATCGAGAAGCAGCCGCGCGACGAGCAGGCGCCATGCACCATGATGTTCGAGCCGTTGCGGCCCAACTGCCGGTCGAAATTATTGGGGTAACCCACATTGAACGACAGGTAGAACGAGGAGTTCGGGTTCATCATCTGCGGGGTGATGGAATAGAACCCTTCCGGCACCTGTCGGTCGCCTTCCACCTTCTTCGGACCCAGCTGGCCGGACCAGCGGCAGATGGGAAAGGTCTTCAGAAGCTTGTACTCGCCGCTGGCATCGGCCTTCCAGACCTCCAGCTCGCTTTCCTTCTTGTAGGCACGGATGAGCATAGGCGAATGTCGGTTAACGCCGATTTCGCTCATCTTGCTCTGGATTTCCGGAGAAAGTGCGACCCAGTGGCGGGAGTCGCGCGGCAAATAGCCATTGTCGTTGCAGCCAGCCAGCAGCAGGGCCGACGCCAGCGCAACACCCAAACCAACCGTCCGCCCAGAAACCGAACGCTTCATGCCTCTACCCGTCCTGTATCCGGGACAATTGCCCGGTCCGTCTGGTCGCATACTATGGCGCCACCATGGCATTCTAGCCAGGGCACGGATCAAATTCTACAAATCCTGCCAATAGGCTCAAGGCTTCGTTAACTGCGATAACCGGCCGCTCACAATTTCCGGCCGATTGCGAGGAATTTGTCGGCACGCCCCTCGCGCAGCTGCTCCGGCGACATCCCGGCGAGATCGGAGAGAGAATGCGCGATGGCATCACCCGCCGCCTGGATCGCCGCGTCCGGCGCGCGATGGGCACCGCCCACGGGCTCGGAGATGATCATGTCAATCACCTTGAGCCGCAGCAGATCCTGCGCGGTGATGCGCATGGTCGAGGCTGCCTCCTGCGCGCGGGTCGAATCGCGCCAGAGGATCGACGCTGCCGCTTCCGGCGAGATCACCGAATAGATCGCGTGTTCGAGCATCAGCACGCGGTTGGCCGTGGCAATCGCAATCGCACCGCCCGAGCCGCCTTCGCCGAGAATCAGCGCCACATTCGGCACGCCCAGCGCGAGGCAGGCATCGGTGGAACGCGCGATGGCTTCCGCCTGCCCGCGTTCTTCCGCGCCGATGCCGGGATAGGCGCCGGCGGTATCAACCAGGCTGATGACTGGCAGGCCAAAGCGATCCGCGAGTTCCATCAGGCGCACGGCCTTGCGATAGCCCTCGGGACGCGCCATGCCGAAATTGTGCTTCAACCGCGTTTCCGTGTCGTGGCCCTTTTCCTGCCCGATCACACAGACAGGCTGGCCGCGGAAGCGCCCGAAACCGCCAATGATCGCGGAATCCTCGCCGAAATAGCGATCGCCCGCGAGCGGCGTGAAATCCGTGATGAGTTGCGCGATGTAATGCACGCAATGCGGCCGCTCGGGATGCCGGGCGACCTGCGTCTTCTGCCAGGGCGTCAGCGCGGCATAGACATCACGGAGGGCCTGCTGGGCCTTGCCTTCGAGCCGCACGACCTCATCCGTGATGGCTGCACCTGATTGCCCATCCGTGAGAGCCCGGAGTTCGGCGATCTTCGCCTCAAGCTCCGCGACCGGCTTTTCGAAATCGAGATAGGCGCGCATGATTCCCTTTTCGAGTTGCCTCTAGGGGTTCGCGTCCCGCAGGGGACCGGAAAGGCGCCGCAAACTGGCGATGTGAGGCCCTCGCGTCAAGCAAAAAGCCTGAGTAGGCCCTCACCCCTCGTCGTTCAACGGGTGCAGATCGCGCACCATGGATCGGGCGCGATCATCCAGAACATGGGTATAGATCTGGGTTGTCGCAATATCAGCATGCCCGAGAAGTTGCTGCACGATGCGCAAATCAGCCCCATTTTGCAGCAGATGCGTCGCGAAGGCGTGGCGCATGCCGTGCGGGGTGAGGCTCTCCGCTGAAATGCCCGCCCGGCCCGCGAGGCGCTTGAGGTCGCGCGCGAAAACCTGCCGCGCGAGATGTCCCGCCGCGCCATCCGCCGGAAAGAGAAACCGCGAGGGCTCGCGGTCCTTCTTCTCATCCAGCGCCGCGCGATACCGCGCCACCGCCTGCCGCGCGGCTTCCGTCAGCAGCACGATCCGCTCCTTGTTGCCCTTGCCGCGCACCACGAGATGGTCGCGCGTCGTGTTGATGCTCGCGGCGGGCAAGGCGAGGAGTTCGCTCACGCGCAGGCCCGTGGCGTAGAGCAACTCCACCTGCGCCGCGAGCCGCAAAGCCGCGAAGCGCGCGGCGGACGTCTGCGCCTCGGCAATGCCCGCTTCCGCCGTTTTCAGCAGGCGATCGACATCATCCAGCGTGAGAACATGCGGGATGCGCATCGTCTTGCGCGGGCCCTGCAATGTCACGGTCGGGTCATCACCGCGATACCCCTCGGTGTAGAGAAAGCCGTGGAACTGCCGGAGCGCCGAGAGCCGCCGCGCGATGGTGGCGGGTGCGAGCCCAGCCTCGGAGAGGCCTTGCAGATAGACCCGCGCCGCCGCGACATCTGCATTCAGCGGATCGAGCTTCCGCGCGGCAAGCGCGCTCGTATAATCCTCAAGGTCGTGTTCATAGCTTGAAATCGTGTTCTGCGCGGCACCACGCTCCGCCGCGAGCATGGCGAGAAACCCCCGAACGAGGCGCGAAGTCATGGCTCATGCGCCCGGATTGGCCGGTGCCGCCTTGGGCATCGGCACGGGGACGACAATCTCGCGCGGCTCGGGTTCCACAAGGTGTCCGAGCGCCCAGAGGCCACCATAGATGAATGCGCCGAAAAGCGCGAGACCCACGAGAATCCGCAGCAGAAGACCCATCGAGCTGGCCTCCTTCTAACCCGCCACGCTTGCCCTGTTATCCGAAGGCGCGCGATTCGGCGCAAGCCTTCCCAGTGATCGACGGGGTCGGAAAGCGAATTGAAGGGTAGCCTTCGCCGGATTTTTCTGCTTGAGGTTCGCCCGGAAGACTAGGGTTTTGCAACAGCATGGCTGATGAAGCGACCATCCTGCGGGGAGCGGACGAGCGGGACAGCACCGCCGCAGACGCCTTGCGCGAGCGCCTTGCTGGCCGGCACATCGTGCTGGTCGGGCTGATGGGCGCGGGCAAGACCTCCGTCGGGAAGCGTCTCGCGCAGCGCCTGCACCTGCCATTCGTCGACAGCGACAATGCGATCGAGGAATCGGCGAACATGTCGATCCCCGACATCTTCAAATCGCTGGGCGAGGCGGAGTTCCGCGCCGGCGAGCGCCGGGTGATCGCGCGCCTGCTGAATGAACCGCAACAGGTCATCGCGACCGGCGGCGGCGCCTATATGGATGCTGAAACACGCCTTCGTATTCGCGAGCAGGGCATTTCCGTATGGCTGAAGGCCGAATTGCCGGTGCTGATGCGCCGCGTGCTGCGCCGGCAGGACCGCCCGCTTCTCGCCAATTCCGATCCCGAAGCCACGATGCGCGACCTGATGGCCAAGCGCTATCCTATCTATGCCGAGGCGGATGTCTGCATCCTCTCGGACGAGCAGCCGCATGATGCGATGGTCACCCGCGTGATTGCCGCGATCACCCAGCATCTCGATACGAACCCGGTCGAGAACCCCGCCAAGGACATGACGGCGTGACGTCTTCCGCATCTCCCGCAACCGTTCGCGTCGATCTGGCCGGACGCAGCTACGATATCCTCATCGGGCGCGATCTCATCGCAGAGGCCGGCGTGCATCTCGCCCCGCTCCTGCCGCGCCGCCGGGTGCTGGTGGTGACGGATGAAAACGTAGCAAACCGCCACCTGCCGCCGCTGCTTGCGAGCCTTTCCGGGGCAAACATCCCCGCCGCGAGCCTGATCCTCCCGCCCGGCGAGAAGACAAAGAGCTGGCCCTTCCTCGAACAGGTGGTGGAGCGCATCCTCGCCGAGAAGCTTGAGCGCGGCGATGCCGTGATCGCGCTGGGCGGTGGTGTCATCGGCGATCTCACCGGCTTCGCTTCGGCCATTGCCCGGCGCGGCATGAAATTCGTGCAGATCCCCACGAGCCTGCTCGCGCAATCGGATTCGAGCGTCGGCGGAAAGACAGGCATCAACTCACCTGCCGGCAAGAACCTCATTGGCGCCTTCCACCAGCCCATTCTCGTGCTCTGCGATACCGGCGCGCTCGATACATTGCCGATCCGCGAGATGCGCGCGGGCTATGCCGAGGTGGTGAAGTACGGCCTCATCGACCGGCCCGATTTCTTCGAATGGCTGGAAGCGGGGGCCTGGCGCGGATTGTTCGCTGGCGGGCCAGAGCGCGAGGAGGCCGTGCGTGTCGCCTGCGCGGCGAAAGCCGCGATTGTGGCGCGCGATGAGCATGAAACCGGTGATCGGGCGCTTCTGAACCTCGGCCACACCTTCGGCCACGCGCTGGAAGCGCTCACGCAATATGATTCCGCCCGCCTCGTGCATGGCGAGGCCGTGTCCATCGGCATGGCCATGGCGCATCGCTTTTCGGTGCAGCAGGGTTTGTGCAGCGGGCAGGATGCGACGCGCGTCGAGCGTCATCTCGCGGCGGTTGGCCTGCCCACCGAAATCGGGGCCATTCCCGGCTGGAACGCGACGGCCGACCAGATGATCGAGGCCATCCGGCAGGACAAGAAGGTGAGCCAGGGTTCGCTCACCTTCATCCTCACGCGAGGGATCGGCCAGAGCTTCATCGCGAAGGGCGTGGAGGAAGCGCCGCTCCGCGCCTTCCTCGAAACGGAAAGCCGGCGCGGCTAGTTATGTCGCCGGCGTCGGCTCGCCCTGCGCGCCGGCCATGAACTGCGCCTTGGCGAGCGAAGCGAAGCGGCCGTTCAGGGTCACAAGTTCATCGAAAGTACCCTGCTCGATGATCTTGCCCTGATCCAGCATGATGATGTGATCGGCATTGCGGATGGTCGCGAGGCGATGCGCGATCACGAAGGTCGTGCGCCCCTTCATCACCTCTTCCAGCGCCAGTTGCAGCTTCTGTTCAGTGCCGGCATCGAGCGCGGAGGTCGCCTCATCGAGGATGAGGATCGGCGGGTCCTTCAGCAAAGCGCGCGCGATGGACAGGCGCTGGCGCTCGCCGCCGGAGAGCGACCGCCCGCGTTCGCCCACGATGGTATCGAGCCCGTTCGATTGCCTCTCGATGAATTCGAGGGCCTGCGCGCGCTCCAGAGCCGCCATCATCTCCTCGTTGGTGGCACCGGAGCGGCCGACCTCGAGATTCTCGCGGATGGTCCGCGCGAAGAGCATCGGCTCCTGGAACACCACGGCGATGTTGCGCCGGAGCGATTGCAGCGTGAATTCCCGGATATCCCGCCCGTCGATGCGAATGCCGCCGGATTGCGGATCGAACGCACGATGCAGCAAACCAAGCGTCGTGGATTTTCCCGAGCCCGTGGAGCCCACCAAAGCAATGGTCTGGCCGGGCTTAGCAACCAGCGAGAGATCGAGGATCGCCGGACGCTTCCCGTCATAGGAGAAGCTCACGCCATCGAACACCACTTCGCCCGTGAGGCGCCCGGCATCGGCTGCATTCGAGCGATCCTGCACCTGCGGAACGGTGTCGATCACATCGAAGAATTCCTTCAGCTTCGGCCCCTGCATGAACAGCTGGTTGATGAAGCCCACGGCAGCCTCCAGCTTGCCGATGAGCAGCGTCGAATAGCCGACAAAGGTCACGATATCGCCGATGGTCGCGAGATCGTTGAGGTGCAGATAGGTGCCGAGCAGGAAGATCGCAGTCACTGTGATCGTCGAGGAGGCGCGCGTCGCCACCGAAACCAGCGCCCACCAGGCGAGCACCGGCAATTGCGCGGAGAGCAGGCGATCAATCACCGTGCGCAGGTGCTGCAATTCGGCCTGCACGCGCGTGAAGCTCTGGATGACCGGAATATTACCGATGGCATCGGAGGTGTGTTCGGCGAGTTCTGAATGGTAACCTTCCACGCTGTCCTGCATGCGCGCCGTGCGGTTGACGACAATCGCCATCATCACCGCGAAGAACACCACCAGCACCACCAGCAGCAGGCCCAGGCGCCAGTTGATGAGCAAAGTCAGCGGCAGCAGAACCAGCAGCGCCACGATGGCCGAGCAATGGTCGCGCAAGAATCCCAGCCACAGCCAGAACATGCCGTTCGCGCCATCGAGCATCACCTTCAGTGTGCGGCCCGAATGGGTGGAGGTATGGTAGGACAGCGGCAGGGTGAGCACATGCTCGAAATAATTCGCCATCATCTGCAAGCGCTGGCGATGCGAGAGCCGGTCGGCATGCATCGCGATGAGCACGCCCGCGCCAATCGTGAAAAGGCCGAAAACCAGCCAGGCGCCGATGAGCGGAACGAGCTGATCCACCTTCGGCTTGCCGCCCGTACCCTGCGCGGCGGTGAGCACGTTGATGATCTGCCCGAAGAGCCAGGGTTCGACGAATTGCGCCACGGCCAGCAGCAGATTCGCGAGCACCAGCAGAAGCGCCAAACGCATTTCCGGCCCCAGTTGGAGCAGCACCCGGATGTAAAGCCTCGCCAGCGCCATGCGCATCTCACTTTTCGAGCAAGCCGTTCTTCGCGCCCGGCTTATCGCCAAGAGAGCATGAACGCTACCTGAGCAGGACAATGTTTAACGCTTAACCGTTCCTTCAGCCCGTTCAGCCTAAACTTCACGTTGATCAAGACTGCCAACCCGCTCGTTCGGGTCGGCTCCGATTCGCGTGACGAGGACGGCGAGATGGATTTAGCAACCGCAATCGGCCTGCTGATGGGATGCCTGACCATCGCCGTGCTCGTGTTGATGGATGGCAGCTTCGGAATTTACGTCGACAAGCACGCCTTCATCGTCATCTTCGGCGGCGCGATATCGGCCACGCTCATCCGGTATCCCTTCTCGATGATGCTGCACGGCCTGCCGATGGGCCTTCGCTTTGTCTTCCAGATGCGCAAGCTCGATCCACGCGCATTGATCGAGGAAATCACCAAGATTGCCGAGATCATGCGCAAATCCGGCCCCATGGCGCTGGAAACCTATCAGGTGGATGATCCGTTCCTCGCGCAGGGCATTCGCTACGTGGTCGATGGCTACGACGCCGATTTCATCAAATCCACGATGGAACAGGATCGCGACACTTTCCTGATGCATCTCGACGAGGGCCAGAAGATCTATCGCGCCATCGGGGATTGCGCACCAGCCTGGGGCATGATCGGCACGCTGCTCGGCATGGTGAACATGTTCGCGAACATGGAAGATCCCTCCAAGCTCGGCCCCTTCATGGCGGTCGCGCTGCTCGCGACGCTCTATGGCGCGGTGGTCGCGAACCTCTTCTGCCTCCCCATCGCAGACAAGCTGCATGTTAAGCTCGAGGAAGAGGATGTCTCGCGCAGCCTGATCATCGACGGCGTGCTGCAGATCCGGCAGGCCAAGAGCCCGTCCATCATCCGCGAAATGCTGATCTCGTATCTGCCCGATCATCACAAGGTGCAGTTCCTCGAGGCGGAAGCCGCGTAACGCATCGGTGGGGTTGAGGAGGCGCTCATGGCACGCAAAAGGGGTGGCGGGCATGCTGGCGGCGGTCACGGCTGGTTCGTGACCTTCGCGGATCTGATGGCGCTGATGATGAGCTTCTTCGTGATGCTCGTTGCCTTTTCTTCGCCGAACCAGAAGAAGCAGCAGATCGTCGCGGGCTCCATGCGTGAGGCTTTCGGCGTGCAGAAGAACTCGCGGCAGAGCGCGGTGATCGAATCCGATGGCGTGCCCACGCGTTCGGCCATCAAGAACGTCGCGAAGGTCACGCCGGATTACGCTTCCGACCAGACGACGCCGCTGAAGAACATCCAGCGCGACACGATGGCCAACGGCACCTTCCTGTCCGATCGCGGGTTCACCACGGCCGCCGCCTCCCTGCGTCAGGCCTTGCAGGAACTTCCGGAACTCACGGAAGTCTCGCGCAATGTCATCGTCGAGGAGACGAAAGAGGGCCTGCATATCCAGATCACGGATCAGGAAGGCCGCTCGATGTTCGCCGAGGGCTCCGCCTGGCCGTATGAGCGCATGCGCAAGGCCATCGCCGGCATCTCGCCCACCCTGCGCCGCATGCCAAACCGCCTGCGCATCACCGGCCATACGAGTTCTGGCCGCGGCGAGGGGCGTGATCGCTCGGAGATGTGGCGCCTCTCCAGCGAGCGAGCGCTGGGCGTGCGTGACCTGATGTCGAACACTGGCATTCCGGATGAGCGATTCGAATCGGTGATCGGCAAGGCCGATACCGAGCCGCTCTTCCCGGATGATCCCTATATCGCGCCGAACCGCCGCATCTCGATTCTGGTGGTGCGTGAAGCGCCGCCCCTGCCGCCGGGCCGCTGATCAACCGTCGCGATGGTCATCATCCGCCGGGGGAAGCCCGCGCGGATCGACCATGGGCGGCAGGTTGGTGATCTCCAGCTTGCGCGTGGGCGCCGAGAGCATGACATTCGCCTGCTGAAGCCGGCGATAGATATCAAACAGCAGGTCGGATCGGGTTGTCGACATGGAATCGACATCCGTGAAGCAGCGCAGTTCGAAATCCAGACCGTTCTCGCCGAGATTCTTGAAGATCACCATCGGCTTTGGTTCGCTCATCACTTCGATATGGGCGAGCGCGGCATCCATCAGGATCTTCTGCACCTGAGCCGGATCGGCGCTGTAATCCACCCCCACGGGAATGATGATCCGGGCCGTACGATCGGCATGGACCCAGTTCTTGACGCGCCCCGAAATGAATTCCGAATTCGGGATGATCAGGCTGGCGCGATCAAAGGTGAGGAGTTCCGTGGAGCGCACATTGATGCGCTTCACCGTGCCCTGCTCGTCGCCCACCACAATCCAGTCACCGACGCGGATCGGCCGCTCCCAGAGCAGGATGAGGCCGGAGATGAAATTCTCAACGATGGATTTCAGCCCGAAGCCGATACCCACCGAAAGGGCACCAGCCACGATAGTCAGCTTGTCGATAGAAAGGCCGAGCTGCGACAGCGCGACCATCGCAGCAATGACGATGCCGATATAGCCGAGGATCGTACGGATGGAGTTCTGCAGGCCGGGATCGAGCGTCGTCCGCGGCAGATAATGCGTATCGAGCCAATTCTGCACCGCGCGCGTTGCGCCATAGCCGAGGCCAAAGAGCAGCAACGCGATCGCGATCGTCGAGAGTGAGATCGTCACCCCGCCGACCTGGAAGCCGAAAAAGGCCGCGCGGATGTTGTAGAGGAAGGATTGCGAATCCACGCCCCATGGCGCCAGCAGCAGCATGCCGAAGGCCACAAACAGCACAAGCCGCAGGAAGCCCGAGCCCAGCACGCTGGCCTGATCGAGCGACGAGGCCGCCATGCCGGTTGCCTCCCGCACGCGCCGGCCGAGAAAGCCATTGGCCGAAAGACCCGTGCTGATGATCTCTTCGATGATCGTCAGAAGCAGCAGCAGCCCCAGCGCCAGCGTGATCACCCAGGTGAGCTGCGTGACGAGGAAGGTCGCCAGCGGCACGAAGCCGAGAAGCGCCGCGCCCAGAATGATGAGCGCCACCGCCCAGCCGAACACGCGCAGGGGCAGCATGGGCTGCTCTGCCTCACCTGCCTTCTCGCGCTCGAGCTGAGCTTCGCCACGCTGGCCAAAGGCGCGGCGCAGGCAACTCATGACGGTGATGCTCACGAGGATGGCAAACACCCCGCGGGTCGCCACCGTGAGCGGAAAGGACGCGACAATCGCCGCGAGTACCGCATCCACCACGCGACCGACCACCACGATGATGGCGATGGAAACAATGGCGCCCGTGAAGACAATGGCGCGCTCGTCCGAAAGATCCACCAACCGCCAGTTCGGGCGGCCCGGCGCCAGCAGGGCGCGCGCGAGACCACGCAGGAACGTGATGAAGATCAGGCCATAGATCATGGCATCCGCGACCTGCGCCGCACGGCCCGGCAACAATTCGAACCGATCCAGCAGCAGATCGAGCAACAGAAGCGCACTGCCGGGAACGATGGTGGCCAAAGCCACGCGCCGCAGCGCACGCAGGATCTTCTGAACCGGCGTCCGCGTTTCGCCATCCGCCACGCCCACGCGCAGGAAGGAGCCGGTTTCCACCCACCCCTTGGCGCGCGGCAGGAAGGCGATCATGCCACCGGCCATCAACAGAAGCACCAGCGCTTCATACCAATCGAGATTGGCAAAGATCGCCGCCGCCCATTGCTGCCCCAGAAAGTTCAGAGCCACCGCATCGCGCGGCAGAGCCTTGGCCACGTCAAGCCAAAGCCAGGGGCTTGCCACTGCGGCATGCTGGGCCAGAATTTCGCGGGTGAAGTTCTGTCGGCGGCGATCCGCGATGGCCTGGGCGGTCTGGTCGATGCGCAAGGCCAGCGCACGCGCGCTGCGCAGGGTTTCATCGGCATCGCGCCAGAGGCGGTTCTGCTCGGCACGGTCACGCGCCACATCCGGGCTCTCGGTCTGCCCCTTCGCGGTATCCGGTGCAGGGCCAAGCTGCTCCAGTCGCGCCTTGATTTCGTCGGCAACCGGCTGCTCTCTCGCGATCACCTCCTCGACACTCTGGGTGAGGGGCAGAAGGCGCTGGCGCAGATCGGCGAGGCGCCTGTCATCGAGCACCTCACGCTGGAGCGCGGCTTCAACCTGCTGGAGATCAAGGCGCGTCGTTTCCAGCACGGCGCGCGAGCCCGTGGGTTGAGGAGCCGGCGCCGTATTCTGTGCGATGGCGCTAACTCCGAAACCCAGCGCCAAGACCACGAGCCAGCCGCGCAGAAGGGCCTGCATCCCCCGCATCATCCGCATCTCCAACCTTGCCGTTGCGACCTCTCCGCGAAGCCGCTCGAATCAGGCGGGAGAATGGCAGAAGGCAGCGCGTCTGTCCGCTTTTCGCGGGGCTTGCGCTGCCTTTCAGGGGAAAACACAACGCAGAAGAAGCGCGCCCGGCAAGGCGCGCTTCATTGCCGCAACCGGATCGGCCATCAGGGTTCAGTGCCGGACATCCCGCCACCACCGCCATTTCCGGAACCACTGCAGCCACAGCCACAAGTTGCGCCAGTGCCACAGCCGCAGCCGGAACAGCCGCAGCTCGCACCACCGGAGCAGGCTCCGCCACTCCCCCCGCCGCAACCGCAATCTGCTTTTTCCATGGCAGCGATGGCTTCGGTCATCCGCCCCATCAACGCTTGCACGGCCTCATGCTCCACCCGGATCGAAACCCGGCTCAAAGCGATCGTCATCGTCATGTCCCCCGTTGTCGTATGGCAACGAGAAAAGCATGTTCAAATTGGTTAACGTGTCAATACGACAAAGTTAAAAAATCCATGCTTGACAATTAATTCCTCTGCATGACAGCCTTTAAGAACATGTCGGGGGACATGTTTGCGATCACAATTATATCTTAAGATATAATTGTTAGATTTATATTGGGGGACTATCGATGATAAACGATCAAAAAACGCGATCAGACGATCAATTATTTGAATTATTCTTCTCGCCATCGCTTTTTGTGTACTTCCGGGTCAAATGCCCGGAGATCGAGCCAGGCGAGTTGCGGATTCGTCTCACCGAACTGCTGAAATTTCTCATTCTCGCGCATGAATTCCCGGGAAACATCCTCTTTGGCGAAGAACTGGACGATCTCTGGCATCTCTGGATCATGCAGACCCGCGAATACGAGAAACTGTGCCAATCCTTGCCGAGTGGGCGCTTCATGCACCACGATTCCCGCGATCAGCCGGATGCCTCCATCACCTGGGCGGAAGCGGAGGCCCGCGCGGAACGCATGATTGCCGAGAAGGCCGAAAAGGGCCCCGCGCTGGCCGGTGCCGACTTCAGCCCGGAACGCGTTCGGCAGAATGCGGAAAGACTTCTCTCTTTCTTCGCGAGTTATATCGAGAATTTCGGCGCCATGCAATCAAGGGTTGTTCATTGCTGGCCACCGGTCCAACGCCTCCTACGCCGCATGCGCTGGAGCACGGATGAGTTCAACGCCTTCTTGCGCGAGCACACCAAGGCCGTGGACAAACCCGAACCCCTTGCTGCGTGAGCGACCCGATGGCTCTTGCCGAATTTCCCGCCCGGCGAGCGGCGCCGCCGTCGCAGCTCGCCCCCTTCGAAACAAGGCTGCTTCGTGCTGTTGCATTGGTGATTTGCTCCGGTTTGCTGGGCGCGGCAGGAGCCTTGTTCGTCATCCTGCTCTACGGGCAGCTTATCCCGGCGGGCTCCCATGCGATGCTGCTGGTGGTGGGCGGCGCGGCTCTGGCGCTGGTGGCCCTACAAGCGCTGATGCGCGGCAGCGCCGGGCATATGGCGGATGAGGCCAGCCGGGAACTGATGGCTCGACTGGAAACACTGGGCGAAGCCGCCCGGATAGCCGGGCTTCCGCTTGTGCGGGCCTTGCGCACGCGCAGCTTTCTGCTCGCGGCGGATCTCGTCTGGGTGCCGGTTTTTCTGCTCACGGTGCTGGTGCTGCATCCGCTTTTCGCTTTGGCGACGGGTTTGGCGCTCGCGGCACTCCTGCGCTTCGGTGCTAGCGTCGAGCCGCCTTCACCCCGGCCCGACGCGACCTTTCGTGCGCAGGAGCGGACAAGGCGACTGGCGACCAGCAGCTTGCGGGATGCGATGCAGATCCTGCTGCTGACACTGGGCGGCGCGCTCGCCATCAGCGGGCGGGTGCAGATGGGCGAGATCGTCGCCGCGACCCTGCTGAGCCTCAAGGCGATCAGCGCGGTTTCCGCCGCCTTGGATGACGCGCCCGCACTGCGCGCTGCCTTCCGAAGCTGGCGCGCGATCCGATATCGCGAGGCGAGCGGCTGAATTCAGCCGATCCGCTTGCCCGTCTGCGGGTTGAAGAAATGCAGCTGATCCGGCGCAGCTGTCGCCGTGAGGCGCTGGCCGGGCACATGCGTCGCGCGGCCAGCCACACGGACGATAAGCTCCGGTCCATCGCCGTTGAGCGCGCCGTAGAGATAGGTCTCGGCGCCCACCGCCTCCACCGCCGTCACCACAATCTCAATCGCAAGACCGAAGGGTGACGCACCATCCTCATGAAGGTGTTCCGGGCGCACGCCCAGCACCACCGGCCCCGGCGGTCGTTCGGGCAAGGTAAGGCCCGGCAAACCACTCTCGGGCACCGTGACGAGGTTCATCGGCGGCGCGCCGATAAAGCCCGCGACGAACACTGTCTGCGGCTTTTCATAGAGTTCGAGCGGCGCGCCGGCCTGCTCCACTTGCCCTTTGTTCATCACCACGAGCTGGTCGGCGAGAGTCATCGCTTCGAGCTGATCATGCGTGACGTAGATCGAGGTGGTTTTCAGCGCGCGCTGCAGCTTCTTGATCTCGACGCGCATCTGGATGCGCAGCTTGGCATCAAGGTTCGAAAGCGGCTCGTCGAACAGGAACACCTTGGGCTTGCGCACGATGGCGCGACCCATCGCCACACGCTGGCGCTGGCCGCCGGAGAGCGCCTTCGGCTTGCGCTGCAAAAACGGCTCGACCTCCAGAATGCGCGCAGCTTCCTTCACACGCGCGTCGATTTCGTCCTTCGGCGTGCCGCGATTGCGCAGGCCATAGGCCATGTTGTCGTAGACCGACATGTGTGGGTAGAGCGCGTAATTCTGGAACACCATCGCGATATCCCGCTCGGCCGGCTCGATCTCGTTCACGACACGGCCATCGATGGCACAGGTGCCGCCGGAAATCGTTTCCAGCCCCGCGACCATGCGCAGGAGCGTGGATTTACCGCAGCCCGAAGGGCCAACGAGCACACAGAACTGGCCATCGGCGATGTCGAGACTCACCCCCTTCACCGCTTCCACCCCGCCCGCATAGACCTTGCGAACGCCTTCGAGCCTCACATCACTCATTTTTCGGTCTCCACGAGGCCCTTCACGAACAATTTCTGCATCACCACGACCACGATCACCGGGGGCAGCATGGCAAGGATGGCGGTGGCCATGGCGAGCTGCCATTCCGTCAGCGCATCCTGTGTCACGATCATCTTCTTGATGCCGATGACAATGGTCTGCATGTTGTCCTTGGTGGTGATGAGCAGCGGCCAGAGATACTGGTTCCAGCCATAGATGAACTGCACCACGAACATCGCCGCGACCGAGGTGATCGAGAGCGGCACGAGGGTGTCGAAGAAGAATTTCATCGGCCCAGCACCATCGATCTTCGAGGCTTCCACCAGTTCGTCCGGAACGGTCATGAAGAACTGCCGGAAAAGCAGGGTCGCCGTCGCCGAGGCGATGAGCGGGATCGTGAGACCAGCGAAGGTATCGAGCAGCCGCAGATCTGCGACGATCTTGTAGGTGGGGAAGATGCGCACTTCCACCGGCAGCATGAGGGTCATGAAGATGATCCAGAACGCCGCCATGCGGAAGGGAAAGCGGAAATAAACGACCGCGAAGGCCGAGATCAGCGAGATCGCGATTTTTCCAAGCGCGATGCACATCGCCATGATCAGCGAGTTCAGCATCATCGTGCCAACCGGCTCGCGGGTGGAGGACGAGGTGCCGACGAAGATCGTGCGATAGTAATTCTCGAGGAAGTACGGGCCCGGCCGAAGGGGCATCTGGCCGTTGGAGATCGTCGCGGCATCCCAGGTGGAAGCGACAAACGCCACATAGACCGGGAATGCCACGATCGCGATGCCCAGGAGCAGCACGAGATGCGGCAGGAAATCGAGAAGGCGCTTGCGTTCGACCATCAGCTCTGGCCCTCCGGTCCCGAAATCCAGTCGGCGAGCGCTTGCGCGCAGGCCGCGACGAGTGCCTCGCCTTTCTCGCGGTTTGCCACGCGCGCGTCACCGATCACGCCCGAGGGCGTCAGATCGGCGAATGGGCGGTATCGCGCGACGACCGGGCGCATCAGCGAGCCCGATTCCGCCTCCAGCATGCCATGGGCATCGGCGAGGCGATCAGGACGCACCTCATTAGGCTGCAAGGCCATCATCATCGAGGTTTCCACCTCGCAGGCATGCATGGTGCCGGATTGCTTCTCGAGCAGCGGCGCGATGGCCGGTTTCGCCAGTTCGAAATAGGTGACCGCGCGGATGAAGAGCGTCGTCTCGCGCGCGAAATCCGGGAGGAAGGCGCCAAGCGCTGCGATGTTCCCGCCATGCCCGTTGACGATCAGCACGCGCTTGAAGCCGTGCCGTTCGATGCTCTTCAGCAGGCAGAGCAAAACCGCGCGATAGGTCGGGATATCGAGCGTGAAGGTACCGCCTAGGGCCATGTGATGCTCGGCCATGCCGACCCAGAGCGTGGGCGCAACCACGCAAGCGCCTTCCGCCACCCGCTCGGCCGCGAGACGACACACCGACTCGCAGAGATAGGTATCCACACCCACCGCGAGATGCGGGCCATGCTGTTCCATGGAGGCCACCGGCAAAATCACCAGTGCCCCCGCTTTCGCGAGCGCGTTGAGTTCCGGCGCCGTGCGCTCTTTCCACATCACCGAGGCCATCACAACTGAACCTTGCTTGTAGGCATCGCAGGATCTTGGAAAAGCATCGCGAGGCTCATGATTGCGGCTTTGACATGAGATCCATGAAGCCCCGGATCACGAGCGGCATAGCCTCCCGGGCCTGCCTTTCCTCGCGCCCGGCCTCGAAGATCGCGCTCTGAACGAAAACATTCCGCCACATCCTTTGCCCGCCCGGCCCGCGAAGCTCGCTATAGGCGCGAAGGTTCATCTGCCAGCCCTTTTCCGGGCGGTCGAGCCGATCAAACCAGATGAGCAGGCGCAGGGATTTCGCGGTCTCGATCGGCCCCTTCGGGGTTGCATGTTCCGGCATCGAATCAACCGCGCCCGGCTTGCCGACGAGATGGCGCATATTCCCGGCCTTGGCCCTCGCGGTGAATTCCTGCGCGGTCACCTCACAGATGGGGATACCCCAGGCCTGGGCGACCGCAGGATTGCAGATGAGGATCACACCCGAAAAACCATCCACCACGCGCTGCGGTGCGGCCGATTGTGCCGATGCGACGCTCGCGAAGGCAGAGAAAAGCAGGGCGGCAAGGGAGGCGAGGGCGTGCCGTTTCAATATTGCACCTTGCGCTCGACATAGCGGAACTGGATCGCGGTCAGCGCGATCACAATCACCATGAGCACCACGGATTGCGCGGCCGAACCACCGAGATCGCCGCCGCTCTTGCCATCGGAGAACACCTTGTAGACGAGCGTTTCGGTGCCCTTCGCGGGGCCACCCTGCGTGGCTGCGTCGATGATGCCGAAGGTATCGAAGAACACGTAGACGATGTTCACAACGAGCAGGAAGAAGGTGGTGGGCGAGAGCAGCGGGAAGATGATGGTCCAGAAGCGGCGCATCGGCGTTGCGCCGTCAATCGCAGCGGCCTCGATCACCGATTTCGGGATCGCCTGCAGGCCAGCGAGGAAGAACAGGAAATTGTAGGAGATCTGCTTCCAGGTCGCGGCCATCACCACGAGAGCCATGGCGTGGTTCTGGTTCAGCAGCGGGTTCCATTCAAAGCCCGCCGCGCGGATGGACTGACTGACAAGGCCAAGCGAAGGCTGGAACATGAAGAGCCAGAGCACGCCTGCAATGGCCGGCGCCACCGCATAAGGCCAGATGAGCAGCGTCTTGTAGCCCGTCGCGAATTTGATGTGCTTGTCGGCCTGCACCGCGAAAAGCAGCGCGATCGAAAGCGAGAAGAACGCCACCAGCGACGAGAAAATCGCCGTCGTCAGCATGGTGCGGTAGTAATCCGCCTTCGAGAACAGAATCTGATAGTTCTCGAACCAGACGAATTCGGTGGAAAGCCCGAAGGCATCCTGCACGAGGAAGCTCTGCCAAACCGCCTGCCCGGCCGGCAGGTAGAAAAAGATCAGCGTGACAAGCAATTGCGGCGCGAGCAGCAGGAACGGCAACAGTTTGCCGTGGAACACCACGCGCTTTTCCATGCCTCACCCCTCCCCCGCGAGATGAAACGGCCGGGCACTTGTGTCGCCCGGCCGCAAATTTCAGGAATTAGCGCGAAACCGTGCGCTCGAACTGGCGCAAAACTTCGTTGCCACGGCTCACCGCAGCGTCCATCGCTTCCTTCGCCGTCTTCTTGCCGGTCAGCGCAGCCTCGTATTCCTCGGCCCACATGTCGCGGATCTGCACGAGACCACCGAAGCGCAGGCCACGGGAATTCTCGGTCGGTTCCTTGTTGTTGAGCTGGATGAGCGGCGTCTCGAGATGCGGATTCTGCTGGTAGAAGCCCGAGGCCTTCACCTTCTCGTAGGCCGCCTTAGTGATCGGGAGATAGCCCGATTCCGTGTGCAGCTTCACCTGGCGGTCCACATTCGAGAGGAACGTGAAGAACTTCGCGACACCCTTGTATTCATCCGCCTTCTTGCCGCCCATCACCCAGAGCGAGGCCCCGCCGATGATCGAATTCTGCGGCGCGCCGGCGACATCCGGGTAATACGGCATCACGGCGTTGGTCCATTCGAACTTCGCATTCGCCTTCACATTGCCGAAGAAGGCCGAAGACGTGAGGAACAGCGGGCATTCGCCCGAGGTGAAGCGTCCCTCACCCGTGTTCGTGCGGCCCGAATAATCGAAGGTCTTGTCCTTCTGCAGGTCCATCAGGTTCTGCAGGTGGCGCACGAAGAGCGGCTGGTTGATCTGGAACGTGGTGTCGAAGCCGTCCATGCCGTTCGCTTTGCTGCCGATCGGCGTGTTGTGCCAGGCGCCAAGCTGCTCGATGTTGAGCCAGGTGATCCAAGCCGACGAGAAACCGCAGGTAGGGCTCACGGTCTTGAGCTTCTTGGCAGCCTCGAACACTTCCGGCCAGGTCTTCGGCGGCTTGTCGGGGTCGAGCCCGGCCTTCCGGAACTGGTCCTTGTTGATCCACATCACCGCCGAGGATGAGTTGAACGGGAAGGAGAGCATCTCGCCCTTCACCGTGGAATAATAACCCGTGATAGCCGGGAGATAGCTCTTCGGATCGAAGGTTTCACCGGCTTCCTTCATGAGGTCCTGCACCGGCTTGATCGCGCCCTTGGCGCCCATCATCGTAGCGGTGCCCACCTCGAAGACCTGAAGGATATGCGGCGCATTGCCCGCGCGGAAGGCGGCGATGCCGGCATTCAGCGTATCCGGATAGGAACCCTTGTAGGTCGGGACGACCTTGAATTCCTTCTGGCTCTGGTTGAACTCTTCGGCGAGGCGCACGATGACGTCGTTGTTGGCGCCCGTCATGGCATGCCACCATTGCAGCTCGACCTGCGCGAAAGCCGGCGTGGTTGCGAGAGCTGAAAGCGCGAAGGCCGCTCCGCAGAGGAGACGACGATTGATATTCATGAAGCAATCCTCCTTGGCCGCCCTGTCTCACTTCGTCACGCGGCGTCTTCAGGCCGCGCTTATCCGCAGGGTCGGCAACAGGTTCATGAAAGAACAATGTCCGGACGATGACAAGGGGGCATTCTTCGCCGGCAACAGGGCAGCAAAACAGCAGAGTTTCGCGGGCACTGCACTAGCTTCCGAAACAGAACCCCGGGGGCAGGCCGTAGAAATATTGGCAAATTTGCAAGAAGGCGTCTGGCTGAAAGGCCCAGAAGCCGAAGCTGGCGATCCCGACAGGATTCGAACCACCCGTCGAGCTCTGGCGATGACGGGCAAGACCAACCACAGGTTCGACGGAAACGGCACGAGAATTGGCGATCCCGACAGGATTCGAACCTGTGGCCTACAGTTTAGGAAACTGCCGCTCTATCCTGCTGAGCTACGGGACCTTTCCGGTCGAGCGCTCCTAGCAGGTTTTCGCGGCGGATGCATCCCTCTCCTGCGCCCATGGGTCGCAGTGCTCTTCACCGCAGGGTTCGCGCTGGGGCAATCCGTCACGCCCCGTGCCTGCACGCCGGAGGCGGCCCTGCCGGCGAATATCCAGCGAATCGATGCCGATGGCACACTCACCCTCGCGGAAGGGCCGGCCCTGAAGCTCGCGAACATCGTCTGGCCAGATCACCTCGAACCCAACATGCGCGCGAAGCTCGCGAAGGGGCTCACGGAATCCCTGCACGGCCAGCGCGTGAGCTGGAAGGCGGTCGCCCCGCCGGATCGCTGGGGCGCCACGCCCGCCTATCTTTTCGTCCAAGAGCCTGATTCGACGCTCCCGCCCTTCTGGTTGCAGGCGGGCATGGTCGAAGCCGGCCTTGTGCCGGGCTGGCCCGATGCAACGGGCCATTGCTGGGAGGAACTCCTCACCCATGAGGCCATTGCGATCCGCGAGCGGCGCGGGCATTGGGCGCCGCGCGTGCAGGCGCAGCGCCTCGCGACCATCGAGGGCGATCCCGGCCGCCATGCGGGACGACGCATGGTGGTGATCTGGACCATCTCGGCAGTTCGCCCGTGGCGCGAGATCTTCTTCCTCAACATCCGGGGGGCGGGCCGCACCGGCCCGTCGCTTTCAGCGACATCCGCGACCATTTCCGCGCTCACGCAACGAGGCCAAACACCGGAAAAGCTGGCAGGCCAGCGCGCGGTGATTCGCTTTCTTGTCGCGCGCGAAGGCCTGCGCCGCTCGCGGCTCGACAGTGCGGATCATCTTTCGACGCTCGAAAAGACCGAAACCGCACCACAGCGATGACACAATCACCGCTTCAGGCTACAGAGAGCCGTATTTTCCGGGCGCCTCGCGGTTTCATGCTCCTGACGACCCTGCCTAGACCCTATCCTCTCGCCCCGCTTTCCCGCGTGGCCGCCACGCTCGTGCTTGCGGGGCTTCTTTCGGCATGCGTCAGTGACACCATCCCCATTTCGATGGATGAGCCGGCGCGCGTGGAACTGCCCGGCACCATGCCCATGCTGGAGCCGGGCTCTGCGCTGGAGCGCGAGCATCAGCGCCTCATCCGCAGCTTCGGTGGCGAATACCGCGCGCCGCGTCTTCAGGCCTTGCTGAGCGAGATCGCCAATCGCTTGCGCCTTGTCTCGGATCGGCCGAACGAAACCTACCGGGTGACGATCCTCAATTCACCCAGCGTCAACGCCTTCGCGCTGCCCAATGGCTATGTCTATGTGACGCGCGGCCTGCTCGCCCTCGCGAATGACACGGCAGAAGCCGCTTCCGTCATTGCGCATGAGATCGCGCATGTCACGGGACGGCACGCGATGGAGCGCGCGGAGCTGGAAAGCCGCTCGGTGCTCGTCAGCCGCGTGCATCAAGAGGTGCTCGCCAATCCCGGCACGAGCCGCCTGATGCGCGACCAGAGCAAGATCGCGCTGGCAAGCTTCTCCCGCCAACAGGAGATCGATGCCGACGAACTCGGCGTGCGCGCTATCGCGAAAGCCGGTTTCGAGGCCCATGGCGCGGTGCGCTTTCTCGTGGCACTTGATCGCACCAGCCGCATGCGCACCCGCATGGATGACCACACGGCCGGGAGCGAGCCGAACGACATTCTTGCCACGCACCCAACGACGCCCGAACGGCTCGACAAGGCCATTGCGGTTGCCCGCCAGTTCGGCGCGCCGGGCGTGGGCGAGGCCAACCGCACACAATGGCTGCAGGCCATCAATGGCATCGCCTATGGCGAGGATGCCAATCAGGGCCTCATTCGTGGCCGCTCCTTCCTGCATCCGCGCCTGCGCTTCACCTTCGATGCGCCGGAGGGATTCGCGCTGGAGAACTCACCCCACGCGGTGCTCGGCGTTTCGCAGGGTGGGAACGAGGCGCTGCGGCTCGATTCCTCGCGCGGCGAGCCAGATCGCACCTTGAGCGCCCTTCTCGCGCTGAACCCGATCGAGGGCATTCCGATCACCGACCTCAACGAGATGACAATCGGCAGCCTGCCTGCCGCGATGGGCCTTGCGCGCGGGCCGGACTGGACCTTCCGTGTGGTGCTCATCCGCGTGGGCGAAAATGTGTTCCGCTTCATCTTCGCCGCGCAGAATTTTAGCGCCGAGGCTGACCAGCGCTTCATGAACGTGGCGAAAAGCTTCCGTCAGCTCACCGAGGATGAGGCGAAAGGCCTGCGTGGCCAGAGGCTTGGCCTCATGATGGCCCGCGCCGGGAACCGCCCGGAAGACCTCGTTGCGAACCATATGAGCAATGTACCGCAAGGACTCGAGCGTTTCTATGTGCTCAATGGGCTGACGCCGGACGACATGCTCACGCCCGGCCAATTCTACAAGATCATCACGGGCGGCTGAAGACAGCCTCAGCCCGAAATGGCTGCGGCCTCGGCGAAGCGCGGGTTGCGCTCGATCAGCGCTTTCTTCAGCTTTTCCAGCGCGCGGTTCTCGATCTGACGCACGCGCTCCTTCGAGATGCCGAGTTTGGTGCCCAGCGCCTCAAGCGTCTCGCCATCTTCCGACAGGCGACGCTCACGCAGGATGCGCAATTCACGCTCGGAGAGCACGGTCAGCGCCGATTGCAGCCAGTCATGCCGGCGCTCGGTGTCGATCTGGTCGCCGACCAGTTCATCCGGCAGCGGCTTGTCATCCGCGAAGAAATCCAGGCGGACGGAATCGGAAGAATCCTCCTCGGAAACCGGAGCATGCAGCGACATATCGGGCGCCGAAAGCCGGGCCTCCATGGCCATCACATCGGCTTTTTGTACCCCTACGGCCGCCGCGATCTCAGCATGCACATCGACATTCGGATCGCCGTCGGCCTTCTGGAGAATGCGCAGACGCAGGCGGCGCAGGTTAAAGAACAGGGCCTTCTGGGCCGAGCTGGTGCCGCCGCGGACAATCGACCAGTTACGGAGCACGAAGTCTTGAATAGAAGCACGGATCCACCAGGTGGCATAGGTGGAGAATCGGACCTCACGGTCGGGCTCAAACCGCGCCGCGGCTTCTAGCAGGCCCACATGGCCTTCCTGAATGAGATCGGACACGGGGAGACCGTAATTCCGGAAGCGCGCGGCAATCGCGATGACGAGACGCATATGCGCGGTTGTCAGCTGGTGGAGTGCATCCTTGTCCTGATGGTCGCGCCAGCGCACAGCCAAAGCGTGCTCATTTTCCCGCGTCAGGAATGGGGCGTCCATTGCCGCCCGGACAAAAGACCGACGAACTCCAACGAGCTGCGCCATATGTGACCTCCCCGTGTCACTTGTTTTATGGCATTACGAGGAGGCTGTGCGGCCGGATCACAGCGGCTAACGGATTCTTTCCAAAGGCGATTTGCACAATTGGCGCATCCCCCTTGAAATCGGCACGAAAAAGGCCCGCCGGTAAGAGCGGGCCTGGAATTCTTGCCTTGGCAGAAGGGCTCAGGCCGCTTCGTCGCTGGCGTCGTCGTTGTCAGCATCCGTAGCGTCAGCACCACGCGTGCGGCGCGGCCCCTTGGCGAGGCTGGTCTCGACGCGCTTCATCGCTTCGGTCTCGGTGGAGCCATCCACCGCCGCGATCTCGTCCACGAGGCGCGCAAGCGCGGTCTCGAACAGCTGGCGCTCGGAATAGGACTGCTCCGGCTGGGCTTCCGAACGATAGAGGTCGCGCACGACCTCGGCCACGGCGATGAGGTCGCCCGAATTGATCTTGGCTTCGTATTCCTGGGCGCGGCGGCTCCACATCGTGCGCTTCACGCGCGCACGGCCGGTAAGCACGTCGAGCGCCTTAGCGATGGCCGAAGCGTCCGAAAGCTTGCGCATGCCCACGCTCGCGGCTTTCGCCACCGGAACACGCAGGGTCATCTTCTCTTTCGTGAAATTCACCACGAACAGTTCGAGCTTGAAGCCCGCGATTTCCTGCTCCTCGATCGTCGTCACCTGGCCCACACCATGGGCCGGATAAACGATGAACTCGCCCGGCTTGAAAATATCCCGCTGCGTCGTCTTCTTGGTGCTCATTTCATCCTCTTGTCGCCACGCGCCGCTTTCGCGAGGGCGGGGCGAGAGTGGCGTGCTTCACGCACGCGAAACCAAAGACCGGCTCCGGGCCAGAAGCGCCGGAGCCGAGGGCTCAACAGACAAAGCGGAGGACATGCCCCTTCACGAGACAGAAAAGCCGGCCCTCGCGCCCGGAAGACGCTGGAGCCGGATGAATCCGTTCAATGTGAAAAAAGTGGGCGCAAAGAGGATGCCACCGAAATCGCCTGTTGATTGTGCATAGCACGAAAAACGGGGAAAATCAAAGCAAGCGCAGCCGCCGGCTTTCCCCGTTAAGGCGATTGGTTAACAGGCTCAGTCGCCCTCGCCGGGCTTGGGCGAGAAATGCGCTTCGAACTTGCCGGGCTTGCCATCCCATTCCTTGGCGTCGCCAGGGGCTTCGCGCTTGATGGTGATGTTGGGCCACTGGCTGGCATAGTCCGAGTTCAGCTTCAGCCAGCTCTCGAGGCCCGGCTCGGTATCCGGCTTGATGGCTTCCGCCGGGCATTCCGGCTCGCAGACGCCGCAATCGATGCATTCATCGGGATGGATGACGAGCATGTTCTCGCCCTCGTAGAAGCAGTCCACCGGGCAGACTTCCACGCAATCCATGTATTTGCACTTGATGCAATTTTCGGTGACGACATAGGTCATCAACGTTCTCCGTCTGGAACCGCGGGTTCAAGGCCCGGGGGGAACATACGAGGCGCTTTCTGCTTCGCTAATGCCGATTGGCCTTCGGGGCAAGAGCCTCGCTTGGAAAGGCTTGCTCTCCTTTGACCAATCGAGAGAGCGATTGTCCCTGATCAACACCGGCGCCATCAAGCCGGGTGTAGAGCGCCAGCCCCTCCTCCGAGGATCCACGCCGCTCGGCGAAGCCTTCGACACGGATGATCCAGGTCCGGCCGGGAAGCGCGAGGGTCAGCACGTCGCCGGGCTTTAACGAATGGCCGGGTTGCGTCATGCGCAGGGCATTCACCCGCACATGGCCTTTCCGCACGAGATCGGCGGCGGCGGAACGGGTGCGCAGGAAGCGCGCATGCCAGATGAAAAGGTCGATGCGCTGGCGCGCGGGAAGGGGTGATCCCGAAGGTTCAGCCCGGTTCCCGTGTCGCGCCATACGGCCTCAGTTCTTGCCTTCGAGCTGCGCCTTGAGGGCCGCGAGCTTGGCGAAGGGCGAATCCGGGTCCGCCGCCTTCTCGCCCTTGCGGCCCTGCTGGGGACCGCTAGTCGCAAAAACGCGATGTTCCGGCCCACGCTCGCGGTTCTCGCGATCCGGGCGTCCGCCCTTGTGGAACGGCTTGCCACCGCGATCACCACGATTTTCGCCTTGCGGACGATCCTCGCGCTTGCCGAATTTCTCGAACTTGTCACGGCGATCCCGCCGCTGGTCATCATGCCGGCGCGGAGCCTCACCACCATCAGCCTGAGCACCTTCCGCAACCGGGCGTGGCGGCTGCTCGCCAGTCCGAGCGTCTCCGGGCTTCGAACCGCGCTTCCAGGGCGGCGGACCGCGACGCGGCTCACCCGTGCGTTCGCCGGGCGCACCCTCGGCCTGCTGGCCCGGGCGATTGCCACCCCGGTTGGGACGACGATCGCCACGATGCTGCGGCCGCTCGGCGCGACCCATCCGCCAGACTTCGATGGCCACAGGCTCAGCCGGAGCAGCGGCTTCGGCAGCGGAGGTTTCCATCGTGTCGGATGCAGGCTGCGGAACCTCTTCCGCAGCGACCTCGACCGGAACGTCAACCGAAGCCTCGGCTTCCGCGGGAGCCGCTTCCGGCTCGGCGGCGACAACCTCGGTCGCATCGCCTTCGACCGTTTCAGCCGTGCTTTCCCCTTCGGCACCCGCTTCCGCCGGCTTGAAGGGCTCCATCGGCGCAATCACCGCACGCTTGATCTGCACGGTGATGGCCGGGCCGGTGCGCGTTTCGGAGCGATAACCCAGCGCCTTCAGAACCTCGGCGAAATCGGCACCCGCGGCACCCACCAGCGAAGTCATCGCACCGGTGACGACGAAGGCATCGCCATCAGCGGCCCCCGCCGGCGGCTCGCCCTCGGTGACGCCAGGACGATAGGCGATGGCCGGGCGGATGAGATCGGCGAGGCGCTCGAGAATATCGATGCGGATCGCACGCGGACCCGCCACGCGATAGCCGGCAATGCGATAAAGTTCACCCGGAATCGCCGGATCGACCGGAATCGAGGTGCGGCCGGAATAGGCGAGATGGCTCACCTCCTTCAGGCCGGAATCGTCGCCGCCCGTGAAGAGCACGTGCAGCTGCGCCGCCAGGCTGCGCGGGCCGGGCTTCATCAGCACCGGCAGGAACAGGTGATGCGCGCCAAAGCGCACGCCGAGCTTGCGGAGTTCGCCGCGCGCATTCTGGTCGAGTGCGCGCACGTCGTTCGACACCGCGTTGCGATCGAGCACGCCTAGGTTCTCGGCGAGACGGAAAGCAATGCCGCGCGCAAGACCCGTGGCACCCTCGCCGCTTTCGAGCGCGAAGAGCGGTCCCAGATGCTTCGTCACATGCGCCTTCAGCCAGAGGCCGAGGCGCGTTTCCGCCATCTCGCGATGCAGGCCCGCGAGTTCGTCATCCGCCAGCAGCAGGAAGCGCGGCTCCAGCGCCTTGGCACCGGCCTGCAACACCGCGATCGGCTCGCCGATGAAGCGGATGATGCCATCGAGAGACAGCGTGATCTGGTCGTCGTTCGCGGTGGAGAGCCGCGTCGCACGCGCCTCGATCTCGCCCGCGAGCGCCTTGGAGGCGGCTGCGCGCAAGGCCTTCGCCTCCTGCCCCTCGGCATTCGGATCGGGCGTGAAGCGGAAACCGGCGAGGCGGCCGATATTCTGGCCCTCGACGATGACCTCTCCGGTCGGGCTCACGTCTGCATCCATGATCGCATTCTCTTTCAAGCGCCGCATCAGAACCGAGGTGCGCCGATCCACGAAACGTTGCATCAGCTTTTCGTGAAGCGCATCGGAAAGCCTGTCCTCTAGCGCGCGCGTCACGTTCTGCCAATGCACTGGATCAGCGAGCCAGTCCGGCCTGTTCGCGCAATAGCTCCACGTGCGCATATAAGCGAGGCGCCAGGCGAGGGTATCAATGTCGCCATCGAGCCGGTCGCAAGCGCGGATTTCGCGGGCGAACCAGTCATTGTCGATCGCCCCCTTCCGCATGATCGGCTCGTAGAGCGAAACCACGAGATCTGCATGAATATTCGGGGAAACCTTGCGATAATCCGGCAATTGGCAGAGGTCCCACAGGCGGCGCACACCATCACGCGTAGAGGCCAGGGCACGAATGCCGGGCCTTCCGCTGGCGATATCCAGCGTCACCTCATCCTCGGCTTTTCCCGCGCGGATGAGGTCGATTTGCGGAGCGTTGCGCGAAAGGCTCGCTTCCAGTTTTTCGAGCGATGCAAAGTCGAGATTGGCGTTTCGCCACCACGCGAAGGTTAACGGATCGAAGAGATGCTCCTCGATGGCCTCGACGAGCTCTTCCTCAAATGGAGCGCAGCGGCCCGTGGTGCCGAAGGTGCCATCCTCCTGTGCGCGCCCCGCGCGGCCCGCAACCTGCGCCATTTCGGCCGGCGTGAGGCGGCGATGGCGCTTGCCGTCGAATTTCCGGTCCGAGGCGAAGGCCACATGCCCGATTTCGAGGTTCAGGCCCATACCGATGGCGTCGGTTGCGACGATATGATCGACCTCGCCGGCCTGGAACATCGCGACCTGCGCATTCCGCGTGCGGGGCGAGAGCGAGCCCATCACCACCGCAGCGCCTCCGCGCTGACGGCGCACGAGTTCCGCAATCGCGTAAACTTCCTCGGCCGAGAACGCGATGACGGCCGAGCGCGAGGGCAATCGCGTGATTTTCTTCTCGCCGGCAAAACTGAGCTTGGAAAGCCGGGGGCGCGTGGCAATCGTCACGCCCGGCAGCAATCGCTCAATCAACGCGCGCGCCGTGCCGGCGCCGAGGAGCATCGTTTCGCTGCGCCCGCGCCGGTTCAGCACCGCATCCGTGAACACATGCCCGCGATCAGCATCCGCAATCAGTTGCACCTCGTCGATCGCAACAAAGCTCACCACGAGATCGCGCGGCATGGCCTCGACGGTCGAGACCCAGTAGCGCGGATTCGGAGGCTTGATCTTTTCCTCGCCGGTGATGAGCGCCACGGCATTCACCCCGGCGCGCGCGACCAACCGATTGTAAACCTCGCGCGCGAGCAGACGCAGTGGCAGGCCAATCAGCCCCGAATCATGGCCGAGCATCCGCTCGATCGCGAGATGCGTCTTGCCGGTATTGGTCGGACCGAGAACGGCGGTGACGCCGCGCCCGCTGCCGACGGGGCCGGAATGCGCGAGGGAAGGCGGACGCGTCACAACCGTCTCCGGGAATGGGCCGGGCCCAGCCCGGAGGCCTGGAAGGGCCGCTTTGTCATTCCAGATGTGGCGCGCGGCGCACCGTTTCGCAAGGCTTGCAGCCCCGGTGGCGCTTTCAGGCTGTGCCGATTGCGAACAGAAACCGCGCGGGAATCAGAGTCTTCGGAAAGCATTCGAACGGGACTGGAACGAATCGCAACCGAATCGGCGACTCTTCCTGAGTCACGTTTTGTTCACGCACAAGATGTGGCTGAGTCGATCTGCGACTCTCCCAGATTTTGTGATTCCACTCGACTCGGGAGGGGCGCTTGCCGGACCGCGCTCGACTCGCCAGCCGGGTCGAGCCGGACAGGCTGTCAAGTGAAACCGACGTGAAATCGTGGTTAATACTTGCTTGCACCGGCAAGGCTTCTTTTCCCATGGAAGCGTTAAGAATTGGTGCGGATGCGGAACGAACCATCGACGAATCAGATTTTTTGATTCGCGGATCTTTTTCGCAAAAATGCCGCGCTTCGCATTTTCCGCTTTTTTCACATGAGCTTATGCCGTGACGATGCGGGCGACGGCGACCGTTCCGGGCCAAGGCACCAAGCCGCATCCGCGTGCGAACGCGCACACGCAGCGTTAAGGCGCTGTGCCGATCTGGAGCGTTATTGAGTGCTCGACTGGAAGCGCCGCGCCTCGATCACCGAGGTGCCGACCATCGTGCGCACCGAAATGCGATAGGGCATCAGCGCCCGCCCGCCATTCACCGGGGCGAGCCAGGTATCGATGTTGCGATTCTCAGTCATGAATTTCACGGCCCGCCGATCCGGCCGATGCCCCGCCACCGGCACATAGCGCGCCGTGCACACGAGAACCGGGCCGACATAACCATCCTCAGCCTGCACATTGCGGATGCCCGCGAAGGTCAGCACCACATCGAAACGCTGGGTGCCATCGAAAACCGGCAGGCGGCGCTCACAATTCGCCTTGTCGAGCGGATTGCCGTTTCGCACGGGCATCACCAGCGCACTGATCGGATCGAGCACGCCCTGCTTGTGCTGGTCGCGCAGGGGAATCCGGCCCTCCATGGGCAGCTCGAGCGGCGGCTCGATGGTCACGCCGCGCACATTGCCGCTGGAGGCGCCGATCTGGATGGTGCGTTTGGCACTGCCATTGGTCGCGGTCACTGCAAAGCCATTGGAAAGAGGCAAGGCGCTACCCAGGCCCCCGCGCGCCGTGCCGGAGCCCGAACCATTCGTGACGGCCCCTACAAGCCCCGTGAGCGCTGCGCTGACATTGATGCTGTAGGACCCGTTCTCCACCACGCCGGAGAGGCTGGCGCGACCGATGGTGAGGCCTGCAAGCGTAATGGAATAGGTGGCATCCACCGTGCCAGCTTGCCCCGCACCAGAAGCCAGAAGAAGACCGGTGAGGGCGATGGGCGTCGACCGCTTCCGCAAGGCTTTCATTCGTTCTGCCTGCCTCTGCATGGCGCCCGCAGGCGCAACTGGACGCCCCCCGCGCCCGAACATCCGTCGCGCCGCCTGAATGCGGGCTGAAGCGCGCGGATACCAACTACTCTTGAACGCAAGCGTGATTCGGCGCAACACGACGCATCCGCGCATCTTCCAACGCTTCGCGGTTGACCCGGCGAATGGCTTCGACTATACGCCCACTCTCGATTTCCCGAACCCTTGCGGCGGAAGGCGGGTGCGACAGCACAGCTCCCGGCGTTTGGGTTGTCCTCCCGCCCTCATGGCGAGACCCGAAGGATTAGGATCATGTCGCGTCGTTGCGAACTCACAGGCAAGGGTGCCCTGGTTGGCCACAAGGTTAGCCACTCCAACCGGAAGACGAAGCGCCGCTTCCTCCCGAACCTCGTCAACGTGACGCTGATGTCGGATGCGCTGAACCGCTCCGTGAAGCTGCGCATCTCGGCCAATGGCCTGCGCTCGGTGGAGCATCGCGGCGGTCTCGATGCCTTTCTGATGAAGGCGGGCGAAGCGGATCTGTCGCAGACCGCGCTCGATCTCAAGCGCGAGATCACCAAGAAGCTGAACGCCTAAGGCCGTTTCCAGCGAAATGATCAAGGCGGCTCCGGCCGCCTTTTTTGTTGTCCGGAAAGCCTTCGACCAATCCGGTGCCCATCTCGCCGGATAACGCGCTATTCGCGATAGGCGAAGCGCAGCGCGATATTCCGCTGCAGGATCGAGAAATTGTCATCCGAGAGGATGGTGAGAATCACGCGGCCATCCGCCGCGCGGTGGATCATCAGCGTTTCCATGTTGTCGACATGGTAGGCCATGTTGGCGTCGATCAGCACCTCGCCATCGAGCAGCGCGCCGGCCGTGATCCGCGCGAGTGGAATGCGACGCAAACGCATCGCCACACCCCAGAAGGGCGAGAAACGCCGCTCCAGCACCAGCATGTCGCCACCCGGCAGGAAGCCGAGATCGGTAATATCAAAATTGCCGCTGCGGCTGAGGAAGAACGCGCCGGGCTGCGGCCCGCCGATGATCCAGCCTGGAATGCGGGCCGGATCCATGCCGCGCGGCGCATGCTCGGCAATCGCGATCAGCGAGCCCGGCGAGCGCGAGCCGGGCGGCATGATGCCCAGCGCCTCGATGCCCTGATTGTTGTTGAGCTTGCGCAGGTCATCCGGCGTCGGCACGACGGTGCCGCGACCGGCGGGGCCATTGGGCCCGATCTCGAACCGCAAAACCTGATGGGCATGCTCGACGCTGACATAAAGCCGGTTGCCCTGCCGGACCATGCCCTCGGTATCGAAGAAGCGGGTGTTCTTCATCCGCCGGCCATCCGGCGCCATCATCGCCGCGAGCCGCACATTCTCGATGCCCAGCAGATGCTCCTCGGCATCGGTGATGAAGCGCCCGAGAATCCAGTGCGACTGATCAGACGCGGCAATGAAGCCCTTGCCGTCGGGTTCGATCACGCCCGAGGAGATTCCGCCGAAATCGGGCCGGTCTCCGCGCATCTCGATGCCGCCGAGAAAGGTCAGCGGGCCGAAATCGCGCCTTTCAGGTTCCAGCACGGAAAAACCGGAGAGCTGGTGCACCTTCAGGCGCACCGGCTGCCAGTCGAATGTCTCGGTTGCGGGCGCAGCCTGCGGGAAAGCCACGCGCGGAAACGCGGCCAGGGCCGGGAGGGCAGCCAGCAGGCCGCGACGCGATAGCCTCGCCATCAGGCCGCGCGCCGACCGTTGCCGCCGCTGGCGGCATCCTCGCTGAAGAGTTCGGCGAGTTTCTCGGTCATCACGCCACCGAGCTCCTCTGCATCCACGATCGTCACCGCACGACGGTAATAGCGCGTCACGTCATGCCCGATGCCGATGGCGATGAGTTCCACCGGCGAGCGGGTCTCGATGGCCTCGATGACCTGCCGCAGGTGGCGCTCGAGATAATTGCCCGAATTGACCGACAGCGTGGTGTCGTCCACCGGGGCGCCGTCGGAAATCATCATCAGGATCTTGCGCTGTTCGGAGCGCGCCAGCAGGCGATTATGCGCCCAATCGAGCGCCTCGCCGTCGATATTCTCCTTCAGCAGGCCCTCGCGCATCATCAGGCCGAGATTGCGCCGCGCACGCCGCCAGGGCGCATCCGCGCTCTTGTAGATGACGTGGCGCAGATCGTTCAGCCGTCCCGGATTAGCTGGCTTGCCGGATTGGAGCCAGGCCTCGCGGCTCTGCCCGCCCTTCCAGGCCTTGGTGGTGAAGCCGAGGATCTCCACCTTCACGCCGCAACGCTCCAGCGTGCGCGCGAGAATATCGGCGCAGGTCGCGGCAACCGTAATCGGCCGACCACGCATGGAGCCGGAATTGTCGATGAGCAGCGTCACCACCGTATCGCGGAAATTCGTGTCCTTCTCGCGCTTGAACGAGAGGGGCGCGAAGGTGCCGCGCATGTCATCGATGATCACACGCGTGAGGCGCGCGGGGTCGAGCGTGCCTTCCTCGAGGTCGAATTCCCAGGCGCGGCTCTGCTGGGCCAGTAGCCGGCGCTGCAACCGGTTCGCGAGGCGCGAAACCACGCCCTGCACCGAGGAAAGCTGCTTGTCGAGATAGGCGCGGAGGCGATCGAGTTCCTCGGCATCGCAGAGTTCCTCAGCCTCGATGGTTTCATCGTATTTGGTGGTGAAAGCCTTGTATTCGCTGGCGTGACGGCTGTTATCCGGCTTCTGCGGCTGGCGGGAAGCCTCGGCGGGTTCTTCCGCATCCACCATCTCGCTCTCGTCGGGGTAATCGCCTGGCGGGGCATCGGCAGCTTCCTGCGCGCCCTCGGCACTTTCCTCGGAAAGCGCCTCGGTTTCCTGCATCTCGAAGCCATCCTGCTCCTCGGCCTCGCCGCTCTCGCCCTCCTGCGGCTCCTGCTCGCCCTTGTCGTCCTGGTCGTCGGATTGCTGGTCGTCATCATTCGAGCCGAGCGGATCACCTTCCTCAAGGCCCATCTGCACGAGCATCTGATGCACCAGCTTCGAGAAAGCCTGCTGGTCCTGCACCTGGCTCACGAGCTGGTCGAGCGTCGCGCCCGCCTTCTCCTCGATTCGGCCGCGCCAGAGATCTGTGAGCCTCTGCGCGGAAGGTGGCGGGGCGAGGCCCGTGAGCCGCTCGCGCACGAGCATCGCCATCGCGTCCTCGATCGGCGCATCGCCGATCTCCGAGATCTGCGCGAGATTGGCGCGAGCATAGCGATCTTCGAGCATGGCACCAATATTCGTGCCGACGCCCATCATGCGCCGCGCGCCGATGGCATCACAGCGCGCCTGCTCCACAGCATCGAACACCTTTCGCGCCTCGGGCACTTCGGGCGCGACCTTCCGGTGCAGCTTCTGGTCATGCAGCGCGAGCTTCAGGGCGTAGCTGTCGGCATGGCCGCGCAGGATCGCGACATCCTTGGCGGATGGCTTGCGCGGTGGCTCCGGCAGGCGCGCGCGGGCCATCTCGCCCGCATCGATCAGCGAGGGACGATCCGCCGCGAACTGCACCTCCACCTCTTCCTTGCCCGCCATGGCGCGCAAGGCTGAAGAGACCGCCTTCTTCAGCGGCTCGGTGGGCGAGTTTTCCGGCTGGCCCGGCTTGCGGTTAGAAATGAGAGTCATGGGCGAAGCCTTTCGGCGAGATCGAGCAGGTCGGCGGCGGCGATGTCAACCGGGCATTCCGGCCCGGCCTCGCCCTTGCCCGGCCCATGCTCATTGGGCCGGGCGATATGGGCGGTCTTGAGGCCAACCGCCGCGGCCGCCAAGAGATCGGAGGAATGGGCCGCGACCATCATGCATTCCTCGGGCTTGAGGCTGAAGGCATCGCAGCCCGCGAGATAGACGCCGGGCTTCGGCTTGTAATCGCGCGCGACATCCGCGCCAAGGATAGCATCCCAATGAAAGCCATTGTGGCGCGCCATGTCGGCCATCAGCGCGATATTGCCGTTAGACATCGGCGCGAGGCGAAAAGTCTCGCGTAGCTTCCGGAGGCCCGCGACCGTATCCGGCCAGGCATCGAGCTTGTGCCAGACGAGGTTCAACGCCTGCCGGTCCGCTTCCGGCATGCCCCCGAGCCCGAAGCGCGGCAGGATGAGATCGAGATTCTCGCGATGGAGCACATCGAGCTTCACATAGCCGCGCGCGCCGGAGCGCACCGCTTCCATCGCGGGCTGGTAGGCATCGCGCCACGCATCCGCGAAGGCTTCCGCTTCCACGGGCAATCCGAGGCGCCTCACCTCGCGCGCGATGCTGCCGCGCCAATCGACCAACGTGCCGAAGACATCGAAGAACAGCGCGCGGATCGCCACCTCAGAGCACCTTCACGAAATAGAAGTTGGTGAGCCCCGCCGGATGGTTCTCCAGCCGCCCGAACTCGCGAAAACCCTGCGCGCGGTAGAAATCCGGTGCCTGGAATTGCCAGGTCGAGAGGTGGATATGCGTGAGGCCCTCGGCGCGGGCATGGGCCTCGGCCTCCGCCAGAAGCTTCGAGCCCCAGCCCTGCTTGCGCTGGCTGTCATCCACCCAGAGCAGGTCGACATAAAGCCAATCCATCCGCTGCTCGCCGATGAGCCCGCCGACGATTTGGCCCGCCTCGTCCCGCACCGAAAGCGCATAGGGAATGCGCTCGCGGTTCTTGGGCAGAAAGCGATCATTGTAACGCGACAACCCGTCGAGGACCGCAGCGCGAACCTCGTCGAACCGGGCGGTATCGCGCTCGATCGCAGGCATCCGGCCTCAGCTCAGCGCGACATTGACCGCGCTTTCCTTCAATTCCACGCCGAAGGACCGCTGGTAGAACTCCGCCACCAGCTGACGCTCGAGTTCGTCGCACTTGTTGAGGAAGGTGAGCCGGAAAGCCATGCCGAGATCGCCGAAGATCGCGGCGTTTTCCGCCCAGGTGATCACCGTGCGGGGCGACATGACGGTGGAAAGCTCGCCATTCATGAAGGCCTGACGGGTGAGGTCCGCCACGCGCACCATGCGGTTCACGGTCTCGCGGCCTTCCTTGTTCTGGTAATGCTTCGCCTTAGAGAGAACGATATCCACTTCCTTGTCATGGGCGAGGTAGTTCAGCACCGTCACGATGGACCAGCGGTCCATCTGCGCCTGATTGATCTGCTGCGTGCCGTGATAGAGGCCCGAGGTATCGCCAAGGCCAACCGTGTTGGCGGTCGCGAATAGGCGGAACGCCTTGTGCGGGCGAATGACGCGGCTCTGATCGAGCAGCGTCAGGCGGCCCGACGATTCCAGCACGCGCTGGATCACGAACATCACGTCCGGGCGACCGGCATCATATTCGTCGAAGACGAGCGCGATGTTGCGCTGATAGGCCCAAGGCAGAATACCGTCCTTGAACTCGGTGATCTGCTTGCCCTCTTTGAGCACGATCGCATCCTTGCCGACGAGATCGATGCGGCTCACATGGCTGTCGAGGTTCACGCGGATACAGGGCCAGTTGAGGCGCGCCGCGACCTGCTCGATATGCGTCGATTTGCCCGTGCCGTGATAGCCCGTCACCATCACGCGACGGTTGAAGGCAAATCCCGCAAGGATCGCGAGCGTGGTGTCGCGATCAAAGAGGTAATCCGGATCCGTCTCCGGCACATTCTCGGAGGTTTTCGAATAGGCCGGAACCTGCATCTCGGTTTCGATGCCGAACAGCGCCTTGGCGCTGACCATGGTATCCGGCTCGGCAGGAATGGCATCCGCCGGGTTTGCGCTCGCAAGGGCCGTCACAGACATTCATCACCTCCGGCCACCCCGGCGGGGCCGCCGTGTTCGTGGAAACGTTAGAATCAGCCCTCAGGCGAGGCCGACCGACTTCAAGTAGTTATAGGCATCGATAATCGCGCGCAATTTGTCCTCGCGCGACCTGTCCCCCTCATTGAGGTCGGGATGGAGGCGCTTGGCCATTTCCTTGAAGCGACGACGCACCAACGCCTTGTCGGCGGTTTCGTCAAGCCCCAACAATTCCAAGGCCTTCATCGCCGCCTTGCCAACCCGCACGCGCTTGCTTTCGGCTGCGGCCTCCTGGCGCATCCGGCGCAATCTCTCGATGCGCTCGCGCAAGATGGCGGCCGAATCGATCTTGGAGGTCGTGCCGGGATCGGGCGCGCCATTCACGCCGCTCTGCCAGGTGGGGCGATGGCCGGTGAGGGCATCCTTCATGTAGGCCTGCACGGCATCATCCGACATGCCATTGAAGTAATTGTAGGTCTGGTTGTACTCGCGAACATGGTCGAGGCAGAAGAACAGGTACTGCCCCTCATAGTCGCGTCCGCGTGGCGCGCGATGCTCGCCTTTGCGCGCGCAACCGGGGTGCTGGCACAGGCGCGCCTCGTCGGTCCGGGCTTCCTCCGCCACGGGCCGGGTGCGAACCTTGTCGAAAAGGGGCGAGTTCAGATTCATGAACCCCCATAGATAGGGGAAACCCACCCCACCCGGCAAGCGGCGCTCACACTCAAACCTGCCGGCTTGATCCCGCATGGCCTGCCGGGCTACACGCCAAGCATGAGCAGGCAGGAGCGCATCCAAACCCTTCTTTCGAGCCTCGAGCCGATATCGCTCGAGGTGATCGACGAAAGCCATCAGCACCACGGCCATTCCGGTTGGCGCGAGGGTGGCGAGACGCATTACCGCGTCATCATCCGCGCCAAGGCTTTCGATGGCCTGTCGCGCGTGGAGCGGCATCGCCGTGTGAACGCCCTGCTCGCGCCGGAATTCGAGACCGGCCTGCACGCCCTCGCGGTGGTCGCGCGCAGCAGCGCGGAGCCCTGAGACACCCTCGGGGCTGGACTTTCCGCCGCCTTCATGGTGAAGAACAGGCGCAATCCGGGGTAAACCCGGGCGCAAACGCAACCCTTCGAGCCGATGTTACTCTTTGAAATTCTGGTCGTTCTGGGCCTCACGCTACTGAACGGCTTCTTCTCCATGTCGGAGATGGCGATCGTTTCCGCGCGGAAAGCTCGCCTTGAAGCCATGGCCGAAGCGGGGGATTCGGGTGCGCACAAGGCTGCGGAGTTGGCGCAGGAGCCCTCGCGCTTCCTCTCCTCGGTGCAGATCGGCATCACGCTGGTGGGCATCATCTCGGGCGCCTTCGGCACCGCGACCCTCGGCCTGAAGCTCGGCGATGCGCTATCGGATGTCCCACTGATCGATACCTATGCCGAGCCCATCGGCTATGGAATCGTCATTCTCGGCATCACCTTCCTCTCCATCGTGTTGGGCGAACTGGTTCCGAAGCGCATCGCGCTGGCGCATCCGGAAGCGATTGCCGCGCGTGTCGCGCGCCCGCTGGGCTTTGTGGCCCTGGTCACGCGGCCCTTCGTGCATCTGCTCTCGGCCTCTACCGCCCTCATTCTGCGCACCTTGCGCATCCGGCAGGAGCGCGACAGCCGCGTGACGGAAGAAGAAGTCGAGACGATGCTGGAGGAAGGCACGCAATCCGGCATCATCGATCCCGCAGAACAGGCCATGGTGCAGGAGGTGATCGGCCTAGCCGAGCGCCCGGTGACGCAGATCATGACCCGCCGCTCGGCGGTCTACTGGATCGATGTTGCCGATGACCCGAAGGTGGCGCGCGCGGAATTGCGCCAGTGCCCCTATAGCCGCGTGGTCATCGCCAAGGGCAATTCCATCGATGAGCCGCTCGGCTTCGTGCACAAGAAGGACCTGCTGGATCAGCTTCTGGAGGGCAAGCCACTCGATATCGAGAAAAGCGTGCGCGAACCGGTTTTCGTGCCGGATTCCTCCTCCGTCCTCGATGTGCTGGAGCTGTTCCGCGAGAAGCGCAACCATTTCGCCTTCGTGCTCGATGAATTCGGCACCTTCGAAGGCGTGGTGACGCTAACCGACGTGCTGGAAGCCATCACCGGCGACATTCCGGAGGAGCACGATACCGAGACCCGCCACATCATCGCGCGGGCCGATGGCAGTTCGCTGGTGGATGGGCGCACCGAGATCAGCGCGCTGGAATCGGCGCTCGACATCGCTGTGCCATCGGATGCGCGCTTCCACACGGTCGCGGGCCTCGCCCTGGAGGTGTTCGGCCGTATCCCGCGCGAGGGCGACATCGCGGAATTCGGCGCGTGGCGGCTGGAAATCGTCGACATGGATGGCCGCCGCATCGACAAGCTGCTCTTCACCCGCCGGGATGCGGGCGAAGAGTAAGCATCACGCCTTCGGCTTGGCCGGCGCGAAGCTGTAAACGATCGCGCCCGTGAGCATCAGCGCGCCAAACATCAGGTGCAGGTTGGAATAGACCGCCGGCGCCGCAAGGCCCTGCGCCTTCCAATGCGCAACCATCGCGCCCGAGACATATTGCATCAGCCCCGTGCCGAGGATGTTGATGAAATTCACAAGCGTGATGCCCCGCCCCAGCACCTCCGCCGGCATGAAAAGCCGCGCATGGCCCACCATCACGGCATAGGTCGCGCCAAAAAGCCCGATCTGGATTGTGAAGAGAATCGCAAAAGGCAAAGGGGCCATCGGCCAGAAGGCCAGAGCCATGAAGCCGCTTCCGGCAACGATTGTGCCACCGAGCGACACATATTTCGGCTGTCCGAGCTTCCCCGCGATGGGCCCGGCCAGCAGCGCGCAGAGCGTCATGCCCACGCCCATCGCCAGTGCAATCTGGCTGCGATCGAGTGCCGCCAGCCCATGCGCCTCGCCGAAGAACGGCCCGACCCAGAGCGAACGCTCGGTCCAGACCGCGCCGGAGACAACGAGGCTCATCACAAGGATCGGCAACATGCCCGGTGATTTGAGCAGCGTGAGGAAGGCCTCGATCATCGAGCCGCCCTCGCTCGATTGCTCGGCGCGGGGCGGATCGCGCATCACGACAGCGATCAGCAGCAGCGAACCCAAAGTCACGCCCGCCATCAGCAGGAAAGCCATCCGCCAGCCGATGAGCGAGACGAGATAGGCGAGCGGAGCCGCCGCCAACAACCCGCCAAGGAGACCAACGCCGAGAAATACCGAGGCCAACGCCGCAAAGCGCTGCGGCTCTTCCGTGCGGCCGAAGAAATAGAGCGCGCCCATGAGGATCGGCGCGCACCCCACGCCAATCAGCGCCATGCCGGTCGCGGCGGTCCAGAAACTCGTGGCCTGCGAGAACAGAACCGCTCCGACAACCGCGAGCGCCATCATCACCGCGGTGGTGCGACGCGGGCCATAACGATCAAGCCATATGCCGACCGGGATCTGCAGGGCCGCGAAGCCAAAAAACCAGGCCGCGCCGAGCGCCCCGAATTCCTTCGGGCCGATGGCGAGATCGCGCGAGAGTTCATCCACCACGACCGTCAGGAAGGAGCGGAAGAACTGGCTGAGGATGTAACCGGTCGAGGCAGCGGCGAACACCGCGCGCCGCCGTGCGGGCGAGAAAACGCTGGTCATCGGCAGTATCGATCAGCGGATGCGTTCGAGAATCGAGACGTAATTCGCAACCGCCGCACCGCCCATATTGAAGATGCCACCGAGTTTTGCATCGCGGATCTGCATGTCGCCCGCTTCGCCGCAGAGCTGCATGGCCGTCAGCGCATGCATGGAAACGCCGGTCGCACCAATCGGATGGCCCTTTGATTTGAGCCCTCCGGAGGCATTCACCGGTAGCTTGCCCGTCTTCTCCGTCCAACCCTCGGCGATGGCGCGATGCCCCTCGCCGGGCCTGGTGAGCCCCATCGCCTCGTATTCGATGAGCTCGGCGATGGTGAAGCAATCATGCGTCTCGACGAAGGAGAGGTCATCCAGCGTGAGCTTGGCCTGCGACAGCGCCTTCTTCCAGGCCATCGCGCAGCCTTCGAAGGCGATGATGTCGCGCTTCGACATCGGCAGGAAATCCTGAACATGGGCGAGGCTGCGCAGCATCACCGCACGTTTGGCCTGCATCGCGGTTTCCACATCGGCGATCACCAGAGCCGCCGCGCCGTCGGAAACAAGCGAGCAATCCGTGCGCTTCAGCGGGCCCGCCACGAACGGGTTCTTGTCGCTCTCGTTGCGGCAGAATTCGAAGCCCAGATCCTTGCGCATCTGCGCATAGGGGTTCGAGACCCCATTCTTGTGGTTCTTGGCGGCAATCTTCGCAAGCGCATCGGATTGGTCGCCGTAGCGCTGGAAATAGCCCCCGGCGATCTTGCCGAACACGCCGGCGAAGCCGGCCGGCGTATCGCCATCTTCCGGCAGGTAGGAGGCCTTCAGCAGGTTCGCGCCGATCTCCGGGCCCGGTGTGCGCGTCATCTGCTCCACGCCCACGACGAGCGTGACTTTCGCGGCCTTGGCGGCGATGGCCTTCGCAGCCTGATGCACCGCCGCCGAACCCGTGGCGCAGGCATTCTCGACCCGCGTCGTCGGCTTGAAGCGCAGGGCCGGATCAGCCTGCAGGATGAGCGAGGCCGTGAAATCCTGCGGCGAGAAACCCGCATTGAAATGCCCGAGATAGATTTCATCCACGGCCTCCGCCGCAAGCCCTGCATGAGCCAGCGCATCGCGCGCGACCGTGACGATCAGTTCCTCGAGACTTTCCTCCTTCTTGCCGAAGGTGGTGTGGGACCAGCCGATGATGGCAGCGCTCATGGGATTGCCTCCAGGGATGTTCTTCTTGTCGCGTCACGCGCTTGGTGCGGCGGTTGCAGCCGGTCTTGTCGCGCGTGGTATACCAGCTCTGCCCGATGTTTAAGCACAGCCGCCCGAGGAACGCCATATTCTCGTGAGCAGAAATCCCCGGCGCGGTTTCCTCGCTGTTCGCGAAGGCAAATTGCGCCTATAAGCCGGGTGGAGTGATTTGTTCCGCCTCTCTCGTCGCTTAAGGGCCCTCACCCGGCTCTTTTCCGCACAAGGTTTTGTCGACGCATCATGCCGGTCTTTTCCGTTCCCCGCTTCGCGCGCCTTGGCCTTGCACCGGCGCTTTTCGCTTTCGGTTTGATGTCGGGTGCGGCGCAAGCACAGAACCCCATGGTTCCCACCCTCGTGGTCGATGCCGATACCGGCGAGGTAATCGAGGCAAATAACGCCACGCGGCCGTGGTATCCCGCTTCCACCACCAAGCTGATGACCGCTTATGTAGCGTTGCGCGCGGTGAAGACCGGCGCCATCACGCTCGACACACCCATCGTCGTCTCCCCGCTCGCCTCGAAGCAGCGCCCGTCCAAGATCGGCGTGAAGCCGGGGCAGGAAGTGACGCTCGATAACGCGCTGAAATTCCTGATGGTGAAATCCGCCAACGACATCGCGGTCGTGGTGGCGGAGGGCGTGGGCGGCACGGTCGAGAACTTCGCGGCGATGATGAACCGCGAGGCCCGCCGCATCGGCATGCGCGAGAGCAACTGGGTGAACCCGCATGGCTGGGAAGATGCGCGGCAATATTCCAGCGCGCGTGATCTCGCCATTCTCGCCCGCGCGCTGCTGACCGAATTCCCTGAGCATGGCGATCTCTGGGGCATCGGCGCGCTGAAGCTCGGCAACCGCGTCTACAACAACACCAACGGCCTCATGGGCCGCTATTCCGGCGCGATGGGCATGAAGACCGGCTTCATCTGCGCCTCCGGCTTCAATCTCGTGGGCGCGGCACAACGCAACGGCCGCACGCTCATTGCGGTGGTGCTCGGCGCCTCGAATGGCGCGGATCGCACGCTGAAGGCCGCGCAATTGCTCGATTCGGGTTTCAATGCCGGGCGCGGCTGGGGCTCGACCACCAATGGCCGCACGCTTGAAACGCTGACCACGAGCTTCGAGACCACGGCACCCAACCGCCGGCAGGACATCTGCCGCAAGGGCGCTGCTCCCGCGAGCGAGACCGAGGACACGGGTGCGGCCATCGTGCAGCTCCATGCCGATAATCCCAGCGCGCTGGTGATGATGCAGCGCGCGCCTTCGGAATCCATGGCCGTGGGCCTGCGCTCCGGTAATTCAATCCAACTCGGCCCGCGCGCGTTGTCCGAGCCCATTCCGGTCTATCTCGGTCGGGCGCCGGGCAGCACGGCCGTGGCACGCCGCCCCGGCCTGCCGGCAGAGCGGGCACAGGCGACCGCCTTTGCAGCGCAACCCGCCACGCGTGCATCCGGCGCGCCGATGGCGCTTCCCGGCGCGATCACCGCCCCCGGTCGCCTGAATGCGGGCAGCCAGCGCCCGGGTGCTCAGGCCGCAATCAGCCCCGCGAATCGCCGCCCGGCGGCGGCTGTGGCACCGGCATCGGAATCGAAGCAGAAAGTCACACCAGCCAAGGCGAAGGCCAATCCCAAGGCCAAGACTGACGCGAAGGCCAAGGCTGATGCGAAGAAGCAGCCGCCCAGGGCCGCTGCACAAGCCCCTGCCCGGCAGCGACCGGCGAATGCCAGCCGCCAGCCGTGAGTGATTCGCCTGTTTTTCGGGATGCCCGGCACGCCCTGCGTGTCGGCACCGGCCTCGCCCTGATCAGTGCGGCGCTCTATGGCGCGAATGTGCCGGCTGCGCGTGTGGCCTCGCAGGCGGGCATGCCGGGGGCTGATCTGATCGCCTGGCGTGCGGCGTGGTTTCTGCCTGTGCTCGTCGTGCTGGCCTTCATCGTGCGCGAGCGTCTGCGCCTGCTACCCGCCGAAGTTGGGCCAACCCTGCGCCTCTCCATCAGCGCAAGCCTGACAGCCATTTTCTACCTCTCCTCGGTCGATCACCTGCCCGTGCCGATGGCGGTGGTGCTGTTCTACATGTTCCCGCTTTTTGTGATCGTGCTGGCCTCGCGGATCGAGGGGCGGCGCATCTCGCGGGTGCAGATGGGCGTGTTCGTGGTCGCTTTTGCCGGGCTGGTGACCGCGGTGGGGCCATCGCTCGCAGGGCTTTCGCTGAAGGGCATGCTCTTCGCGCTCGGCGCGGCCTTTGCCTGCGCCTATCTCTTCATCACGGCGAGCCATGTGCCGAACGCGCCCTTGCGCAATGCCTTCTGGACGCAGGCCTTCATGGGGCCGCTCGCCTTTCTCTTCGCGTGGCTGCAAGGCGGGCCGGTGGACCCTTCCGTGGCTGTCGGGATCGCGCCTTTCGCCGTCGCTTTGGCCATGGGAGCCTATGCGCTGGCCTATTGGCTGCAACTCGTGGCAGCGCAGAAGATCAGCGCCGACCGCGCGGGGCTGCTGTTCCTCTTCGAGCCGGTAGTCGCCATCGCGATGGCCGGGCTATTCCTTGGCGAGGTTCTCACGCCGGTGCAGGCGCTGGGCGTCGCGCTGATTCTCGTGGCGCTCGCTGCAGAAATCCGCATGGGCAGCAAGGACCCTTGAGGATGATGGCAGCATGAGCGCGCGCGACCCACTGGAGCCCATTCCGCTCACTGTTCTGACGGGCTTTCTGGGCGCGGGAAAGACCACGCGCCTCAATGCGTGGCTGAAGGATCCGGCCTTCGCAGATACCCTCGTCATCATCAATGAATTCGGGGCCGTGGGGCTCGATCACCTGCTGATCGAGGAAGCGCAGGGCGACATGCTGCTGATGGCTGCGGGCTGTCTCTGCTGCACCATCCGCGGTGACCTCGTGGCGACGCTGGAAGACCTGCTGCGCCGGCGCGACAATGATCGCATCCGCTTTTTCCGCCGCGTGGTGATCGAGACGACTGGCCTAGCCGACCCGCTGCCAATTTTGCAGGCGGTGTTGCAGCACCCCTATCTCGGCAAACGCTTCCGCGTCGCTGCGGTTGACGCTGGTTGATGCCGTGCATGGGGCGGAAACGCTGGCCAGCCATGCCGAGGCACGCCGGCAGGTGGCTTTGGCCGATGCGCTGATCCTCACGAAGGCAGATATCGCCAAGCCCGAGGCCATAACCGCCACGCGAGCCGCCACGCAGGCGCTGAACCCCTTCGCGCCGTGGCTGGAGGCTGAGGCAGCCCTGCAACCCGAGGCGCTCTCCACCCCGCGATTCCGCCACGAAAAGCTGGAAGATGCCGATCTTCTGGCTTGGCTTGGCGAGCATGAGGGCGGCAGCCATGTCGCGGGGCACGACCCTAATCAGCATGGTTCGGAGATCGAGGCCTTTGCCCTCGTTTCGGATGCGAAAGTCACGGAAGGGCAACTGACCGTGTTTCGCGAGGCGATGCGCCTGATGCTCGGGCCGAAGCTGCTGCGCCTCAAGGGCCTCATCGCCATGACCGACGACCCAGAGCGGCCCATGCTCATCCACGCCGTGCAATCCGTGGCCGATGCGCCTCAGCGCCTTGCGCGTTGGCCCTCGCGTGACAGGCGCACCCGGCTGGTCATCATCGCGCAGGGCGAAGTGCGCCAGACCATCGAAGGCTTCTGGAAAGCGCTGACCAACAATTCAAGCGGCTGAAGCCAGCCTGTCGCGCAGAATGCGGCGGATCACCTTGCCGGTGGTCGTCAGCGGCATCTCGTCGATGAAGTGAATTTCGCGCGGATATTCATGCGCGGAGAGCCGCTTGCGCACATGCTCGCGGATCTCGTCGGCCAAAGCCGGGCTTGGCTGCTGCCCTGGCTTCAGGACGAGGAAGGCCGTGACGATCTCCGTTCGCAGGGGATCGGGCTTGCCGACCACGGCCGCCAGCGCCACGGCCGGGTGCTTGATGAGGCAATCCTCGATCTCCACCGGCCCAATGCGATAGCCGGCGGAGGTGATCACATCATCATCGCGACCGAAGAAGCCGATATAGCCCTCGGCGTCACAGAAACCGCGATCCCCCGTGGTCATCCAGTCGCCGATGAACTTCTCTTTCGTGGCCTCCGGCTTGTTCCAGTAGCCGAGGAACATGACGGGGTCGGGCCGGCGGATGGCCACCTGCCCCGGCTCCTCGGGATCACAAAGCGAACCATCGTCACGGATCACCGCGACCGTATGGCCGGGAACCGGCTTGCCAATCATGCCCGGGCGCATCACGCCCATGGCGCGTGAGGCAGATAGCACGAGATTGCACTCGGTCTGGCCGTAGAACTCGTTGATCGGCAGCTTCAGCACCTCCCGGCCCCAATCGAAGGTGGGTGTGCCGAGCGATTCCCCGCCCGAAGCCAGCGTGCGCAGGTTGAGGCCGAAGCGTTCCAGCGGGTTCTCCACGCTGCGCATCATCCGCAAACCCGTGGGCGGAATGAAGGCATTGCGCACGCCCGCGACATTCATCATCGCGAAGGCGGCCTCGGGATCGAATTTCTGGAAGGCCCAGGCGACCACCGGCACGCCGGAATAGAGGCCGGGCAGCAGCACATTCAGCGATCCCCCCGCCCATGCCCAGTCGCCGGGCGTCCAAAGCCGGTCACCGGGTTGCGGCAGGAAATCATGGTGCATCTCGACCCCCGGCAGATGGCCGATCAGCACGCGATGCGCATGGAGCGCCCCTTTGGGGTGTCCCGTGGTGCCGGAGGTGTAGATCATCAAAGCGGGGTCATCCGCGTGCGTGTCGCGGGTGGGGAAGCGTTCGGCAGCGCCTTCCGTGAAGTGCGCGAGCGCCACCGCGCCCTCCGCCTCGCCATCCATGGAGAGGATGGTCTCGACCGCCGGCATATCGGATCGCAAGGCGTTCAGCCGCGACGCCCCCGCGCGATCCGTCACGATGAGCCGCACCCCGGCATCCGCAGCGCGATAGGTGATGGCTTCCGGCCCGAACAGAACCGCCAGCGGCACCGCAATGGCGCCAAGCTTGTAGATCGCCATATGCGCGATGGGCACGAACCGCCCCTGCGGCAGGAAAATCGCGATGCGATCGCCTACGCCGTGGCCCGCACGGGCAAAGGCGGCCGCAAGCGTCTCTGCTTCGCGACGCATTTCGCCATAGGTCATGGTGGTGAGGGCGAAATCCGGCCCCACCTCGATGACCGCTGCGCGAGCCGGTTCGCGCTCCGCCCATTCATCGCAGCAGACCCGCGCGATGTTCAGCCGGTCGAGCACGGGCCAGCGAAACGCAGAGCGGATCGCCTCGTAATCACCGGGGCCGGAAAGCAGCGAACCGCCCATGTTTCATCCCTCAAAACGCCCAAAAACTGCCCTGCTTTGGGCGAGTGCGGCTGCAAAATCAATCAAACTTCACCATTTTTGCCCAATGTGGTCGTTTTTTTGAGAAAGCTACTTGACGGGCGAGCCGGATGCGCCATTTTGCCGCTCACGGTACCGGGCCCCTCTGGTGCGAGCAGAAGCTTCGCACGATGTCGGAACCGAGAACTTTTGTTTCTCCGGGCTCAAACTGGTAATCAAACATGGAACTCTTGATGAGCGGCTTCCTTGGGAAGCCTGTCTGGATGTGGCTGAGCTTTCTCGCCATCATCGTCGCCTTGCTCGCCTTCGACCTTGGCATCTGGCACAAGGACGACAAGGAAATGGGCGTGGCCGAAAGCCTGTGGCTGTCGGCCTTCTACATCGCTTTCGCAATGGTTTTCGGCGCCTATATCTGGTGGGCCTACGAAACAGGCCGCCTCGTGACCGAAGACGGCACACATGCCGGCATCGCGTATTTCACGGGCTTCTTCATCGAAAAAGCGCTGTCGGTCGACAACGTCTTCGTCATTTCGCTGATCTTTGGCTTCTTCGCCATCCCGCGCAAATATCAGTATCGCGCGCTGGTCTGGGGCATCCTCGCCGTCATCATCCTGCGTGGCCTGATGATCGCGCTCGGTGCGGCTCTGGTGCAGCAGTATTCGTGGGTGCTCTACATCTTCGGCGCCTTCCTCATCGCCACCGGCATCAAGATGCTCGTGGTGCCGGAAAGCGATCCGGATGTGTCGAAGAACCCGGTCGTGCGCTTCCTCAAGAAGCATATGCGCGTCAGCGAAAAGCTGCATGACCAGAAATTCTTCGTGCGCGAGCCTGATCCCGCCACCGGCAAGCTGGTGCTGTTTGCCACGCCGCTCTTCCTGGCGCTCGTGGTGATCAACGTTGCGGACCTGATTTTCGCGGTCGATTCGGTGCCGGCGATCTTCGCGATCACCACGGACACCTTCATCGTCTACACCGCGAATATCATGGCGATCCTCGGCCTCCGCGCGCTGTATTTCGCGCTCGCGGCCATGGTTCATCGCTTCCACTACCTGAAATATGCCCTCGCCATGATCCTGGTCTTCATCGGCCTGAAGATCTTCTGGAATGAGATGGTCGGCAAGCTGAACCCCGCGATCTCGCTGGGCGTGACGCTGGCGCTCATCCTGGGCGGCGTGCTCTTCTCGCTCTGGAAGACGCGCAATGACAAGCCGGAATTGCACACCAAGGCGGCCGAGTAACCCTCGACCCGCCATCTCTGGCCAGAACACGCGCCGCCCCCTCCCCGGGGCGGCGTTTTTCGTTTTTGAAAAGGCTCAGATCGGCAGATGCGGATCGGCCTTCACCTCTTCCATCACCGCGTAGGAGCGCGATTCCTTCACGCCCGGAAAGGTGAGGATGGTCTGCGTGAGGAGCACGCGATACGCTTCCATATCCTTCACGCGGGTCTTGATGAGGTAATCGAACCCGCCCGCCACGAGATGGCACTCAAGGATTTCCGGCGAGGAGCGCGCGGCCTGCGCGAAGCGCTGGAAGACATCAGGCGTGGTCTTGTCGAGCGTCACTTCCACATAAACCAGCAGCGCACGGTTCAACATCACCGGATCGAGATGCGCGTGATAACCCTTGATATATCCTTCCCGCGTGAGACGCTTCACGCGTTCGGTGGTGGCGGTGGGGGAAAGGCCGACATTCTCGGCCAGAGCCACAGTGGAAAGGCGGCCGTCGCGCTGCAAGGCCCTGAGGATCTTGATATCCGCACGATCCAGATCAGTTGTCACTTTCACACCCCTCTTGGCATATTAAGATAGTAAGTCACTATTTTGACGTAAATTTCAATATGGAAACCATGCTCACACTCGATTACCCTGTGAAAGTCGCCAATCGATTTCTGCCTTCCCGAGGAACCCATGGCTCAATCCGCCACGCCCGCCCCGTTTCGCGCTGCCTTCGCGCCGGAGGATGAATCCCTCGCCGCTGCCTTGCTGGCCGAAGCGAGCCTGCCCCCTGCGAGCGAGCGGCAAATCGACGCCGAGGCCAGCCACCTGATCGAGGCGATCCGCGCGGGACAGGGCGGAATCGGCGGAATCGAGCAGATCCTGCAGGAATATTCGCTCTCCACCAAGGAGGGGTTGGCGCTGATGGTGCTGGCGGAAGCCCTGCTCCGCGTGCCGGATTCCATCACCGCCGACAAGCTGATCGAGGACAAGCTGGGCCAGGGCAACTTCCTGGAGCATCAGCCGAAATCGGATGCCCTCCTCATCAATGCCTCGGCCTGGGCTTTGGGCATTGGCGCGCGCATCATACAGCCGGGCGAGACGCCCGACGGCATTCTCGCGAGCCTCGCGAAGCGCATCGGCCTGCCCACCATCCGCACCGCCGCGCGGCAGGCCATGCGCGTGATGGGCAACCATTTCGTGCTCGGCCAGACCATCGACGAAGCCTTGGGCCGGGCTAATTCCGGTGCCGCGCGCAGCTATCGTTATTCCTTCGATATGCTCGGCGAGGGCGCGCGCACGGCCGATGATGCCGAGCGCTATTTCCAGAGCTATGCCGATGCCATCCGCCATATCGGCGCGAAGGCCGGCAACGCCGCATTGCCGAACCGCCCCGGCATCTCGGTGAAGCTCTCCGCGCTCCACCCGCGCTACGAGCCACGAACCGTGAGGCGGTGCTGGCCGAACTCACCCCGCGCGTGGTGGCGCTGGCGGAGCAGGCCAAGAGCTTCGACTTGAATTTCACCATCGACGCGGAGGAGGCGGATCGCCTCGAACTCTCGCTGGATCTGTTTCAGCTCCTCGCGCAGGATTCAAAACTCGCGGGCTGGGATGGCCTCGGCCTCGCCGTACAGGCCTACCAGAAGCACAGGCCTACCAGAAGCGGGGCCGGCAGGTGATCGCATGGCTCGACAGCCTCGCGCAGGCCACGGGCCGCCGCTTCATGGTGCGCCTCGTGAAGGGCGCTTACTGGGATACGGAAGTGAAGCGCGCGCAGGAGCGCGGCCTGCCGGATTTCCCGGTATTCACCCGCAAGGCGATGACCGACCTGAACTATGCGGCCTGCGCCAAGGCGATGCTGGAAGCGCGCCCTCGTCTCTACCCACAATTCGCGACCCACAATGCACTGACCATCGCGACCATCCGCGCCATGGCCGGCAATGCCGAGGGCTACGAATTCCAGCGCCTGCACGGCATGGGCGAGGCCGCCTATTCGGCGCTACTCGCGCAGAGCCCGGATGCGGCCTGCCGCGTTTATGCGCCAGTGGGCGGGCATCGCGATCTTCTCGCCTATCTCGTGCGTCGCCTGCTCGAAAACGGGGCCAATTCCTCCTTCGTGCATGAGGCAGCGGATGCCACCGTGCCGGTTTCGAAGCTGCTGACCCGCCCCGCCGCGCAGATCGGCACGCCGGATCGCGCCCGCCACAAGCGGCTTGCGCGCCCCGACGCGCTTTTCCCCGATGGCCGCAAGAACAGCCGGGGCTATGAGTTGGGCCATGCGGAAACGCTGGCGAAACTGCTGGAATCGCGCGATTTCGCGCCCGCCACAGCCACGAGCCTGATCTCCGGGCGCGTCGTGAAGCACGGCTCGGTGGAGGCAAAGTCACCCGTCGACGGGAAGCCCATCGGCACCGTCTTCAACGCCATGCCGGCGGATGCGCGCGCAGCGATTGAAGCGGCCCGCGAGGGCTTCCATCGCTGGGGCCGCACAAACGCTCCGCTCCGCGCAACCCTACTGCGCGCGGCGGCTGACAAGCTTGAGGCCAGAACCGGCCGCCTTGTCGCGCTCCTCCAGCGCGAGGCCGGCAAGACGCTGGATGATTGCACCGCCGAGATCCGCGAGGCCGTCGATTTCCTGCGCTTTTATGCAGGCGAGGCCGAACGGGTGATGGGTGCACCCATTTCGCTCCCCGGCCCCACGGGCGAGGACAATCAACTGCTCTATCGCCCGCGCGGGGTGATCGTGGCCATCGCGCCGTGGAATTTCCCGCTGGCCATCTTCCTCGGGCAGGTCGCGTCCGCTTTGGCCGCCGGCAATACCGTGGTGGCAAAGCCGGCCGAGCAGACCCCGCTCATCGGCATGCTCGCGGTGGAATTGCTGCATGAGGCGGGAATCCCGAAGGATGCGCTGCATCTCGTGCTCGGTGATGGCGCGATCGGTGCGGCCCTCGTGGAGCATCCGGCGATTGCCGGCGTGCGGCCCTCGTGGAGCATCCGGCGATTGCCGGCGTGGTCTTCACCGGCTCGACCGAAACTGCGCGCCGTATCAATCGTGCGCTCGCCGCGAAGGATGGCCCGATCGTGCCGCTCATCGCGGAAACCGGTGGCATCAACGCGATGATCGTGGATGCCACCGCCCTACCCGAGCAGGTGGCGGATGATGTGGTGCTCTCGGCCTTCCGCTCGGCGGGCCAGCGTTGTTCGGCCCTGCGCCTGCTCTGCCTGCAGGAGGATGTCGCCGACCGAATGATCGAGATGATCATCGGCGCCGCGAAGGAACTCCGCCTCGGCGATCCCACCCGGCCCGAGACGCATATCGGCCCGGTGATCGATGCCGAGGCGAAGGAACGGCTCGACGCGCATATCGCCAAGATGAAGCGCGAGGCGACGGTGCTCTATGCTGGCACCGCGCCGCAGGGGCTCTATGTGGCGCCGCATGTCTTCGGGCTGAAGCGCGTCGAGGATCTCGGCGAGGAGATCTTCGGGCCGGTGCTGCATGTCGTGCGCTACAAGGCGGGCGAACTGACCAAGGTGATCGAGGCCATCGAGGCCACCGGCTATGGCCTGACCTTCGGCATGCATTCGCGCATCGACAGCGATGTCGAGAAGGTCACGAACCGGCTGCAGACCGGCAACATCTATGTCAACCGCAACATGATCGGCGCGGTAGTGGGCGTGCAGCCATTCGGTGGGCATGGCCTTTCGGGCACCGGCCCCAAGGCGGGCGGGCCGAACTACCTGCTGCGCTTCGCAACCGAGCAGGTGATCTCGGTCAATTCCGCGGCGGCTGGCGGCAACGCAAGCCTGATGTCGCTTTCGGAAGATTGAGGCCTTGCTGGATCAGCCGATTGCGATAAGCGTTCGCGGAGGGATGTGGGGAGGCAGGCGTGGCGCGGAAAGGGTTGGCTCTGGCCTTCGCGCTTGTGTCGGCGCCCGCCATAGCGCAGACGCCGCCCCCGGCGGGCTGGGCGCTGAGCCTCGGCTTCGGCGCCGGCTGGCATTCCAACCCCAACGAAATCTCCACGCGATCCAAAGGTGATGGCTTCCTCTCGCCAGAGATTGGCCTCGCCTATCGTCAGCCGCTCTGGGAGGGTGGAGCGCTCACGCTCTCGGTCAGCGCAGGCTCGGAATTCTATGCGCGTGAGAGAAATGCGGGCGTGCAGCGCGCGAGCGCAACCGCCTCCATCAGCCATATCTGGCAAGGCACCTTCTTCGCCTTCACTCTGGGCCAACGGAAGGCGCTGAGCCATGATTTTGCGCGGCATGACAGCGCCAGCACCGAATTCGGGCTGAATATTAGCCGAACCATTGCACTGGATGATCGCTGGAGCCTTCTGGTTTTCACGCGCGCGGCGCGTCGCCTGCTGAATGACGGTACATACGACCAATGGCGCGGATCCATCAACGGCACACTGACCTACAAATCCGTCGCGTGGTCGTGGCGCATGGGTGGCGGCTTCAGCTACGCTCTGGAGGACAAGACGCCCTTCCTGCCGCGCATCAATGATCGCACGGTCAGCGCACGCCTCGGCGTGGGATATGAATGGGCGAAGGACCGGGAGATCGCGATCGGCGGCAGCTTCAGCCGCACCTTTTCGAGCTATCAGCCCAACCGCTACAAAAGCTTCACGATCCAGCCGCGCGTTTCCGCGACAATCCGGTTCTGAAACGAAAAAGGCCGCCCGGAGGCGACCTTGATGTCGTGAATTGTAACCGGCTTAGCTGCGGACCGCGCCCATCATGGCGGCGAGCGCCGCGATCTTCTCGGAAGCCAGCGTGCGGGCTTCTTCGGTCGAAGCCGCGCGGAGTTCATCCTCCGCCGCCTTCATATCCGCCGCGACCTTCTCGCGGTCGATTTCCTCGACCGGCACGGCCTGCTCGGCGAGCAGGGTGAGCCCCGACGTATTCACATCAAGGAAGCCACCGCGCACGAAGAGCCGCTTGCCGCCATCGACGGTGACAATGCCCGGACGCACGGCCGACATGAACGGCGCATGGTTCGCCAGCACGGTGACATCGCCCTCGGCGGCCGGAACGACCACCGAGTTCACATCACCCGAGAAGAGAACCCGCTCCGGGGAGACAAGTTCGAAATTGAAGCTAGCCATGGGTTACGCCGCCTCGGCCGCGAGCCGCTGCGCCTTCTCGACCGCCTCCTCGATGGTGCCGACCATGTAGAAGGCGGCTTCCGGGAGGTGGTCATACTGGCCTTCCACGAGGCCCTTGAAGCTCTTGATCGTGTCCGCGAGCTTCACGAGCTTGCCCGGCGAGCCGGTGAAGACTTCCGCCACGTGGAACGGCTGCGAGAGGAAGCGCTCAATCTTGCGGGCGCGGGCCACGGTCAGCTTGTCCTGCTCGGAAAGCTCGTCCATGCCCAGGATCGCGATGATGTCCTGCAGCGACTTGTAGCGCTGGAGAATCGACTGCACCGAACGCGCGACGTTGTAGTGCTCTTCGCCGACGATCGCCGGGGAGAGCATGCGCGAGGTCGAGTCGAGCGGGTCCACCGCCGGGTAGATGCCCTTCTCGGCGATCGAACGCGAGAGCACGGTCGTCGCGTCCAGATGGGCGAAGGAGGTGGCCGGCGCCGGGTCGGTCAGGTCGTCCGCCGGCACGTAAATGGCCTGCACCGAGGTGATCGAGCCCTTGGTGGTAGTGGTGATGCGCTCCTGCAGCGCGCCCATATCGGTTGCGAGGGTCGGCTGATAGCCCACCGCCGAAGGAATGCGGCCCAGCAGCGCCGACACTTCCGAGCCGGCCTGCGTGAAGCGGAAGATGTTGTCCACGAAGAACAGCACGTCCTGGCCCTGATCGCGGAAATGCTCCGCCACCGTGAGGCCCGAGAGCGCGACGCGCATGCGGGCGCCCGGCGGCTCGTTCATCTGGCCATAGACCAGTGCGCATTTCGAACCGGCGGTCGAACCGCCATTCTTGGTCGGGTCGATGTTGACGTTCGACTCGATCATCTCGTGATAGAGGTCGTTACCTTCGCGGGTGCGCTCACCGACGCCGGCGAATACGGAGTAACCACCATGCGCCTTCGCGACGTTGTTGATCAGTTCCATGATCAGCACGGTCTTGCCCACGCCGGCGCCGCCGAACAGGCCGATCTTGCCGCCCTTCGCGTAAGGCGCCAGCAGGTCCACGACCTTGATGCCCGTCTCGAGGATCTGCGCTTCGGTCGACTGTTCCGAATAGGAGGGAGCCGACTGGTGGATGGCGCGGGTGGTCTCGCCCTTCACGGGTCCGGCTTCATCCACCGGCTCACCGATCACGTTCATGATGCGGCCGAGCGTGGCATCACCCACCGGCACGAGGATCGGCTGACCGGTATCGGTCACGTCCTGGCCGCGAACCAGACCTTCGGTCGAGTCCATCGCGATGCAGCGCACCGTGTTCTCACCGAGATGCTGCGCGACTTCGAGAACCAGGCGGTTGCCGAGGTTCTTCGTTTCGAGCGCGTTGAGAATTTCCGGGAGGTGACCGTCGAACTGCACGTCGACGACGGCGCCGATCACCTGAGAAATACGACCCTTCGGCTTTGCCATTTTCGTTCCTCGTCAAACCTTGATCAGATGACCTGAAGCGTCACCGGCACATTGCCGCGCGTCGCCTTCGAATAGGGGCAGATAGTGTGGGCGTCTTCCATGAGCGCCTTCACCTTGTCGGGCTCGGCGCCCGGAATGGCGCATTTCAGCACCGCGCTCAGCGCGAAGCCGCCACCTTCATCCTTGTTAAGCGTCACCTCGCAGGTGACGTTCGCGCGCTGGCCATCCACGCCATGCTTGGATGCGAGCACGATAATGGCCTGATTGTAGCAGGAGGCCCAGCCCATCGCGAAAAGCTGCTCGGGGTTCATGCCATCGGGGCCGCCGGGAACGAGTTCCTTCGGCAGGCTCATGGCCAGAACGAGCTTGCCGCCTTCGAGCGATGCACGCCCGTTGCGGCCGCCGCCGGCGACGGCAGAAGTCGTCATGATAGGGGTCAGGGCCATGCTCGTCTCCCGCTCAGAGCGCTTCCGCGCCGGAAATGATTTCGATCAGTTCCTTGGTGATCATCGCCTGACGCGAACGGTTATACTTCTGCGTCTGCTTCTTGATCATCTCGCCCGCATTGCGCGTGGCGTTGTCCATGGCGCTCATGCGCGCGCCCTGCTCGGAGGCGGCGTTCTCGAGCAGAGCCCGGAAGACCTGCACCGAAATATTGCGCGGCAGGAGCGAAGCAAGGATCGAGGCCTCATCCGGCTCGTATTCATACGTCGCGGTCGAGGGCGCAGCGCTTGCGGGAATTTCCGCCGGGATAATGCGCTGCGCGGTCGGGATCTGCGCGATCACCGACTTGAACTGCGAATAGAACAGGGTCGCGACATCGAATTCGCCATTGGCGAACATCGTCATCACGCGCTGGGCAATCTCGTCAGCATTGATGTAGCCGACCTGCTTCACTGAGCGCAATTCGATGAGATCGACGATCTGCTTGTCGTGCTGGCGCTTCAGGATGTCATAACCCTTGCGGCCGACACAGAGGATCTTCACCGTCTTGCCGGCGGCCTGGAGCTTGTTGATGTGCTCGCGGGCGAGGCGGACGATGGAGGAGTTGAACGCGCCGCACAGGCCACGCTCGGCCGTGCAGACGATCAGCAGCTGGACCTGATCCGAGCCCGTGCCGGCCAGCAGCCTCGGGGCATCCGCACCCGAAACGCCCGCGCCGAGATTGGCGAGCACCGATTCCATCTTTTTCGCATAGGGGCGCGCGGCCTCGGCGGCCGTCTGCGCGCGACGAAGCTTCGCCGCGGCCACCATCTGCATGGCCTTGGTGATCTTCTGCGTCGCCTTCACGGAAGCGATGCGGTTGCGAAGGTCTTTCAACGAGGGCATGGGTTTTCCCGTCTGGCCGGCGACTGGCGCGGGGCTGACCCCGCGCCGGAGAGGCTTACGCGAAGGACTTCGTGAAATTCACGACGATATCCTTCAGCTTAGCGGCATTCGCGTCCGAAAGATCCTTCGTCTTGCCGATCTCGTTGAGGAGGTCGGCATGCGTGCCGCGCAGCAGGCTGAGGAGACCATCCTCATAGGCGCGCACGCGGTTCACCGGAAGGTTGTCGAGATAGCCGTTCACGCCGGCATAGATCACCGCGACCTGCTCTTCCATCTTCAGCGGCGAGAATTGCGGCTGCTTCAGGAGTTCGGTGAGGCGCGCGCCACGGTTCAGCAGGCGCTGGGTCACCGCGTCGAGATCCGAACCGAACTGCGCGAAGGCGGCCATCTCGCGATACTGCGCGAGTTCGCCCTTGATCTTGCCTGCGACCTTCTTGGTCGCCTTGGTCTGCGCGGCGGAGCCGACGCGCGACACCGACAGACCCACGTTCACCGCCGGGCGGATGCCCTGGAAGAAGAGGTCCGTTTCCAAGAAGATCTGGCCGTCGGTGATCGAGATCACGTTGGTCGGGATGTAGGCGGACACGTCGTTCGCCTGCGTCTCGATGACCGGGAGAGCGGTCAGAGAGCCCTTGCCGGCCGCATCACCCATCTTCGCCGCGCGCTCGAGCAGGCGGGAATGGAGATAGAACCAGCAGCAGCGACATCTGGCGATAGGCGACGGCCTGCTTGGAGAGGTCGTCATAGATGATCACGGCATGCATGCCGTTATCGCGGAAATACTCGCCCATGGCGCAGCCCGAGAACGGCGCCAGGAACTGCATCGGAGCCGGATCGGACGCGGTGGCAGCGACGACGATGGAGTAATCCAGCGCGCCACGCTCCTCGAGGACCTTCACGAACTGCGCGACGGTCGAACGCTTCTGGCCCACCGCGACATAGACGCAATAGAGCTTCTGGCTCTCGTCATTGCCTTCGTTCAGCGGCTTCTGGTTCAGGATGGTGTCGAGCGCCACGGCGGTCTTGCCGGTCTGGCGGTCGCCGATGATCAGTTCGCGCTGGCCACGGCCGATCGGGATCAGCGCGTCGATGGCCTTAAGGCCGGTCGCCATCGGCTCATGGACCGACTTGCGGGGAATGATGCCCGGCGCCTTCACGTCCACGCGCGAGCGGGCCTTGGCCTTGAGCGGGCCCTTGCCGTCGATCGGGTTGCCGAGCGCGTCCACGACGCGGCCGAGAAGCTCCTTGCCGACCGGAACGTCCACGATGGCGCCCGTGCGCTTCACCGTCTGACCTTCCTTGATGTCGCGGTCGGAGCCGAAGATCACGACGCCGACATTGTCGGTTTCGAGGTTGAGCGCCATCCCGCGGATGCCGTTCTCGAACTCGACCATCTCACCGGCCTGAACCTTGTCGAGGCCATAGACGCGCGCAATGCCGTCACCGACGGAAAGCACCTGACCAACTTCGGTCACTTCGGCGGAGGAGCCGAAATTCTTGATCTGCTCCTTGAGGATCGCGGAGATCTCAGCGGCGCGGATATCCATCGGGGCGTGCCTTTCGCTTTAAACGTTCGTCATCGCGATTTTCATCGCGTTCAATTTGGTCTTGAGGGAGGCGTCAATCATCTTCGAGCCCATCTTCACGACGAGACCCCCGATGATCGCGGGATCGACACGCTCGGTGAGCGCGATACTCTGGCCGGAGGTGGTCTGGAGCGCATCCAGCACAGCCTGGCGATTCTTGTCAGAAAGGGGCGCAGCCACCGTCACTTCTGCGGCCACGATGCCCTTCTTTTCCGCAACAAGCGCGCGGAAGGCGGCGACCATGGCACGGGCGAGGAAGAGGCGGCGCTTGGAAGCGACGAGCTTCAGGAAATTCGC
>JALOTF010000066.1 GCA_025458025.1 Beijerinckiaceae bacterium | reverse complement strand
CGATCGCCAGCGATTGCGCCGGATATGCGTGTAGAGCCCGAAAGCCTCGCCGATCATGGCCCGGTCAGAACTTCACGTTCGGCGCCTGATCGAGTGTCTTGCGGGCATCCTCGCCCACATCGAAAAAGGTGCGCTCGGCAAAGCCCATGGAACGGGCAAACAGGACCGCCGGAAAGGCCTGGATCGCCGCGTTGAACTCGCTCACCGCATTGTTGAAGAAGCGGCGGGCAGCGGAGAGCTTGTCCTCGACATTGGCGAGCTGGCTCTGAAGATCGAGGAAGTTCGTATTGGCCTTGAGGTCCGGATAGGCCTCGGAGAGCGCGATCAGCCGGCCCAGCGCACCGGAAAGCTGCTGCTCGGCCGCAGCCTGCCCCGCCGTGCCCTGCGAGGAGATCGCGGTGTTGCGCGCCTTGATGACCGCATCGAGCGTTTCCTTCTCGTGGGTGGCATAACCCTTCACGGTTTCCACGAGGTTGGGGATAAGATCATGCCGCTGCTTCAGCTGCACATCGATATCCGCGAAGGCCTGGTTGGCGCGCTGCCGCAGCCCGACGAGACCATTGTAGGTGGCAATAGCCCAGAAGATGACGAGCGCGATGACGCCGAGAACAACCCATTCCATGATGGAAACTCCCCCGTTGCGAGCGCCCTGCCGCGCCCCGAACCAGTTTCATGACCATAGCATTATCCGCGCGCCACTCCAGAGGCCGCGCGTGCCGGAGCGGCCATCCACGATTTTCCGCCGAAGCGCGGCTTTTCTGCTTGGCCCTGCTCATCCTTCTGGCTATAGCGGCGGCTTAGCATTCCCATTGAGCGATCCCACCCCGCCCGCGCGGCTTCATCAGCACGGGAGCGGAGGAACGCGCATCACGAGTTCACGCCCATGCCGAAACGCCAGGATATCCACACGATCATGATCATCGGGGCAGGCCCCATCGTGATCGGACAGGCCTGCGAATTCGATTATTCCGGCACGCAGGCCGTGAAGGCGCTGAAGGCGGAGGGCTACCGGATCGTTCTGGTGAACTCCAACCCCGCGACCATCATGACCGACCCGGAACTGGCGGACGCGACTTATGTCGAGCCGATCACCCCGGAAGTGGTCGAGAAGATCATCGCGCGCGAGCGTCCGAAATGCCCGCCGGGCAAGGTCTTCGCACTGCTGCCGACCATGGGCGGCCAGACCGCGCTGAACTGCGCGCTCTCGCTCCAGAAGATGGGCGCGCTGGAGAAGCACAATGTGGAGATGATCGGCGCCACCGCCGATGCCATCGACAAGGCCGAGGATCGCGAGCGCTTCCGCGAGGCCATGACCAAGATCGGCCTCGAAACGCCGAAATCGCGCCTCGCCAACGCGACCGAACTGAAGAAGAAGAACCGCGAGATCTACAAGGTGGAACTCGCGAAGATCGAGGCCGGCGCGGGCTCGGCGGACGACAAGGCCAAGGCGCGCGAGGCCTTCGAGCGCCAATGGGCGGCGGGCGAGAAGGAGCGCCGCAAGCGCTACCAGGAATTCGCCCTGGGTGCTGCCATGATGGCGCTGACCGATATCGGCCTGCCGGCGATCATCCGCCCCTCCTTCACGCTGGGCGGCACGGGCGGCGGCATCGCCTATAACCGCGAGGAATTCCTCGACATCGTGGAGCGCGGGCTCGATGCCTCGCCGACCAACGAGGTGCTGATCGAGGAGAGCGTGCTCGGCTGGAAGGAATTCGAGATGGAAGTTGTGCGCGACAAGCGCGACAACTGCATCATCGTCTGCTCCATCGAGAACATCGACCCGATGGGCGTGCATACGGGTGACTCGATCACCGTTGCCCCGGCGCTGACGCTGACCGACAAGGAATACCAGCGCATGCGCAACGCCTCGCTGGCGGTCCTGCGCGAAATCGGTGTGGAAACCGGCGGCTCGAACGTGCAGTTTGCGATCAACCCGGCGGATGGCCGCATGGTGGTGATCGAGATGAACCCGCGCGTCTCGCGCTCCTCGGCGCTGGCGTCGAAGGCCACAGGCTTCCCCATCGCCAAGGTCGCGGCGAAGCTCGCCGTGGGCTACACGCTCGACGAGATCGCAAACGACATCACCGGCGGCGCGACGCCCGCCTCGTTCGAGCCCTCGATCGATTACGTCGTGACGAAGATCCCGCGTTTCGCCTTCGAGAAATTCCCCTCGACCGATCCGAATTTTGGCATCCTCACGACCTCGATGAAGTCGGTCGGCGAGAGCATGGCCATCGGCCGCACCTTCAACGAGAGCCTTCAGAAGGCGTTACGTTCGCTGGAGACGGGCCTCGACGGTCTCGATGAAATCGAGATCGAGGGCCTCGGCAAGGGCGACGACAAGAACGCGATCCGCGCAGCCATCGGCACGCCGACCGCGAACCGGCTGCTTTATGTGGCGCAGGCCATGCGCCTCGGTTTCTCCAATGAAGAGATCCACCAGAGCTGCAAGATCGATCCGTGGTTCCTCGATCGCCTGCGTGAGATCGTGGATATGGAAGCCCGCGTGAAGGCCCATGGCCTGCCGCAGGATGCCGAGAATTTCCGCCTTCTCAAGGGCATGGGCTTCTCGGATGCGCGCCTCGCGGCCCTCGCGAACCTCGAGACCACCGAGGTGCGCGCGAAACGCCGGGCGCTGGATGTGCACCCCGTCTACAAGCGCATCGACACCTGCGCGGCCGAATTTGCCTCGCCGACGGCCTATATGTATTCGACCTATGCGCCGCCTTTCGCGGGGAAACTGGCGGATGAAGCGCGCGTTTCGGACAAGCAGAAGATCGTCATTCTCGGCGGCGGTCCGAACCGCATCGGCCAGGGCATCGAGTTCGATTATTGCTGCTGCCATGCCTCGTTTGCCCTGCGCGATGCCGGGTTCGAGACGATCATGATCAACTGCAACCCGGAGACGGTCTCGACCGATTACGACACCGCGAACCGCCTCTATTTCGAGCCGCTGACCGCGGAAGACGTGCTCGAGATCATGGACAAGGAGCGCGAGGCCGGCACGCTGCTGGGCGCGATCGTGCAGTTCGGCGGTCAGACCCCGCTGAAGCTGGCGCGGGCGCTGGAAGAGGCGCAGGTGCCGATCCTCGGCACCTCGCCCGATGCGATCGACCTCGCGGAAGACCGTGACCGCTTCAAGCGCCTGCTGGACAAGCTCCAGCTGAAGCAGCCGAAGAACGGCATCGCCTATTCGGTGGAGCAATCGCGCCTCATCGCGGCCGATCTCGGCTTCCCCTTCGTGGTGCGCCCGTCCTACGTGCTCGGCGGCCGCGCCATGGCGATCATCCGCGACCAGGAGACCTTCGACGATTACCTCCTCGGCACGCTGCCCTCGCTGATCCCCTCGGAGATCAAGGCGAAATATCCGAACGACAAGACCGGCCAGATCAACACCCTGCTCGGCAAGAACCCGCTGCTCTTCGATCGCTACCTCTCGGATGCGATCGAGGTGGATGTGGACTGCCTGTCGGATGGCAAGGACGTCTATATCTGCGGCATCATGGAGCATATCGAGGAAGCGGGCATCCATTCGGGTGACTCGGCCTGCTCGCTGCCCCCGCGCTCGCTCTCGCCGGAGATGATCGCCGAGCTGGAGCGCCAGTCGCGCGCCATGGCGCTGGCGCTGGAAGTCGGCGGCCTGATGAACGTGCAATACGCGATCCAGGACGGCACGATTTACGTGCTCGAGGTGAACCCGCGCGCCTCGCGCACGGTGCCTTTCGTGGCCAAGGTGGTGGGTCACCCCATCGCCAAGGCCGCCTCGCTGGTGATGTCCGGCGAGAAGCTCGCGACCTCGCAAGCGCCGATCCTCGTGGCTTTGCGCGCGGCTTTCGCCCATGGCGCGCCCAAGCTCAACCATGTGGGCGTGAAGGAAGCGGTCTTCCCCTTCGCGCGCTTCCCGGGCGTGGATACGGTGCTCGGGCCCGAGATGCGCTCCACCGGCGAGGTGATCGGGCTCGATCGCAGCTTCGGCGTGGCCTTCGCGAAGAGCCAGCTCGGCTCGGGCACGAAGGTTCCCACCGCGGGCCGCGTGTTCGTGTCGGTGCGCGATGGCGACAAGGATCGCCTGCTGCCCTCCATGAAGATGCTCGCGGACCTCGGCTTCAAGCTGGTCGCCACGGCCGGCACGCAGAAATATCTCGCGAGCCATGGCCTGGAATGCGAGCGCATCAACAAGGTGCTCGAAGGGCGGCCGCATATCGTGGACGAGATCAAGAACGGCTCGATCCAGCTTGTCTTCAACACGACCGAAGGCGCGCAGGCCATGAATGACAGCCGCTCGCTCCGCCGCGCTGCCCTCTTGCAGAAGGTGCCCTATTATACGACGTTGGCGGGTGCCATGGCGGCAGCCGAAGGGATTCGGGCCTATCTAGCCGGAGATCTCGAGGTTCGGGCGCTTCAGGATTACTTCGCCTGAGGCACCTGCCGCCTGCAGGTTGTTCGTGCTGGTCTGTCGCGTCTGACAGGCCGTTTTCGTCTGGAACGTTTTCGCCTCCCGGAACATCATCCGGGGGCGAAACTTTTTTTGTCTCTGGAGGGTGCGATGGACCGCATTCCGATGACCGGCCGGGGCTTCAAGGCCCTTGAGGAAGAACTGAAGCATCGCCAGTCGGTGGAGCGTCCCCGGATCATTCTGGCGATCCAGGAAGCGCGTGCGCATGGCGATCTTTCCGAAAACGCCGAGTATTCGAGCGCGAAGGAAGCGCAGTCTCTCAATGAGGGCCGCATCACGGAACTCGAGAGCATCATCAGCCGCGCCGAGATCATCGACGTGACGAAGCTCACCGGCAATACGGTGAAATTCGGTGCGACAGTGAAGCTCGTGGACGAGGACACCGAGGAAGAGAAACAATACCAGATCGTGGGTGATCTGGAGGCGGATGTGAAATTCGGCCGCGTGTCGATTTCCTCGCCCATCGCCCGCGCGCTGATCGGCAAGAAGGTCGGCGACAGCGTCGAGGTCAATACGCCCGGTGGAGGCAAGAGCTATGAGGTGGTCGAGGTCGCTTTCCGCTAAGGTTGCAGCCGGCGCGCTGGCCCTGCTCGGGGCCGCGCCGGCTCTCGCTGCGCCGCTTGCGCGGATCAGCACGGTGGTGGAAGCCGGGGTCGCGCCCGGTGCCGGTCTGGTGCGGCAAGGCCTGCCGCGTTACCTCGCCGCCGAACTTGCCCGTGCCGGGGCCGATGGCTTCCCGGCCGGGACACGGCTCGAACTGGTGATCCGCGAGATCTATCTCTCGCATGATGGTGGCATGCCCTTCGGCGTCACCAATGATTTCAGTCCCATGCCCGATGCCATCACCGGCGTGACGCGCCTCATCGATGCGCGCGGAAACGTGCTGCTGGAGCGTCGCGCCTTCGCGACCTCCGCGCCGGATGCCGGTGGCTTCGGGCCGGATAACGCCGCGCGCCGGGTGGATGCGCTGATGCGCTCGCTCGCTTACTGGGTGGCGCGGGATATCGCGCGTTAATTCGTCGTCCCGAACGGCACGAGGCCTTTGTCCTTCACCTTGGTGAGGGTGAGCGCCGTGCGCACATTGCGCACATTCGGCGTGGTCGTGAGATCGTTCACGAAGCTCTGGAAGGCCGCTAGGTCGGTCGTGACGCATTTCATCACGAAATCGATATCGCCAGACATGGTCCAGCATTCGCGCACCTGCGGCCAGTTGGCGACACGGCTCGTGAAGGCCTGAAGATCAGCCCCGGACTGGCTCGCGAGCTGCACGAAGGCAAAGCAGACCACCGAGTAACCCAGCAGGGCCGGATCGAGCATCGCACGATAGCCTTGGATCAACCCGGCATCCTGCAGGCTGCGGACGCGCCGGAGGCAGGGCGGCGGCGTAAGGCCCACGCGGCGCGCGAGTTCCACATTGGTGAGCGAACCATCGGCCTGCAACTCCGCCAGGATTTTCCAGTCGAGGCTGTCAAGCTGAAGGCTGCGCGCCATGGTATTCCCGTCTCGATTTGCGCTTGTCCCGATAGACAAGGCGTCATTTTTCCGACGATAAACGCAGGCCCCTCGCGAAACAATAATGCGCGTTGGCGAAAGAGAGTGTCGCGTGGCCTCATCCCCTGAAATCCGCACGCTGGCCGAAGCGCGCCGCGCTTTACAGGGGGCGCGCGTCTGGCTGGTGACGGATGGCAAGATGGGCGACCTCGCGCCCGGCCTCGGCCTGACCGAGCGTCTTGGCCTTGAGGCGGAAAGCCGCGTGATCGCGCCACGCAAGCTCTTCGCGACCTTCATGCCCTGGGGTCCGATCGATCCGCGCGAGGCGCCGGGCGTCACGGGTTCCCCGCTAGCGCCCCCCTTCCCGGATGTGGCAATCGGTGTGGGGCGACGTGCCGCGAGTTACATCCGGCATCTGAAATCCGCGAGCAGCGGGCGGATCTTCACGGTTTTCCTGCGCGATCCGCGCTCCGGTGCTGATACGGCAGATTTCCTCTGGGTGCCGCAGCATGATCGCCTGCGCGGACCGAACGTGATGACCACGCTCACGACCCCGCATCGCTTCTCGCCGGAGCGCCTCGCGGCGGCAGTGGCACCTTGGCCCTCGGATGAGCGGCCGGTTCTGGGCCTTCTCATCGGCGGAACATCGAAGGATTTCCGCTTCTCGCCGGAGGATGAGGCACGGCTGATCGCGCAATTGCGGCAGGCGGTCAGCGAAGGCTGGCGGCTCGTCGGCACGCCCTCGCGCCGCACGCCGGAGAGCGTGACGCGAGCCCTTCACGTGCTCTGCGTAGAAACCGGCGGCTGGTTCTGGGATGGCCAGGGCGAGAACCCCTACCCGGCTTTGCTCGCCCGCAGTGATGCCCTGCTCGTGACCATGGAATCGACCAACATGCTGGGCGAGGCGGTCGCCACCGGGCGGCCCGTGCTCGGCTTTCGCCTCACGGGAAAATCGCGCAAGCTTGACGAATTCTGGCGTGGACTGGTGGATGAGGGCGCGGCCCGCCCCTTTCAGGGAAGGCCGGAACGCTATAGCTATGAGCCTATGGATGCGACGGGGATCATCGCCGTCGAACTCGCCCGGCGCTTCGTGGCGCACCGGGCTTCTCGGGACAGGGTTTTGAAATGAGCGCGAACCACGCGAAGGTCATCGTCATCGGCTCCGGCCCGGCGGGCTACACCGCCGCCATCTACGCCGCGCGCGCCATGATGAAGCCCATGCTGATCTCCGGCTTCGAGCCCGGCGGCCAGCTGATGATCACCACGGATGTCGAGAATTATCCCGGCTTCGCCGAGGCCATTCAGGGCCCGTGGCTGATGGAGCAGATGCGCCTGCAGGCCGAGCATGTCGGCACGACGATGGTCAGCGATCACATCACCAGCGCCGATCTCTCGCGCCGGCCCTTCACGCTGACGGGCGATAGCGGCACGACCTATACCTGCGACACGCTGATCATCGCGACCGGTGCCAAGGCGAAGTGGCTGGGCATCCCTTCCGAGGAGACCTTCAAGGGCTTCGGCGTTTCCGCCTGCGCCACCTGCGATGGCTTCTTCTATCGCGGCAAGGATGTGGTGGTCGTCGGCGGCGGCAACTCCGCCGTGGAAGAGGCACTCTACCTCGCCAATCTCGCGAAGACCGTGACGGTCGTGCATCGCCGCGACAGCTTCAAGGCCGAGCGCATCCTGCAGGAGCGGCTCTTCGCCAAGGAGAAAATCTCGGTGCTGTGGGACAATGCCGTGGATGAAATCTGCGGCACCACGGAGCCGCTGGGCGTCACCCATGTGCGCCTCAAGAACACCCGCACCGGCGCGCTGACCGAGGTGCAGACGCATGGCGTGTTCGTGGCCATCGGCCATGAGCCGGCCTCCGGCCTCTTCAAGGGGCAGGTGGAGATGAAGGAGAACGGCTATATCAAGGTCGTTCCCGGCACCACGCAGACCAATATTCCCGGCGTTTTCGCCGCCGGCGACGTGGCGGATGACACCTACCGGCAGGCGGTGACCGCCGCTGGCCTCGGCTGCATGGCGGCTCTGGAAGCCGATCGCTTCCTCATTGCCAACGCCACTCAGAAGATCGCGGCGGAATAACCAGAGGCGTGGAAGCGGTTGCACTCCAGTTCCCGGCGGCTGGATTGCGGTTTCTCCCTCTTGCATTCATGGGCATAGTCTGGTCTAGGCTCTGCAAAATTCGCAGAGTGGGATTGCGTGCGCCGCGACGATGCAGCACGCATTCCGGGAGTGCCGCATGGATTGGGATCGGGTCCGGATTTTCTACGCCGCGGCGGAGGCCGGCAGCCTCACGCGGGCGGGCGAGATGCTGGGGCTGTCGCAATCCGCGGTGTCGAGGCAGGTTTCGGCGCTGGAAAGCGAGCTCGATGTGCCGCTGTTCCATCGCCATGCGCGCGGCCTCGTACTTACTGAGCAGGGCGAGATGCTGTTCCGCACCGCGCGTGAACTCGTTTCCAAGCTCGAACAGACACGCCTCAGCCTCACGGATAGCCGCGAAAAGCCGAATGGCGAGCTGAAAATCACGGCCAATGTCGCGCTCGGCGGCATCTGGCTCACGCCGCGCCTCAGCGAATTCCTCGATCTCTACCCGGATATCCGCCTTCAGGTTCTGCTGACCGATGACGAACTCGACCTCGCCATGCGCGAGGCCGATGTGGCCCTTCGCCTGCGCGCGCCGCAGCAGGCGGATCTCATCCGCCGCCGGCTCTTCGCCGTGCATTTCCATGTCTATGCCTCGCCGGATTACCTCAAGCGCTTCGGCACGCCGAAGGTCGTGGCCGATCTCGACGAGCACCGCCTCGTGGCCTTTGGCGGCGATATCCCGACCTATCTCGCGGATGTGAACTGGCATTGCACGGCCGGCCGCGAGCGGCGCGAACCGCGCCAGCCGGCTCTGGTGGTGAACTCGATTTCGGCGTTGCTGCACGCAGCTTCCAGCGGCGCGGGCATCGCGGTGCTGCCGGATTACACGGTGGATCAATCCTCGCCGCTCGTGCAGCTCCTGCAGAGCGAGACGATGCCGCAACTCGATTGCTATCTCGTCTTCCCGGAATCGCTCAAGGGCGTGGCCCGCGTGCAGGTCTTCCGCGATTTCATGGTCAGCAAGGCGCAGCGCTGGGTGTATTGAGGGTTGAGGCAGTCGGCTGGACAATACGAGCCTTGCCCTGATGTTACCTTGTCATTCCCGACGATGCACAGCATCGGGCGGGAATCCATTTTGACGCCATGAGGGTTGATGGATCCCCGCCCAGCCTTGCAGGCCGTCGGGGATGACACGGGAGAGCCCCCTCAAGCCCAGAGCTTTTCCTTCTCCAGCCCCTTGTAGAGATCCGCGACATAAGCCCCGTAGCCGTTGAAGAGCTGCGTGGGGATGCGGCGGTTCTCGCCGAGAACTTCCTCGGTCGCCTGGCTCCAGCGGGGATGCGCAACCTCGGGGTTCACATTGGCCCAGAAGCCATATTCCGCCGCCTGCAATTGCTCCCAGAAGCTCTTCGGACGCTCCTCGGTGAAGGTGATGCGCTTGATCGACTTGATGGATTTGAAGCCGTATTTCCACGGCAGGGCGAGGCGGATCGGCGCGCCATATTGCTTCGGCAGCGACTTGCCGTAGATGCCCGTGACGAGGAAGGCGAGTTCGTTCGCAGCTTCCGCAATGGTAAGCCCCTCGACGTAAGGCCACGGATACCAGATCTGCCGCTGGCCCGGCGCCACGCGCGGATCGACGAAGGTTTCCATGCGGATGTATTTCGCGCTACCCAGGGGCTTCGCGCGATCCAGAAACGCCTTCATCGGGAAGCCGGACCACGGCACGGTCATGCCCCAGGCTTCAACGCAGCGGAAGCGATAGACCCGCTCCTCGCGCGGCATGGCCGTGATGAGATCGTCGATGCCGATCTCGAAGGGCTGCTCCACGAGGCCATCGACCTTGATGCTCCAGGGCCGGGTCTTCAGGGCCTGCGCCTCATCCCAGATGCTCTTGGTTGTGCCGAATTCGTAGAAATTGTTGTAGCGCGAGGTGATGCGCTCGGGCGTGAGCTCGCGCTCCACCGTATAGGCCGCGTTGCGCGCATAGGGGTGGAGGTTGTCGGTTGGCGCGGGGTCATTCGCGAGCGCCGCGCGCCCACCGGCCAGCAGCAGGCCCGCCGCGCCCGCACCTTTCAGCAGCGAACGGCGATTGAGCGCGATGGCCTCGGGCGTAGCGGCGCTTTCGGGCAATTCCCAACCCCGGCGGCGGATGATGTGCATGGCGAAGCTCCTGCCCCAAAATAGAATGCCGGGAGGTTAGGGGTCCTCCCGGCAACGACCAAATCACATCGGCGTGGGAGTGCTGTGTCTCAGGTCACCATCTCGTCACGCAGCATGCGGCGCAGCACCTTGCCCACCGGGGTCTTCGGCAGGGTATCGCGGAAATGGATGATCTTCGGCACCTTATAGGCGGTCATGTTCTCGCGGGCATAGGCGCGCACGCTCTCGGCCGTGAGTTCGGGATCGCGCTTCACGATATAGGCCGCGACCGCCTCGCCGGATTGCTGATCCGGCACGCCGATCACCGCGACTTCCAGCACGCCGGGATGCGAGGCGAGCACATCCTCGACCTCGTTCGGATAGACGTTGAAGCCCGAGACGAGGATCATGTCCTTCAGGCGATCCACGATCTTGAACAGGCCGTCGGATTGCAGCACGCCGACATCGCCGGAGCGGAAATAGCCGTCAGCGGTCATCACCTTGGCGGTTTCATCCGGGCGATTCCAGTAGCCGGTCATCACCTGCGGGCCACGGATGCAGATCTCGCCCGGCTGCCCGGCGGGCACGCTGTTGCCATCGGCATCGCGCAGGTCGAAATCGGTGGAGGGCACGGGATAGCCGATCGAGCCGGTGAAATCCTTGATATCCGGCCGGTTGATGGAGGCGACCGGCGCCGTCTCCGAGAGGCCATAGCCCTCGACAATGGAGCAACCGGTGAGCGCCTTCCATTTCTGCGCAACGACCTGCTGTGTCGCCATGCCGCCGGCCACCGAGAAGCGGAGGTTGGAGAAATCCACGCTTCGGATGTCCGGGTGGTTCGCCAGCGCGTTGTAGAGCGTGTTCACGCCCGACATCAGCGTGAAGCGCGTGCCCTTGAGGATCTTGATGAAGCCCGGAATATCGCGCGGATTGGCAATCAATAGGCAGGCTGCGCCAATCTTCACCATGAAGAGGCAGCAGCACGTGAGAGCGAAGATGTGATAGAGCGGCAGGGCCGTGACCATCACGTTGTTCGGCTCGTTCCGGATGGCCCAGCCGAGGAAGGCATCGGCCTGCGCCACATTGGCGGAGACGTTGCGATGCGTCAGTGTGGCGCCCTTGGCCACCCCCGTCGTGCCGCCGGTGTATTGCAGGAAGGCGACGTCATCGAGCGTCACATCCACGGGCCTGAGGCCGGCGCGACCGCCCATGGCGATCACATCCATGAAGGACACCGCCTGCGGGATGGAGAAGGCCGGCACGACCTTCTTCACATACTTGGCCACGAAGGAGACAATGGCGCCCTTGAGGCCGAGCAGATCACCCGCGCGGGCGATGACGACCTTCTTCACCTTGGTCTGCGGCAAGGCCTCCTGCACGACATGCGCGAAATTCTCGAGCACGATGATGGCATCCGCGCCGGAATCATTCAGCTGATGCGTCAGCTCGCGCGGGGTGTAGAGCGGGTTGACATTCACCACCGTGAGGCCGGCCAACAGCACGCCGAACAGGCTTGCGGGATAGGCCATCACATTGGGCATCATGATAGCGACGCGATCGCCCTTCTTCAGCCCCTGCGCCTGAAGCCAGCCACCCACGGCGCGCGCGTGTCGCTCGATCTCGGCGAAGGTCAGCGTCTTGCCGAAGGAGGTGAAGGCCGGCCGAGCCGCATATTGCCGGAAACTCGTCTCCAGCAGCGTGGTCAGCGTGGGCAGCTTCGCCACGTCGATTTCTGTGGGCACGGCATCCGGGTAATGAGACAGCCAAGGGCGCGCAATCGCATTCATTCCAATCCTCCCCGCGCCACCGCTCCTGACGATGGCCATTCTTATCACAAGCCCGGTTGCTCCGGACTTTGTTTAGTTGTGAACTATTTTCGTTCTTACCACGTCAGATTAGGCCGTCCAGCCCTTTGCGCAAGCCAAGGCCGGAAAGTCGCGGGGATGACGGGAAAATCCGCGTGAAATCAGGGCTGACAGCGCTTGCAGGGTCGAAACCCGGCAGCGAAGCAGGCCTCGCGGGTCTCCATGAAGCGGAGATTCTCGCGTTTCGGGCGCGCGGGGCAAACCGGACGGCAGAAGATTCCTGTAGTCTTCACCGCCACAAGGAACTGGCCATCGGCGGCGGGGGCGCGCGTGAGGAAGGCCTGCCAGCGGGCCTCGTCTGTAGCGAAAGCGATGGTCATGCGGGCGTCCTCCGGTGGAACAGACGGCCATCGATCAGCGCCAGGCCGAGGCCGATCGTCGTCATGCCGAAGACCTGCGCCAGCGTCAGGCGCTCGCCCAGAAACAGCGTGCCCAACAGGATGGCGCTGACTGGGATGAGGAAGGTCACAAGCGCGATGTTCGTCGGCCCCGCTTTCACCAGCACCCGGAAGAACAGGATATAGGCGAGAGCCGTGGAGAACAGCCCCAGCGCGCCGATGGCCAGCATGGCCTTCGGGCTCGGCACAGGCAGTGTCCAGGGCTGGTCGATCAGCAGCATCAGCGGCAGAAGCAGCACGGTCGCGGCAATCATCTGGCCGGTCGCGGCCACCAAAGGCGGCACGGCATCCTTCTGGAGCCGCCGCCCCCACCAGCCGGAAATGGCGTAGCATGTCGTGGCTGCGAGCATCGCGAGTTGCGGGACGACCTCCGCCGTGCCGAACTTTCCCCAGTCCCGCACAAGCATCAGCGCCACGCCGCCGATGCCCACGAGCACGCCGGCAGCCTTCATGGGCGTCGCGCGCTCCGCGCCCAGCACATGCAGCAAGGCGACCGTGAAGAGCGGCGTGGTGGCATTGAGGATGGAAGCAAGTCCGCTGGGGATATGCGATTGCGCCCAAGCGATAAGCGAGAAGGGCAGCAGATTGTTGAAGATCGCCATGCCGATCACCGACAGCGCCAATCGCTGGTCGAGCCGGAAGGTCGGGCGCATCACCGCGAGCACGGCGAGCAGCACGCAGGCTGCGATGACCACCCGTGTGAACACGATGGTAAAGGGCGGCCACTCCTTGATCGCTATGGCGATGAAGAAGAACGAGCCGCCCCAGAGCATGGAGAGGAAGCCGAGCGTCAGCCACAGATCCGCACTCATTGGCGCGGAAACGGGAAATGCGGCGGGTTTCGGCTGGTCGGTCATGCGGGACTCACGGCGGGGCGTGCAGCAGTCCTAGGCCGGTTTGTTCCCGTGCTCCACCCGAAAACGCGCAAGCATCATCCCGTCAGGGCGGCACCGGTTGATGGGATGATGCGGCAAGGAATCAAGGACGGAGCCTCGGCTCCCGATCAACCCCGCTGCGAGAAGCGGAAGCGAAAGCCGCATTGCGACCAGTTCCGCGGCTCGCCAAGATCGATATGCACACTCTTGGTGTGGCAATAGGTGCCTACTCCGCCTGCCTCAGGCAACGAGCGCAGATAGCGCGCGAGATCGGACCGGGCGACGCCCGGCACGAAGAAATCCGCCGCCATGCATTTGCGATGATAGGAGCCAAGCCGCCCGCGATAGCGCTGGCCCGAAGTGATGACCGGGGTCGCGCCAAACTTGTCGCCGGCCCTGCGCACGAGGGCAATGAGTTCTGGCTTGAGACAGGCGATATCGACGTAATCCGTCTGCTTTTCCACCTGCATCGGCTCGGGCGTGCGCTCCTCCTCCTTCTCCAGTTCCTCGGTGGTCGTCTGCTGCTGCTGGAGCGGCGGCTGACGCATCGGCCGGAACCCGGGGAAGGGCAATGAAGCCATCATCGTCGGGCGATCCGAGAAGGAATCGTGGTCGATCTCCGCCAGCGCGGTGGCAGCCGGGGTTTCCGGCTGAGGGGCTTCGGCCTGCTGCGCAGGCTCGGGTGCGGGCTCCGGCGTCCCCGGCCGGCGCGGCGGAACAGGCAGGTCCGGCGCAGCCGCGAGCGGCGACACAGATGTCGCGGGAGGCGGACTCACCAGGGCGGGCGCTGCCGGCGCAGGTGGTGGGGGCGGTGCAAGGATGCCGAACAAGCCAGTCGGGGGAGCGACGGGTGGCGGCGGAACCGAGACCAGCGGCGGTGGAGGCGGTGCAGGCGCTGCGGGGTTCGCGACCGAGGTCATGCGCTTCGGCGGCAATGGAAGCTCGGGCGCAGGCATGGCGTTGATGGGCGGGGCTGCGAGTTCGGCATCCTCCTCCGCGTCAGCTTGCGGAGCGACATCGGTCTGCTGCGGGGTGCGGAAGATGGAAAAGATACCAGTCTGCGCTCCGGCCGTTGGCATGGCCAGCACGAGCACAAGCCAAGCGAGCAGGACGGATGCGAGGGTTCGCATCCGTCTCGTGATCTGGCATTCCCGAACGGGGAGCATGGGAGGGGCTTCCGCCGCCAACCGGCCCTTGCCTCAGGTGAGCGAGGCGCAGAAGCGCTGGATGCGGCGCCCCGCTTCCTCGAGCTTCTCGTTGGAGGTGGCGTAGGAGACGCGGAAATTCGGGCCGAGACCGAAGGACGAGCCATGCACGGTGGCGACGCCTTCCGTGGCCAGCAGCTCCATCACGAAATCCTCGTCGGTGGCGATCACCTTGCCCGAGGGCGCCTTCTTGCCGATCAAGGCCGCGCAGGACGGATAGGCATAGAACGCGCCTTCCGGCTTCGGGCAGGAAAGGCCCTTCGCCTGGTTGAGCATAGAGACGATAAGATCGCGGCGCGTCTCGAAGGCCTTCTTGCTCATGGGGATGAAATCCTGCGGGCCGTTCAGCGCTTCCACAGCGGCCCACTGGGCGATGGTGGAGGCACCGGAGGTCTGCTGGCCCTGCACCATGTCCATCGCCTTGATGAGCTGCTCGGGACCGGCGGCATAGCCGATGCGCCAGCCGGTCATGGCATAGGCCTTGGAGACGCCGTTCATGGTCAGCGTGCGGTCATAGAGCTTCGGCTCGACCTGCGCCGGGGTGGTGAACTCGAAATCCCCGAAGACGAGATGCTCATACATGTCATCGGTCAGCACCCAGACATGCGGATGGCGCAGCAGCACATCCGTCAGCGCCTTCAGCTCCGCGCGGGTATAGGCCGCACCGGTCGGGTTCGACGGCGAGTTGAAGAGCATCCACTTGGTCTTCGGGGTGATGGCCTTTTCCAGCGCTTCTGGCTGGAGCTTGAAATTCGTTTCGATGCCGGCGGTCACGACCACCGGGGTGCCGCCGCAGAGCAGCACCATTTCCGGGTAGCTCACCCAATACGGGGCCGGGATGATCACCTCATCGCCGGGGTTCAGCGTGGCCATGAAGGCGTTGAACAGAACCTGCTTGCCGCCGGTGCCCACAATGGTCTGGCTCGGCTTGTAATCGAGGCCGTTCTCGCGCTTGAACTTGGCGGCAATCGCTTCGCGCAGCTGCGGAATGCCCGAAACCGGCGGATACTTCGTCTCGCCGCGATTAATGGCGGCGATGGCGGCATCCTTGATGTTCTGCGGCGTATCGAAATCCGGCTCGCCCACGGAGAGCGAGATCACATCCTGGCCTTTCGCCTTGAGTTCGCGCGCGAGCTGCGTGATCGCGATGGTCGCGGACGGCTTGATGCGGCTCAGGGCATCGGCAATGAAGGCCATGATAGTGCTCTCCGGATAGGGACGGATCAGTTTCGGTGCGCACCAAACCCGGCCGAGGACTGGCGTTTGGCGACGCACCGCTTTATGTCTCTTGCTATGGGCCATCAAGGCCAAAGGGGGCAAAAAGACGGTCGGGATCGGATTTTTCGATCGGCTTCCCCTTGTTCACAAGACTGACACAGACCGGTTAGGGAGCGAATTCATGATCAATCGTCGCCAGACGCTCGCGCTTGCGGGTGCGGCCGTTGCGTTTCCATATGTGGCCCGCGGACAGGCGGGCTTCCCCTCGCGCACCGTCACCATGGTGGTCGCATACCCTGCGGGCGGGCCAACGGATGTCATCGCCCGCATTGTCGCGGCGGCCATGGAAGACGACATCAAGCAGAAGGTGATCGTGGAAAACCGCGCCGGTGCGGCGGGCTCCATCGGCACGCGCGCCGTGGCGCAGGCGGAGCCGGATGGCCACACCATCACCTTCGGCAACAACCAGACCCACGGCAACAACATGCTGCTGATGAAGCAGCCGGGCTATGATGCCATCGCCGATTTCGCGCCGCTCGCGGGTGCGGGCGCCTTCCCGCATGCTCTGGTGGTGAAGAACGACCTGCCTGCCAAGAACCTGCAGGAACTGATCGCGCTCGCGAAGAAGGAGCCGGGCAAGCTGAATTACGGCTCCACCGGCAACGGCTCGGGCTCGCATCTCTCCACGGAACTGCTGATGCGCCGCGTAGGCATCCAGATGCAGCACATCCCCTATCAGGGTGCAGCACCGCTCGTGCAGGACATCATCGGCGGGCGCATCGATGTCTCGCTCTCCACGCTGCCGAGCGTGCTGAAGCAGATCGAGGGCGGCCAGATGCGCGGCATCGGCGTGGCGAGCACAAAGCGCGCCTCGCAGCTTCCGAACATGCCGACCTTCCGCGAGCAGGGCGTCTCGAATGCCGATGCCGAGAGCTGGGCGGGCTTCTTCGCCCCGGCCAAGACGCCTGCCGCCGTGATCGACCGCCTCTCCGGCGCGCTGATCAAGGCGATGCAGAGCGAGCCCGTGTCGAAGAAGATCACCGATCTCGGCTTCGCGCTGGATATCCGTCCGCCGAGCGAGTTCCGCGCCTATCTCAAGCAGGAAATGGACACCTGGACCGACGTGGTGAAGGCCATCGGCCTGCAGCCGGCGTGACGGGCCAAACACCAAAGGAATGCAAGATGCCGGCGTGTCACTCCGCCGGCATTTTCACGACATTCGACAGCGAAACCTCGGCATGTTCCGGCTCGGCCAGCGGATCACGCGGGAAATGCCCCTCCGCATAGTCATCCTCCAGCGCGTCGATGACATCGACCACACGTCCTGCAGAGGCATACCACAGGGCCACCTGCCGGTAATTGTCCACGAGCCACGAGAAGGCCATCTGCGTCTGCTGGAAAGCGGCACCAAGGCTCACGAGATCACCCAGAGTCAACCCGCCCGCGAGATATTTCGGCGTCGCGAGCACGATGGCGAAAAGCGGCACGAGCACGCCATTCCCGTTGGTGAACCAGGTGATGCGCGCGTGATAGGTGACAATGCGGCGCGAGCGCTCCACCACGTTGTCGTAAGTCTCCAGGATCGCCTGGTGCCGCGCGGGCCCGCCGCCTTCGGCACGCACCTTTTCGGCATGCTCGCGCAGATGCGTGAGATCGAAGCGAAGCCGTGCCTCGCTCTCGTTCTTGCGTGCAATGGCCCCCACCAGCGGACGGCCCACCCACACGGTGGCGCTTGTGACCGCGAGGCCATAGAGCATCGCCGCGAGCACCATGAAGGCGGGAATGGTGACAGCCGTGCCACCAATGCTGACCTTCATAGAGCCGCCCACCGTCCAGAGAATGCCGATGAAGGCGACAAGCGCGAGGCCCGCCGAGAAGAAGCCGATTGCGAAATCCACCAGCGGGTCCAGCGCCACGCGCACATCATCCGCGATGCGGTATTCCGGGTTTGGCGGCTCGCGGCCCTTCTCCTGCATCCGGCGATAGCGGTCGCGGTCGATCCAGCGGGCGACAAGCGCCTTCACCACGAATTCGCGCCAGTAGACCTGCAACGTCTCGCGCATATAGACCACGAGCGCGCCCGCCCCCGCGCCGCCCAGCACGAGAACCGGCACAAGCGCGAGCACGAAGAAGGCGCGATGGCCGTCCTTGGCTTCCAGCGCGTTGAACAGGGCGGATTGCCAGCGATTGACGCCGACATTCACAAACAGGACGAGGATAAGGCCCAGAGCGAGGCCGAAGGTGTAGAAAAATGCGCGAGACCGCGTGGCACCGTGCCAGAACTGGCCAGCCACCGCCCAGAAACGGCGGACGACATCGCGCTTGCGATGCTCGGAGAACGGCTTGAAGGCACTGGCATGATCGTTCATGCCGTGCTGCCCCTGCCCTTGCCGGGCATTCTGCCCCAACTCCCGAAACTCGTCACGCGCGTCTCCCGAACGCCCCCGGTTACCCGGATGTTCCTTGTAGATGCCCAAAATCCAACCGCATATGAACGATCTGGGCTCAAGCGGGCGCATCTGGGCAAATTCCGGGGCAATAGGCAAGCCCGGCCATCCGATCCCCAGCCCCACGCGACCTTCGCGATGGTTGTGCGCCGCCCGATGCCCCGCCCGATGCTTCTCGCCCTCGCCGCGCTGATGAGCCTTCCCGCCCTGCCCGCGCAGGCACAGGGTAGTGAGGAACCGAAGGTGGAAGTGGTGACGCGCGGGCTTGTGAACCCTTGGTCCATGGTCTTCCTGCCGGATGGGCGCATTCTCGTGACGGAGCGTCCCGGCCGGCTGCGCATCGTCAATCCGCGCGCGGGTGCCGCGGGTGCGCCCATCACCGGCCTGCCGCCCATCGCCACAGTGGGACAGGGCGGATTGCTGGGGCTGGCGCTCGACCCGGATTTCGCGACTACGCGGCAGGTCTTCCTCTGCTTTGCTGAAGCGCGCGATGGTGGCACCGGCACCAGCGTGTTCCGTGGCAAACTCTCCGCGAATTTCGCGACGCTGGAGGAGGGGCAGGTGATCTTCCGGCAGATGCCAGCAGGCAATACAGGCCGGCATTTCGGCTGCCGTCTCGTCTTCGGGCGCGATGGCAACCTCTTCATCACGCTGGGTGATCGCGGCAACATGGAGAAGGAAGCGCAGAACCTCGCGAACCACATCGGCAAGGTGATCCGGATCGCGAGGGATGGCGCCGTTCCGCCGGACAACCCGTTCGTGAACCGCGCCGGGGCGCGGCCGGAAATCTGGTCCTACGGCCATCGCAACGTGCAGGGTGCCACACTCCACCCCGAAACGGGCCGGCTCTACACGATCGAGCATGGCTCGCGCGGCGGCGACGAGATCAACCAGCCGGAAGCGGGCAAGAATTACGGCTGGCCGGTCATCACCTATGGCATCGATTATTCCGGCGCGAAAATCGGCGAAGGCACGCACAAGGCGGGCATGGAGCAGCCGGTTTTCTACTGGGACCCGTCCATCGCCCCCTCCGGTGCGCTGTTCTACACCGGCGACAAATTCCCGAAATGGCGGGGCAATCTCTTCACCGGCGCGCTGGCGGGGCAGTTGCTGGCCCGGCTGGAGATGCGCAACGGGCAGATCATCGGCGAGACGCGCATGCTGGAACGCGAGGGCGATCGCATCCGCGATGTCGTGCAGGGGCCGGATGGCTACATCTACCTGCTGACCGATGATCGCGACGGCAAGCTGCTGCGGCTCGTGCCGCGCTGATTCAGCCGTAGCGGATCTTCATCACGAGGATCGCCAGCACCGGCACGATCGTGACCGTGTTCGAGCCGATCAGCGGCCAGGACTGGATCAGCACGCCATAGGCCAGCCACAGCGCGATGCCTACGGCCAGCATGCAATACATGGTGAGTGAAATGGCCGTGGTGTCGCGCGTGCGCAGCACCTTGATCGCCTGGGGAATCCAGCAGAGCGTCGTGATCGTCGCGGCAGCGGCGCCGATGAGTTCGATCGTGGCGGGGGACATCGGCAGGCTCGAAGCAGCGGGAGGATGAGGCCCTTCCGATTGCGCAAAGCCTGCGCGAAAGGCAAGCCTCGAACGCGAGGCCAGCGCAGATAATGCCTCAGGCGATGAGATCGGCGATAGGCTTCACGCCGGCCGAACCGGGGAAGATGCGATCCGCAAGTACGCCCTGTGACAGGCCGAGATGATCGGCGAGAATGCCCTTCATCACGCCGCGCAGATCGGTGGTGGGCTTCAGATCGCGGCCTTCATGCAGGTTGGCTGCTTTCAGCCCCGGCCAGTCAGCCACCACGCGCCCGCCCTTCACCGCGCCACCGATCATCATGGCGACGGTCGCGGTGCCATGGTCGGAACCTTCCGTGCCGTTGATATTCGCGGTGCGGCCGAATTCGGTCACGACCAGCACAACCGTGTTCGTCCAGGTCTCGGCGAATTCGCGCTCGAAGGCAGCGAAGGCCCGGTCAAGGCCATCGAGCAGATCGGCGAGGCGACCGGTCACTCCGCCCTGGTTCGCATGGGTGTCCCAGCCATCATAGGAGAGCACGCCGATGCGCGGACCATCCTCCTTCATCATAAGCCGCGCCGCACCGGTCGCGGCACGCGCCATCATCGCGGGGTTGCCACCGCCCTGCTGCATGGGCGCGCCGCCTTTCGCGAGCTGATCGGCCTTGATACCACCGGCCAACGCCTTCGCGAGCACGGGATCGCGATGCTGGTAGAGATCGAGCACGCGCCGCGCGAGATCCTCCGGCGCTTCCGCCGAAGCCTGTGGGGCCCAGCCCAGCACATTCGCCTCCCCGCGCAGGATGAGCGGCGTCACCGTGCCGACACCGAGGCCGCCCGAGCGCGCAATGCGCTCGCCCTTGGGCAGCGCCATCAGCACGCGGTTGAGCCAGCCGGAATCGACGCGTCCCACGCCGCCGAGGCCGGTTTCCAGCACGTCCTGCCCGTCGAAATGCGAGCGCTCGCGATAGGGAGAGGCGGTGGCATGCACCACAAGAGCCTGTTTCGCGGCATAGGCCCGCGCGAAATTCGGCATTTTCGGATGCAGCGCGAAGAAGCCATCCAGAGGGATAGCAGCATTGGCTCCCTCCTTCGAGAGTGCGATGCCAGCGCGCAGGGCGGCATAATCCGGGTCGGCCACGGGTGCGACCGCCGAGAGGCCATCGAGCGCGCCGCGCAGGATGACCGTGAGGAAGCGCGGATCGCGCGTGCCCGCTGCGCTGGCGACTTTCGGCAGATGCGTCCAGGCGAAAAACGACACGCCCGCGCCCAGAAGTCCGCGACGGGAAAGCGGCATGGCTTGGCAATACTGGCTCATGGCAGGGCCCTCAGCGGCGCTGGAATTCGGGGGAGAGAAGCAGCAGCGCGAGGCCGAAAGCCCGGTTTTCCGCGCGGCCAATCGCCTGTTTCGTTTGGGGCGAGAGGCTCTCGCCATAGAGTTCAACCGCGAAATCGCGCGGATCGAGCCGCGCCGCGACGGGGCGCGCGATCTGCAACGCGATATCCATCCGGGTCTTGATCGCCTTGGGTGCTACGAGCGAGGCCTCGTCATCCGGGTGGCCGTTCGGCCCCGGCGGGTTCCAGAGCGGCTGGCCCATGAGGTTCAGGAAATTCGCGATCTGCTGCAGGCGCTCAGGCATCCAGCCGAGAGCCCGGAAGCTCGCGAGCAGGAATTGCGACGGAGTGCGCAGCTTGGTTGGCGGGGCATTCCACGCCTCGGGTGCCATGAGCAGCGTGCGCGCGACCGCCGCGAGATCGCCGTCGCTCTTGCGGAAACTCTCGGCGAGTTTCGCAACAAGTGCAGCGGGCGGCTGGTCGGCCACGAAATGCTTCGCGATCTTCGTGGCAAGGAAGGTCGCGGTGGCGGGGTGGCGCGCGAGATCACGCAGAACCGCGAGACCCCGTTCCTTGCCGGGCTCAGCATAGGTCTTGCCCATCACATTGTGCGGTCCGGGCTCGTGCCGGTTCGCGGCGAAATGGAAGCCGCCGAAGCCGTCGATATTCTCCTCGCGGCCCGTGATCGACCATCCCGTGAGGATGCGCGCGAAGGATGTGACATCCGCCTGCGCATAACCGCCGCCGACGCCCAAAGTGTGAAGTTCGAGGATTTCCCGCGCGAGATTCTCGTTCAGCCCCTTCTTCTGGCGCAGGCCGGCGGGCGAATTGGGACCGATGGATTGCCGCTGGTCAAGGTAATGCAGCATGGCCGGGTGGGTCTCCACCGCGATCAGCAGGGTCTCAAAGCGGCCAAAAACATGCGGGCGGATCGCCTCACGCTCATAGGGCGCGGCACTGGTGCGGAGGATGGAGCCACGCCGCATGGCGACGCAGAAATGGTTGGACCAGAACTGCGCCCAGCGTTCGGCAAAACCCACGGGCTGCGCCACCCCGAACGCGAAGCGCGCCTTCACCTCGGCGGCGAACACATCCTGAAGCCGCACCTCGTCAGGATCGGGCATGGCGACCACCGGAGCCTGCATCGCTTCGGTCGGATTGGCCTTGCCTTGCGCCACTTCGCGGGCGCGCTGGCGCATCTCGCGCTGGCGATCCTCCAGCTGGGTGAGCATCTGGATGGCGCGCGGGGTATCCGGCAGATCCGCCTTGGGAATGACAGCCTTGTCCGGACCGATCTCGGCGAAGCAGGCGCCGCGCGGATCAGACGCGATGGCGGCGCGGCTTCCTGCCAATCCGCCAAGGCCGAATCGCTGCAAGGCGACGAGGGCGGCATCCGGTTTCGTGGCCATCGAATGTCTCCCCTTCAATCGCGGATGCGGGCGGCGAGAAACGCCCACCGTACTAGAATGGAGATTGAAGCTCGCCAAAGCCTGAACATCAGATGACAAATCGGTAGGGTTTCAGGCTCTCCCGCCACGCTCCTGACAAAAGCTGACAGTTGGCCCCCTTGCCCCGGACAGCCCGAAAAGCCATCTAGGAGCCATGGCAAAATCCCCCAAACCCTCGCGCGGCAAGGCCTCGCGGCCGGAGCTTCAGCCGCTCGACCAGCATCTCGCGGCTTTGCTCAATCCGGCCTTGAACCAGCCGGCGAAATCGCAACCCGGCGGGCGCGGCTTCGGCGAAAGGCCGCAGGCGGGTTATTCCGCCGGCCCGGTGACGGGGGTGGATTCGGCGCTCGCGAAATCCCTCGGACTGCCGGAGGAGGTGCCAATCTCCCGCAAGCGCGACGTGGCCACGGAACCTACGCGCTATTCCGACATTGCCGGCGCGAAGCCGCGCCGCGTGATGCAGGGCAACGTGGTTCCCCTGATGCCCGACGATGCCCGCATGGGCGGCGGGCTCGATGGCATCTCGGAAGCGGATGCCCTCACCTCCAC
>JALOTF010000065.1 GCA_025458025.1 Beijerinckiaceae bacterium | reverse complement strand
ACGTGGCGCGTCGCGACCTGGCCGTTCTCAACCGTTTCCACATAGGCCGCAGGAATATTGACCGTGACATAGCGGTTGCCGAGATTGCCCGAGTAGCCGCGCAGACGAACGAGGTTCACCTCAAGCTGGCGCAGTCGGATCTCAGCCGACGTATTCAACGCCGCAAAGGTCTGCGCGCCCACCACACCCGTAGGCGTGAGGCCGTGCCGGGCCTGATAACGCTTCACCGCACCATCGACATAGGAATCGAACACATCGCTATCGCCGACATTCGGCGAAAGATCGCCCAGTTCGATGAGACGCGTGCGCAGGGTCCGCACATTGGGGTGGCGAGTGCCGAGCTTAAGGCGCTGGTCAGACGGCAGCGGCGGGTGGCCGCCGCGCGCCACGAGCTGCTGGTAGATGCCGATGGCACCTTCCAGCGCCTGCACCGTAGCCGGACCAAGAATGGGATGCGAGGTACGGATGTTGCGCGAGCGGATGGTGCCGGTATCGTAGCTCTGCGCCCATTCGGCCTGCCCACCGATCATAGGCGATTGCTGCGCGAAAGCGGGCAGCGCGAGGCTCGCACCGAAGAGGCCCGCTGCTCCCGAAAGGAACGCGCGGCGATCCATCCCCATCCCCGAAAAGCGTGAATCGCGATCGCCCGACATTCGTATCACCCGTTCTGTATCCGCTGCGGAAGGCCTGTTGCGGCCCTTCAACGCAGGTTTCACTATAACCGTTTCGTAAACCAAAGAGAATTGCCAAAGCGTTTGCGGCAGCCGCATTCACCTTCACAATCGCGTCGGTTGTTCCCCTTGAGCGGGTGAACGGGGGCGAATTTGTGGCGCAGGCGTTGAAATCTCACTCACGAGCGCGTGAGAACCCCGAAAAGAACAAGACCCACCGGGGGCAGCGGGCCTTAGTCGGGGAGAGTCTCTGGAGGGGTAGCGCGAAGGTCCGCGCCCCGGAATTTGGGAGGCAGGCTGGGCGAGTGTCGGGATGCCCGGCGCTGGAAAATCAGAGACGATAAAGGATCTAGCATCCAGACCGGGCCTGCCCGGGTCTGGATCAGAAGAGCAAACCGGTCAGAGACGATAACGGATCTGATCCGTCCAGAACCGGTCGAGACGCATCAGCGCGTGGTTCAGCGTGTCGAAATCTTCCTGGCCGATGCCGCCGATCTGCTCGATGGTACGGACATGCTTCTCGTACAGGTCAGTGACGATCTTGTGGACTTCCTGCCCTTTCGGCGCGAGGCGGATGCGGACCGAACGGCGATCCACGCGGCTGCGCTGATGGGAAAGATAGCCCAGCTCGACGAGCTTCTTCACGTTGTAGGAGACGTTCGAGCCGAGATAGTAACCGCGGGTGCGCAATTCGCTGGCGGTCACGTCATTGTCGCCGATGTTGTAGAGCAGCAGCGCCTGCACGCTGTTCACATCGTTGCGGCCACGACGATCGAATTCGTCCTTGATGACGTCGAGAAGTCGGCGATGAAGACGCTCCACGAGGGCCAGCGCTTCAAGGTATTTCGGGCGAACGGCCTGTGCAGTTTCACCAATAGCTTCCGTGCGGACAGCAACATTGCTCTTCGACATGTTCAGCACCCCTGTTTGACTTGAGGCAGACTTGAGCCTGTCCCCGTGTTGTAGGGTATGTATAGGGCGCCGACATGAAGATGCGTTTAAATTCCAGCGTAAATTTGCCATTCATACTTCGCGGTAAATGAAATCATCCCGCTGCATTTGTTAGTATTTTCAAGAAATGAATCACACCAATCGGTAAGGATGACTCGGGGGCGACTCACCCCCTGCCCCGCACCGCCTGCGAGATCAGAATTTCTGCCTGCGGAACACGAAAGTCAGCGCGAAGAACACGAACATCATCAGCCCCGCGCCGGTGGCCGTGAACAGCCCAACCGTGCGCGCAAAGCCCGTGACACCCAGCACGAATTCGATGGTCGAGAGGAACAGCCACAGGCTGGTGCCCCATGTCGCGAGCAACCAAAGGCCCACAGCCGCCGAGCAGTTCAGCAATGCGAAAGCGACGATGATCGCCTGCCGCAGGCGCGGCTCCTCCGCCAGCGGCAGATCACCGAGGCCGAGGATGAGCATCCAGAATCCCACGCCCTTGATCATGCAGATCGCGGCGGCGAGGCGCAGGAACAGCGTCATCATCAGGTCCCAGCGCACGCCGGCGGCCTTAAGTTCACCGCCAATGGGCGGCTCGTCGCGCCCACCGGGCTCGATGACGAATTCCGTATGCCTTTCGCGCTCGCGCGGCGGTGTAGCCATCGCCTCAGGCTCCCGGAAGGTCGAGATCGCGCGGCAGCGGCATGAAATGAGCCGCGACCTTCGCCGGGTCCACATCCTCGATGCGGGAAGGGTTCCAGTGCGGATGATTGTCCTTGTCGATGATCAGCGCGCGCACGCCTTCATAAAAATCCGCGTCGTGCACGAGACGGCTGACAATGCGGTATTCCATCACCATCGCCGCGTTGAAATCGAGGTCGCGACCACGCTTCACCTGCTCGATGGCGATCGCCATTGACATCGGCGACTTCGCCCGCATGCCCGCGAGCGTTTCATGCGCGAAGGCATCTTCCGGCCCCGCCGCTTCCAGCGAGGCGAGGATTTCGCCCACGGAACCAAACGAGAAATGCCGGTTGATCGCATCGAGCTTGCCGAGGATCGGCGCCTCGTGCTCGTGCTCGGAAATCCGACCAAGCGCTGCCTCGATCGGCACGCCGGCCATCAGGTGCATCAGCAGTTCTTCTTCACAATCCGGGCGCACGGCATGGGTGGCAAGGCCGAGTTCAAGAGCATCCGCCCGCCGGATTCGCGCGCCGGTCACGGCTAGCCAGGCGCCGACAGCGCCCTTGAGGCGGGGCAGCGCGTAGCTCGCACCGACATCGGGAAAGAAGCCGATGCCCACTTCCGGCATGGCAAAGAGGTAGTTCGGTCCCGCGAGCCGATGCGAACCGTGCAGCGACACGCCCACGCCGCCGCCCATCACGATGCCGTCGATCAGCGCGATATAGGGCTTGGGATAATGCTGGATGACCGAATTCAGACGGTACTCCCGCGCCCAGAAATCGAGCGCGACATCCTGTTTTCCGGCCTTGCCGAGATCATGCATCAGCCGGATGTCGCCGCCCGCGCAGAAGGCCTTCGGGCCCGTGCCGCGGATCAGCACATGGCGCACGGTGTCATCCTCGCGCCATTCATCGAGTGCGGCGCGCAGGCCGTCGACCATCGGATCGTTGAGCGCGTTCAGCGCCTGCGGGCGATTGAGCGTGACCAGCCCGAGGGCTCCGCGCTTTTCCGCCAAGAGATCGCTGTGTCCGCTCGTCATGCCACTTCACCCCTTTCGCATTGGCCTAGTGCGAGCGGTTCCGCCCGTCAATCAACGAAGAGGCTAGGTCGAAAGCGCGAGGCTGCCCCTTCCCTCGCCCGCGTCCAGGGCGTAAGACTTGAGAGGAATTCCAGACTGCGCGCGGGGAATGCGCAGGCGATCCGGGGGAAACGTGATGCGCTGGCCTGTCGAAAACCGCCTTGAATCCCGGCTCGATCTGCCGCGCCGCCTGCGCCGCGCGCGCAAGGCCGAATGGGCGCGCAAGCTTATGCGCGAGAACCGGCTGACGGTCGAGGATCTCATCTGGCCGATCTTCATCACCGATGGTGAGGGCGTCACCGAAGCGATTTCGACCATGCCCGGCGTGTTCCGCTACTCGGTCGATCAAGCCGTGGAGCAGGCGCGCGAGGCCGCGGGCCTCGGCATTCCGGCGCTGGCACTTTTCCCGAATACGCCCTCTAACCTGCGTGATGAAACCGGCAGCGAGGCACTGAACCCGGAAAATCTCATCTGCCGGGGCATACGCGCCATCAAGGCCGCCGTGCCGGACATCGGGATCATCACCGATGTCGCGCTCGACCCCTACACGAGCCACGGCCATGACGGCCTCGTGGCCGAGGGCTGCATCCTCAACGATGAAACCGTCGCAGTTCTCGTGCGGCAGGCTTTGCTTCAGGCCGAGGCCGGTGCGGATATCATCGCACCCTCCGACATGATGGATGGCCGCGTTGGCGCCATCCGCGAGGCGCTCGATGCCGCAGGCTTCGCCGATGTCTCGATCATGGCCTATGCCGCGAAATACGCTTCGGCCTTCTATGGCCCTTTCCGCGATGCGGTGGGCTCCTCCGGCACGCTGAAGGGCGACAAGAAGACCTACCAGATGGACCCGGCCAACGCCGCAGAGGCCCTGCGCGAGGTAGAACTCGACCTCGCGGAAGGCGCGGATTACGTGATGGTGAAGCCGGGGATGCCCTATCTCGACATCATCACCCGCGTGAAAGACCATTTCGCGGTGCCCACTTTCGCTTACCAGGTCTCCGGCGAATACGCGATGATCATGGCCGCCGCCGAGCGCGGGATGATCGATGGCGAGAAGGCGATGCTCGAAACGCTGCTCGCCTTCAAGCGCGCGGGGTGTGACGGCATTCTCACCTATTTCGCGCCGCGCGTGGCGCGTCTGCTCGCCGGCAAGGCCTGAGGCGAAAATCCGAGCTTGCCAAAGGCAGGGCACTGGCCTCACCTCACGGCCATGCCGCTTCGGGCTTTCTTCCCGCGTCTTGCCGCGTTTGTGCTGCTCGTAATAGTCGCGTCCTGCGCGGGCTCGCCGGATGCCGAGCAAAGCCGACTCTGCCGCATGCTGTTGCCGGCCCTGTTCTCCGAGGATGAGGGCATAGCGATCCTCGACAGTGAGGCCATCCCGGGCCGGGCCGTTCACATCACTTTCCGCGCCGGAGGCAAGGATGCACCAGAGCGCCTGCTCTCCTGCCGTTTCGGCGGCACGGGTTATTCCGCCGCGAAGCGCGATCTTGTGGCTGTCCTGATCGATGGCGTGGGCCTGGGTGAAACGCAGCTCTGGTTCCTGCGGAATCGCTGGCTGGAATCGCAGGTCGCGGTCACGTCCGATCCCGGTCCGCCGGGGCGCGGCGACGGGCTGATCACCCTCCCCTCCCGCGAGATTGCGACCGGCCTGCAATATGCCCTCGGCGGCTTGCCGCGCCTCACGCTGCTGGCGCTTCTCGCGCTTGCCACGGCGCTGATCTACGGGCTCATTGGGCGCATCAACCTCGCTTTCGGCGAATTCTCGGCCATGGGCGGCATGGTCGCGAGCCTCGCGATTCTGCTGCTGGCGGCACTGTTCCCCCGCGTGGGCCTCGTGATCGAGCCAATCGCGCTCGGCATCGCGCTGGGTACCGTCGCGCTCTGGGGGCTCGTCGTGGGCAATCGCGTGCTGCATCCGCTGGCCATCCGCGGCGGGCAGCCAATTCTCGTGGCCGGTGTCGGCATGATGGTCGCGGTGCAGGAAGGCCTGAGGATCGCGCAAGGGGCACGCAACACCTGGCTGCCGCCCGTGGGCGATGGAACCTTCGCGCTGGCCAGCGGCGGCGGGTTCGAGGTAATGGTTTCACTCCGCATGCTGGGTGTGGTGGCGATGAACCTTGCAGTGATCGCTGTCCTGCTCCTCGCCATGAAAAGGAGCCGCTTCGGCCGGGCCTGGCGCGCCATCGGCGATGACCCCAGGGCCGCCGAGCTGATGGGGCTTGATCCCCGCCGCGTGCTCATTCTGTCGAGCCTCATCGCGACTGCGCTCGCAGGGCTCGCCGGTGCCTCTGTCACGCTGCTCTATGGTGGCATTACCTTCTCCTCCGGCACGATGATGGGCCTTGTGGGGCTGATGGCGGCGATCCTCGGCGGGGTGGGCTCGCTGGGCGGCGCGGTGCTCGCCGGCGCGCTGATTGGTGCGATGCAGACGCTGTGGATGGTTTTTCACGCCATAGAGCACTGGGAACTGGCGTCTTTCACCGCGTTGACGCTGTTTTTGGTGCTGAAACCCGGCGGCTTTTTCGGCTATGCCGAGGGACCCGAACGGCGCTTCTGAAAACGCCGGCGGGCTGACGAGGGGGAAACCGCATGTCATCCAAGCCTGCCCATTGGCCGGATCTTTCCGCGATTCAGGCCGCAGCCCAGCTTCTCGACGGGCAGATCGTGCGAACACCCTGCCTCGCTGCGCCGCGCCTTTCCGCCATTACCGGTGCGAATTGCGTGGTGAAGTTCGAGAACATGCAGGTGACCGGCTCGTTCAAGGAGCGTGGCGCTTACGTGAAGATGTCGCGCCTCGATGCGACCGCGCGGAAGAAGGGCGTCATCGCCATGTCCGCCGGCAACCATGCGCAGGCCGTGGCCTATCATGCGCAGCGGCTTGGTATCCCAGCGACCATCGTGATGCCCGAGGCGACACCGCAGGTGAAGGTGGAGAACACCGCCCGTTTCGGCGCAGAAGTGATCCTGAAAGGCGAGACGCTGGCCGAAAGCCAGGCTGAGGTGGAACGCCTGATCGCCGCGCGCGGCCTCGTGCTGGTGCACCCCTATGACGACCCGGATGTGGTCGCGGGCCAAGGCACGATCGGCCTCGAAATGCTGGCGGATTTCCCCGATCTCGATTGCCTTATCGTGCCCATGGGCGGCGGCGGGCTGATTTCGGGCGTGGCCCTCGCGGCCAAGGCGCTGAAGCCCTCCATCGAGATCGTGGGCGTGGAGGTGGCGAGCTACCCGTCCTTCCACAACGCGATGACCGGCGCAGACCTCACCATCGGCGGGCCGACGCTGGCCGAGGGCATTGCCGTGAAATATGTCGGCAAGCTCACGCTGGAAATCGCGAAAAGCCTCGTGACCGGCCCCATTCTCGTGCCGGAAAGCGCGGTGGAGCGCGCGGTGGATGCCTTCGCGAACCACCAGCGCTCCATGGCCGAGGGGGCGGGCGCGGCGGGCCTCGCCGCCCTCCTGCACGAGCCAGCGCGATTCAGGGGGCGCAAGGTGGGGCTTGTGCTCTGCGGCGGGAACATCGATGCGCGCATTCTCGCCTCCATCATGGTGCGCGAACTGGAGCGCAAGCAGCGGATCATCTCCTTCCGCCTCACGGCGGATGACCGACCGGGCTTCCTCGGGCGCGTGGCGACCCGTCTTGGCGAACTCGGCGGGAATATTCTGGAGGTGACTCATCGCCGCACATTCCTGTCTGTGCCGGCGAAAGGCGTGTCGCTGGACGTGACGGTGGAGACGCGCGGCGAACCGCATGCGGCGGAAATCTTTGATGCTCTGGCGGCAGAGGGGCTCAATCCGCAACGGATCGACCCCAATGGCGTGGTGGTGCCCTGGCAGCCGAAACCGGCTAAACCTCCCATTGTGGAGGTTGGTTGACACGACTAAGTTGACACAGGTCAAGCAGGCTCCGAGGGGCGCTTGCAGAGTTGTGTGAATCAAGTTCACATTGAGGATAATGACCCAACAGCCGCGCGATACCCCTCAGTTCTTTCTGACGGCTCCGACAACCTGCCCCTATTTGCCGGGGCGACAGGAGCGGAAGGTCTTCACGCATCTCGTGGGCAAGCGCGCGATCCAGCTCAACGAGATCCTCACACAAGGCGGGTTCCGCCGCAGCCAGTCCATCGCCTATCGCCCGGCCTGCGAGAATTGCCGGGCCTGCATTTCCGTGCGGGTGCTGGTGAGCGAATTCCGCCCCTCCGGCAGTTTCCGTCGTGTGATGCGTGACAACGCCGATCTTACCGGGCGGATGCAGCCGCCGAGCCCGACTTCCGAGCAATATTCGCTGTTTCGCGCCTATCTCGATGCCCGCCACGCCGATGGCGGCATGGTGGATATGTCCGTGCTCGATTACGCGATGATGGTGGAAGACAGCCATGTGGAAACGCGGCTGGTGGAGTATCGCCGCCCGCCCGAGGGGGATCGTCCGGGCGAGCTGGTGGCCGTCTCGCTGACAGATATCCTCTCGGATGGGCTCTCGATGGTCTATTCCTTCTACGAGCCGGATGAGGAGCATCGCTCGCTTGGCACGATGATGATCCTCGATCACATTGCCCGTGCGAAAACGCTGGGCCTGCCCTATCTCTATCTCGGCTATTGGGTCGATGGCTCGAAGAAGATGGCCTACAAGGCACGCTTCCTGCCGCAAGAGCGGCTCGGCATGGTCACCTGGGAGCGGGTGGAGAAGTAATCACACCTCGGCCGCCAACCCGGCCTCGATGCGTTCGATCATCTCTTCCGTCGGGGCATAGCCCTGCCCCACGAGCAATAGCGCATTAGGGTTCTGGCTATCCGTGCGATGCAGCACAAGCGTGGGAAAGCCCTCGATGCCGAATTGCTTGGCCACGCCGAAATCGTTCAGCACGGCCTGCTTGATCGGCTCGGAGCGGAACAGCTCCAGAAACGCCGCGCGCTCCACGCCGAAGGCCTCGGCATGGCCCGCGAGCACATCCTCCTGCGTGATGTCCTCGGCCCGCGCGTAGAATGCCTGCTGGATCGCGCGATAATAGGGGTAATCCTCGCCCGGCGCGGCATGGCGCATGGTGACGATCGCGCGGCTCGCGGGCTCGGTGTCATAGATGAAACCGGGGTCCATCGACCGGGGCATCGCCGCGAAAGGCTGGCCTGAGATCTCGCTGATCCGCTGGTAGATGCCCGCGAGCTTCTCGCGCATGGCCTCCGCCATCGGCTCCCGGCTGAAGGGGCGCAGCCCGCCGGTGAAGGTGAGATAGTCGAGGCGATTCCCGAAATGGGCCGCAACCCGATCCATGACCGGGGTGAAGCCATAGCACCACGAGCACATCGCATCGAGGAAGCAGAGCAGGCGCGGCGTGGGGGTATCGGGCATCGGCCTTCTCCGAACGGCAAACGGCGCGACTCACGTCGCGCCGTTACTCTATCATGACCGGCGGGGCTGGCCCGAAGCGCGGTCAAAGCCGTTTCAGGCCGCGAATTTCGCGGCGACCTTCGCCACGCGCTCACCCAGCTGGCGCGCGCTCTCGCGGTCGCCCGAGGGCGGGGTGACATCCGGGCCGGCATTGTCGGACTGGGTGACGACGCCGATGGAATAGCCCATGCGGTTCACTGCTTCCGGCGCCGCGCTCGTGTTGCCGTTGACATTGCCGAGCGCCTGGCCGCTGCCCACCCAGATCATGCCGTGCTGCATGGCGAGGATAAAGATCGAGGTCAGCGCGTGGTTCTTGTCGCCCGCAAAGGTGAGGCCATTGGTGAAGCCCGCGGCGATCTTGTCCTTCCAGCCCTGCTTCATCCAGGTGCCGGCGGAAGCCTCGAAGAACGCCTTCAGCGGCGCGGAGATATCACCCATGTAAGTCGGCGCGCCGAAGATCACGGCATCGGCCTTGGTGACCTCCTCGATGAAGGCGGCGAAATCCTGCCCGGCATTCTCGATTTTCAGGAGCTTCGGGGTCGCGCCGGCGCGGGTCACGCCTTCGGCCACAGCCTCGGCCACCACGGCGGTGTGGCCATAGCCGGAATGATAGACAATCGCGATCGTGGTCATGGATGATCCTCTGGAGCCGCCCTGAACTGGGCTAGAGCCTCGGAGGTAGGTTGCACGCACGCATTCGGCAATGCCCAGAAAGGCACCCCAACTTTTCGTGAATGCAAGAAAGAAGATCAGCCTGAAAACAGGCCGGAACGCGGGAAACCCTTCGGCACAAGGCGGCCAGATTCAGCACGCGCTCCCGACCAGTCTCGCAGATCCTCGCCCTTCAGCGTGAAGACGCGGCCCGCGCTGTCCTTCCAGGTGAGCCCGGTTTCGGCCGCGAAGGTCTTGAGGTCGGAAAGCCCGCCATCCTTCATCTTCAGCAGGCGCACGCCCTTGCCGCGCGCCATTTCCGGCACTTCGACCAGCGGGAACACCAGAAGCTTGCGGTTTTCGCCCACGATGGCAACAGAATCGCCGTCCACCGGCGCAATGCGCCAGAGCCGTGCATCATCCACCACCATCACCTGCCGGCCCTTGCGGGTGGAGGAGAGCAGGTCATCCCCCGGCACGACGAAGCCGCGCGCATCCTTGGCGGCGATGATCCATTTCTTGCCCGGCTGGTGCGGGAATGCAGCCATGATCTCGGCCTCGGCATCGAGATCGACCATCAGGCGGATGGGCTCGCCGAAGCCGCGCCCGCCGGGCAGTTTCGAGGCGTCCAGCGTGTAGGCCTTACCATCGGTGGTGAGCAGGATGATCTTCGCGGTTGTTTCCGTGGGGAAAGCAAAGGCCAGCGCGTCATCACCCTTGAAGGCGAGCGTCGTGAGATCGACGTTGTGGCCCTTCAGCGCGCGGATCCAGCCTTTCTGCGTGACGACCACGGTGATGGGCTCGCGCTCGATCAGCGCCTCCGCGACATCAATCGAGACATCGCTGGCCGTGCCGAAGGCCGAGCGGCGCTTGCCCAGCGGCGTTTCCTTCGAGAACTTCTTCCCGACCTCGCCGATCTCCCAGCGCACGGTTTTCCATTGCTTCGCTTCAGAGCCGAGCAAAGCCTCGATATCCGCCTTCTCCTTCGAGAGTTCGTCGAATTCCTTGCGGAGTTCCATCTCCTCCAGCTTGCGCAACTGGCGCAGCCGGGTGTCTAGGATGGCGTTGGCCTGCACTTCGGTGATGTCGAAGCGCTTCATCAGCACCGGCTTCGGCTCATCTTCCTCGCGGATGATGCGGATCACCTCGTCGAGGTTCAGGAACGCGACGAGCAACCCGCCGAGGATTTCGAGCCGTGCCTCGATCTGCCCCAAACGGTAGCGCGAGCGGCGCAGCAGCACCTCGCGGCGATGATCGAGGAAGGCGCGCAGCGCTTCGGCGAGGCCCACGACCTTCGGCACCTTGCCGTCGATCAGGACGTTGATGTTTACGGGGAAGCGCGTTTCCAGCTCCGTGAGCTTGAAGAGCGCCTCCATCAGCAATTCGGCTTCCACCGCGCGGCTCTTGGGCTCGAGCACGACGCGGATATCCTCCGCGCTTTCGTCGCGCACGTCATTCAGAAGCGGCAGCTTCTTGTCGTTCAGAAGCTCGGCGATCTTCTCGATGAGCCGGGATTTCTGCACGAGATAAGGGATCTCGGTGACGACGACGACATAAGTCCCCCGCCCCGTCTCCTCCTTGTGCCAGCGGGCGCGCGTGCGGATGGAGCCGCGCCCCGTGCGATAGGTCTCCGCGAGGCTTTGCGGCGTTTCCACGATCACGCCGCCGGTCGGGAAATCCGGACCCGGCACATGCTGCATCAACGCTTCGAGCGGGGCGTTGCGATCATCGATCAGCGTCATCGCGGCGGCGCAGAGTTCGGCCGCGTTGTGCGGCGGAATCGAAGTCGCCATGCCCACCGCGATGCCCTGCGCGCCATTGGCGAGCAGGTTCGGGAAGGCGCCGGGGAGCACGATGGGCTCCTCGTTCAGGCCATCGTAATTGGGGCGGAAGGCGACAGCATCCTCGTCGATTCCGTCGAGCAGCAGGCGCGCAACTTCGGTCATCCGCGCTTCGGTGTAGCGATAGGCCGCCGCGCCATCGCCATCGATATTGCCGAAATTGCCCTGTCCATCCACCAGCGGATAACGCGAGGAGAAATCCTGCGCCAAACGCACGAGGGCATCGTAGATCGCCTGATCGCCATGCGGATGGAACGTGCCCATCACGTCGCCGACGATCTTCGCGCTCTTTTTGAAAGGGGCCGCGGGGTTCAGCCGCAAAAGGTGCATGCCGTAGAGAATGCGGCGATGAACCGGCTTCAGGCCGTCGCGCGCATCGGGCAGCGCGCGATGCATGATGGTCGAGAGCGCATAGGCGAGGTAACGCTCCTCAAGCGCCTCGCGCAGCGGAACGATTTCGGTGGCGTCTTCAGGCGGCGGTTCGACCGGTTTTCCCATGCCTCCGGGCTAGAGGATGGGGTGATTCGCGTAAAGCTGCACGGCGCGCTTGGCTGTGGGCAGTCCGCGGTTTTTCCCGCTTCTACTGCACAAGACGCACATTGCGCGCACCAATCGGGCCATAGCCATCGGGCACCGGCACGCGGGATTTCGCGTAGTTGGAGTTGAGCACCAGCATCGGCCCGAAGGCGAGATCCAGCCGGTTTACCACCAGCACGGTGTAATCGCTCTCCTCCGCCACGCGCACAGGCGCGTCGATCAGCAACCGGCCACCGGGCAGGTAGATCGTGCCGTTGAGGCGGCGCGCACGGGCCGTGCTGATCTGGTGGAAATTGGTGTTGGCGACACCGCTGCTGAGATCGAAGGCAGCACCATTGATGCCTTCCCAGATGACGAAACCCGCCATGGGGCCGGTCTCGGGCCCGGACAGATCGATCAGGGCGTTCTCGAGGAAGGCGAACTTCGCAAACGCATTCTTGCTGGCCTTGCCGCCCCAGAGATAGAGGCCGACATTGGTGCCGGTGAGTTCGGCATTGCCGCTCACGGTCAGCTTGCCCTGAATGGCAAATGTGCCCGGCGAGAGGCGAACCTTCGCATCGCCCGAAATCGTGATGTTGCCGCAGTAATTTCCGGCATTCAGCACGTGTGTACCGGCAGTCAGCACGATATCCTTGTAGGGCTTGGTCTCGCAGTTCTGGCCCACATTCGGGTAGGGGCGGCTGTCCATCGGGTTGCGCAGCCTGGGGCAGGAATCGATCACGGCTGCCTCGACCGTGCCGCCCGCATTCTGGATGCCGCCGACGGCACAGAGAATGGCCGCCGTGACCGTCGCGCCGGATGCAACGCGCATGGCTGCCGGCCCAGCAATATTCGTCTGGATGAGGCAATCCGGGGCCTTAAGGCGCGCGCCGGCGCGGATATCGATGCCGGTCTTTTCCGGCGTGACGAACATTCCGCCCACGAATTCGTTGGAGGGTGTATCCGAGAGGGAAAGCAGGCACAGCTTGCTCTGCTGGCCCACGCGGGCCTGCGCCTTCGCTTCCAGTTTTGTCACGCTCACCAAAGCGGGCGCGATGCCCAGCGGTGTGGCAGCTGCCGCGCTGAGCACCACGCTGACCGCCAGCCGATCCGTGCTGGGTGTGGTCGTGACCAGGATTGATTTGAGGCCTGAGGCTGCGCCATTGGCCACGGCAAACTGCTCGGCGGCCGATTGCAGCTGCGTATCGGTCATCCGCATCATCGTCATCTGCCGCGCGATGGACAGTGCGGTCGCATCGGTGAGGCTTTGGATGGAGGAGCGCTGCTGGGAGAGGCTCGCGAAATCCACCGCCCCGCCGAGAACCCCGATCACAACCGGCAGTGAGAGCGCGAACAGCACGGCGCTTCCGCCGTGTTCATCGCGGCGCGCGCGCGCCAGCACATCCCGGAAAAGTCTGATCATCATTCAATACCCGAGCCGCACATTCTTGCTGCCGATAGGGCCGAGACCGGGCGGCACCGGAATGGCTGCACCGCCGTAATTGGAGTTCAGCATCAGGTTCGGGCCATCATAGAGATCCAGCTTGTTCACAACGAGAACGGTGAAGGGCGACTGGTCCGCCACGGGGCGGCGGCTGTCCACAAGCAACAGGCCGTCGCGCAGATAGATCGTGCCGGTGAGTTCGCGGGCGCGATCGGAATTGATGTGGTGCTCGTTGGTCTTTTTCGGCAAAATCTTGCCGACAACCTGTGTCGTGCAGCCCAGCACGCCGTTGTCATCATCATCGTCGTTGCCATTTCCGCCGCAACCGCCATTCTGCCAGGAATTGAGCCCCTTGATGAAAGTGCTCGATTCCCAAATCAACATGCCGGCGCTGAGGCCGGAGGTCGGGGCAGAGATGCGGATCAGGCTGTTGTCGAGGAAGCGGAAATAGGCTTTCCGGCCGGAGAACATCAGTGTAACGCCATTGCCCAGCAATTCGCCATTCTGGGAGACCACCAGCGGGCCGCCGCGGAACACGAAGACGCCCGGCGAGAGCGTGACCTGCGCATTCCCCTCGATGGTGACCCCATTGCAATAGATGCCGGGCGACAGCGTTCGCCGCTCTGTGCCCTTCACCACCAACTTATTGGCAAGGCAGGGACCGAGCGTCGACGGCTCGGGCTTGTTCGCCAGCGGGTTGTTGATGGGAGGGCAATCCGTGAGCAAGGTCGTCCGGACGACGCCTGCGCTGTTTGAAATGCCGCCGCGCGCGCAAGCAAGATTGGCTGTCAATTGCGAACCTTGCTGGATGATCATCGCCTCGCGCACGGTCGAATTCGATTGCAGCATGCATTCCGGCGCCGAAATCACCGAATTGTTGTGCATGAAGATGCCGCCATTCGTCTTCTCGCCGAGGGAGAGCACGCAGAGCTTGGTCGGGCTCGGATTGGCGTTGACGCGCGCAGTCGCCGAGGCCGCGACATCGGTTACACCGGCCAGCATCGGCAGGATGCCGAGCGGCACTTCGGCAGCTTTCTGCAAGCTCACCTTCACAGCCATGCCGTTTTCGACCAGCGTGCCAATTGCGGCAACCGTGGCCCCGAAATTCGCGGCGGAGTAGCTTGTGGCCAGAGCCTGCACCCGGTCCTGTGTCATGGGGCCGAGGGTCATCTCGCGGGCGATGGACAATGCGGTCGCATCAGCGGCCGATTGCAGGCGCGTCTGGTCCTTGGTGATGGCGGCATAATCGACCGCGCCACCAATCAGGCCGAGCAATGCGGGAAGCGCGAGCGCGAAAATTACACCCGCAGAGCCACTCTCCCGACCGGACATGGATTTAGGCTGGCGAATGATCCGCTCAAGCTTTCCAAGGCATTGGGGCAGAAACGGTTTCAACCGTTGAACACTCCCGCACATCGTGCATTCCACAATGGCTGTAGCGCGGGAAGTGGAAAAATCCGGTTGCGAAATCTCCTTAACCGATCACGACAGAATGCCGTGAAAACGATGAGGATCGGCGAAAAACCGGGGTATTTTCGAAGCCCATTGGCCTCAGTTCATCAGGCGGAGGTCCTTGAGGCCAATCGGGCCCAGATCCTGCGGGACCGGCACATCCGAGCCACCATAATTGGTGTTCAGCACCAGATTCGGGCCGTCGAACAATTCGAGCTTGCGCGCGAGGATGACGGTGTAATCCGAAATCTGCGCCACCGGCGCCTTCGCTCCGATGTAAAGTTGCCCTTCCGGCAGGTAAATGGTGCCGGTGAGCTTGTTCGCCCGGTTTGCGTTGATCGCATTGGTGGCGGATGAATTGATGCCCGCCATGCGGTCCGCCACGTTGTTGGTGCGATCCCGCCAGAGCAGGATGCCCGACATGACGCCATCCTTCGGGCCCGTCAGTTCGACAAGGGCGTTATCGCGGAAGCGGAAATAGGAAGACTGCCCCTTGAAATAGAAACCGACATTCTGGCCGCGGATTTCCGCGTTCTGCCAGACGTTCAGGTCGCCGTTCAGGAAGATGTAAATCCCCGGATTGAACTGCACCTGCGCCGTGCCCTTGATTTCAATGCCGCCGCAATAAGTACCGGGACTGAGTGTGACCATGCCCGATGAAATCACCTGCCGCGAGGGCGAGGTGCAGGAACCCTGCACCGGTGCAGTCCGGTTGCGGAGTGGGTCCACCACCGGCGGGCAATCGTTGAGCACATCCGTGAGAACAGTCGAACCGTTATTCCGGATGCCGCCGCGTGAGCAGACGAGATCAGCCGTGAGTTTCGCCCCTTCGGCCAGCACGATGCCATCACGCGAGCGTGAATTCGAATGGATAGAGCATTGGGCGCCGGTGAGGCGTGCGTTCTTCTGCAGTGTGAGGGCAGTGTAGTTGTCGCCCATCAGCAGCAGGCACAGCTTGGAATTATGCGACAGGCGCGCCGTCGCGCTCATGTCCGCAACCCACGGATCGGGCGCGATGCCAAGCAGGGCATAAACCTTCTGGAACATCGGCTTCAACGGCCGGCTGACATTGACCACCACGGATTTATTGGCATCCGTGAGTTTGGTTTCCACAGTCCAGTCCGCCCTCCTCCCTCGCTCGGCGAGCATGGAATCCACCGTACGCTTCGCAACGGCTTGCACGCGGCTCAAGGTTGGTTCGGAGATGATGAGTTCGCGCGCGGCATTGAGTGCGGCACTGTCTGCCGCGGATTGCACGCTCGCTTGCTGGCGCGCAATTGTCGCATAGTCGACGGCCAGCCCCATGCCGCCGAGCAACGCCGGCAACGACAGGGCGAACAGCAACGCCACGGTGCCGCCCTGGTGCCGCGCAAAACGACGTACTGCTTCTGCAGCCCGCATGATCCTCTCCTAGGTCGCGCGCACCCTATGTTGTCAAACTGAAATAAACCGATGAGAAAGATCCCTAAAATTCTCCTCTAACAACAGAGTTCTGCGCCCTAACCCCGGTCAGCATCCACCTGGAGCAACGATAGAAACGCCGCACGCCCCGCGCTGGGCGGCAGCGCCCGCGGCTCGAAGACATGCCGTTCCAGGAAGAAGCCGCTGAGGCGAAACCCCGCCATCAACTCCGTCATGGGCGGCGTATCACCCGGGCTTGAGGGTGCGGCATGCAGGAAATCCGGTAGCGCGAGCAGCTTCGGGGCATAGGGCTCGCCCGCTTCCCGGCTCACGGCCCGCCCGGATTTCGGTGAGACATAGACCAGTTCATCGCGCCGCCCGGTCGCGGCGCATTCTAACAGATCCAGCCCGAAGCCCAGTTCGCGCAGGATCATCAACTCGAAGCGCACGAGCGTTTCGGCCAGCAGGCGCGGCACTCCCAGCAGGCCGCAGAGGCCATCGGCCGCAGCATAGACCTGCTCATGCGGCTCGCGCTCGGGCAGCAGGCGCAGCAGCACGCCAAGATGATTGACCGCATGAAGCGCCAGCGGCGAGGCCAGCACCTGCCCTGCCCGCGCCTCCAGCGTTTCCGCCGTGAACTGGCCGAGATGCTCCTCCAGCCGCGCGCGCCAGACCAGTGCGACCCGGTTGCCCGGCTGGAGCATGGGCGCAATGCGGCTGGAACGCCCGCCGCGCACGAGGCCGAGATGCCGGCCATGCGCTTCGGTCATCACCTCAAGGATGGCGTCACGCTCGCCATGGCGGCGCGTGGCGAGAACGAGGCCCTCGTCGCGCCATTCCATGATGGCTCAGCCCTTCGGCTCTTTCGGGAATTCGAGGCCCATCTCGCGGTAGCGCTCGGGGTCGTCGGTCCAGTTCTCGCGCACCTTCACGAAGAGGAAGAGATGCACCTTGGTTTCCGCGGCTTCCGAGATTTCCGCGCGCGCCGCCGAACCAATGGCCTTGATGGTGCGGCCCTTCTCGCCAAGCATGATCTTCCGCTGGCTTTCGCGCTCGACGTAGATCACCTGCTCGACGCGCACTTCGCCCTTCTTCAGCACCTTCCAGCTCTCGGTTTCCACCGTGGAGCGGTAGGGAAGCTCATCATGAAGGCGCTCGAAAATCTTCTCGCGGGTGATTTCCGCCGCGAGGAAGCGCAAGGGCGCATCGGAAATCTCGTCCTCCGGGTAGAGCCATGGGCCCTTCGGCAGGCGCTTGCCGAGATCGGCAAGAATATCTTTGACGCCCGAGCCCGTGAGCGCGGAGATCATGAAGGTCGCCTCGAACTTCGCGCGTTCGTTGAGCGATTGCGCGATGGCCAGCAACTCGTCGCGGCTCACGAGGTCGATCTTGTTGAGGATCAGGATCTTCGGCTGGCGAATCTCCTCCAGCCGCGCGAGCACCGCTTCCTGCGCCTCGTCCTTGTGGCGGGTGACGTCCACCAGCACCGCGACGACATCGGCATCCGCCGCGCCGCCCCAGGCGGAGGTCACCATGGCCGTCTCAAGCCGACGCTTCGGTCGGAAGATGCCCGGCGTATCGACGAAGACGATCTGCGTCTGCCCTTCGAGCGCGATGCCGCGCACCTGCGTGCGGGTGGTCTGCACCTTGCGCGAGACAATCGACACCTTCGCGCCCACGAGCGCGTTGAGCAGCGTCGATTTTCCGGCATTCGGCGCACCGATCAGCGCCACGAAGCCGCAGCGCGTCTCCGCATTTCCGGCTTCCACCGTCATGATTCCACTCCTTCGCGGGCAAGCCACGCTTCTGCTGCGGCACGCTCCGCCACGCGTTTCGAGGGGCCGCGGGCGGCAGCTGGCGGATAGCCGTCCACCAGCACCGCGACCTCGAAGACCGGAGCATGATCCGGACCCGAACGCCCGACATCCTGATAACGCGGCACAGCCAGACCTTTCGCCTGCACGAATTCCTGAAGCCTTGTCTTCGGATCTTTCGGCGCGATCAGCGGCTCATGCATCCGCGCCTCCCAGTGAGTGCGGATGAGAACCTTCGCCGCCTCGAAACCACCATCACGGAATACCGCGCCGAGCACGGCCTCGCAGGCATCGCCGAGAAGGGCGTCGCGCTTTTTGGCACCCGAGCGCCGCTCCCCCTCCCCCAGTCGGAGATGGTCGCCCAGCGCCCAGCCCCGCGCGATTTCCGCGCATGTCTCCTTGCGCACGAGATCGGCGAGCCGGCGGGAGAGATCGCCCTCCGGCGCCTTGGGGAAAGCTTCGAACAGCATCTCGGAAATGACGAGCCCCAGCACGCGATCGCCGAGATATTCCAGTCGCTGGTAGGATTTCCCACCCGGCAGCGACACTGAGACATGCGTGAGCGCCTCGTCGAT
>JALOTF010000064.1 GCA_025458025.1 Beijerinckiaceae bacterium | reverse complement strand
CACATCGAGCAGGGCCGCCACGCGCGGGGCGGTGTTCTTGCCGTTGGCGGTGGCGGGGAAGACGATGGCGTCATAGCCGCCCGCGAGGCTCACGATCAGCGCCGAAACGGGCTCGGCGAGTTGATGGGCATATTCCGCGCCATCGGCATTCAGCACCTTCTCGACACCGGCGATTCCGCCGGCGGCCGCCGCAGCTGCGCCCGCATTCTGGCCGGCCACCAGCACATGCACTGGGCCGCCCAGCGCGGCTGCGGCGCTCACGGCCTTGTGGGTCGCCTCGTTGAGGGCGGCGTTGGAGTGTTCAGCAACAACAAGCGCGGCCATGGTCAGATCACTCCCGCTTCATTCTTCAGCTTCTGGACGAGTTCCTGCACCGAGCCCACCTTCACGCCCGCCTTGCGGGTCGCGGGTTCGGTGGTCTTCACCACCTCAAGGCGCGGGCTGATATCGACGCCCAGCGCCTCCGGCGCGGTTTCGTCGAGCGGCTTCTTCTTCGCCTTCATGATGTTCGGCAGCGAGGCATAGCGCGGCTCGTTGAGGCGCAGATCGGTGGTGACGATCGCAGGCATGGCGAGCGCCACTTTCTGCAAGCCGCCATCCACTTCGCGCGTCACGTTCACGCCGTCACCGGTGAGTTCCACCTTGGAAGCGAAGGTGCCTTGCGGCCAGCCGAGCAGCGCGCCGAGCATCTGGCCCGTGGCGTTCATGTCGTCGTCGATCGCCTGCTTGCCCATGATGACGAGGCCCGGCGCCTCATTCGCGATCACCGCCTTCAGGATCTTCGCCACGGCGAGGGGTTCCACGGTCGCGTCGGTTTTCACGAGGATGCCGCGATCAGCGCCCATGGCGAGGCCCGTGCGGATGGTCTCCGCCGCGCCCGCCGGACCGATCGAAACCAGCACAACCTCGGTCGCCTTGCCCGCTTCCTTGATGCGCAGGGCCTCCTCGACGGCAATCTCGTCGAAGGGGTTCATGCTCATCTTGACGTTCGCGAGATCTACCCCCGAGCCATCCGGCTTCACGCGGATCTTCACGTTGTAATCGACCACCCGCTTCACGGGGACCAGAATTTTCATGGCAAAGCCCTGCTTCCGTGCGGCTGAAATGCCGCTCTGTTCCACCCCGAAGGCCGCTTCCCGGAAGCAGCGACCTTCATTTAGTTTACATATGAACTAATTTCATCCACGATGCAAGATCGGGCTTTTCGGGCCGGCCTAGCGAACGGGTGCGGTGGTATACCAAGCGCGTCCCGGACTGTCACCCCGAACAGGGGCGCATTTTGCTGGGTCTTTGGTCGGAAGGGAAGGGCGTTCAGCCATTCTCGCTGCGCGTCAGGCCAGGCACCCACAGCACATCTTTCGTGCCATCGGCATTCGTCACGCGGCCCAGCACGAAGAGCAGGTCCGACAGGCGGTTCATGTAGCGAAGCGCGGGGCCGCTCACCGTTTCGCCCTTCTTGCCGGAGAGCTGCACCATCATCCGCTCGGCGCGGCGCACGGTGGTGCGCGCGAGATGGAGATAGGCGGAAGCAGGCGAACCACCAGGAAGGATGAAGCTTTTCAGTGGCTTGAGACGCGCATTCATTGCGTCGATCTCGGCCTCCAGCCTTTCGACCTGGCTCTCCACGATTCGCAGGGGCTCGTAGCCGAGATCCTGATCACTCTCGGGCGTGCAGAGATCCGCGCCAAGGTCGAAGAGATCATTCTGGATTCGCGCGAGAATCGCATCGACCTCCGGCTCGGCAGCGGTGTGCAATCGTGCGAGGCCAATCGTCGCGTTCGCCTCGTCCACCGCGCCGTAACTTTCGACACGCAGATCGTATTTCAGAACGCGGGAGCCATCGCCGAGGCCCGTGGTGCCGTCGTCGCCGGTTTTCGTATAGATGCGGTTGAGCTTGACCATGTTTGGGGTTGTGGCGCTTTGGCCGGCAAATTCAAGCGGCAATTTGAGCGGCGATTGGCCGCCATTCTTGCCTGGTCGCATTTTCTCTTGGCCAACCGGCGACCACTTGGCCGGAAAATGCGCCTAGAATTGATAGCTCATCCGCAAGCCCGCATGTGTCAGGCCGCGATTGCGCGTGCAGGCCCCGCCATTTGAGAAATGCTCCACGGATGCCAGCACACTCCACCTGCTACCGAATCGGTAGCCGAGGCCACCCGCCTCGCGGAAGAGCAGCCGGCAGCCGAGCGCCGCATGGCCCGGTCGACTCGCAAGGCCCGTCGGCCCATCGTGAGTCGCAAGGCCGAACCCGGCTTCTGCGAAAAACCCGCCGAAAAGATCCACCTGCCACGCGATTCCGGCATGCGCGATGGAGGTGCGTCCGGCGGGGTTCACAATCGCGCCGAATTGCACGCGCGGGATGAGAATGCCGAGGCTGCCTGCCTTCTCGCGACCGGGAATCGTGAACAGCACATCGCCTGCAAGGCTAACCGAGCCGGTTTCCGCGCCCGCGATATCATGCGCGAGAAGGCCGAGGCGCAGTTCCGGTGCGCGCCATTCTTCGCTTCGCGCAGGCAGCGCGATTAGCAGCAGGCAGAGGGCGGGCAGGGCGCGGCGCATCGCCGCCACCATCCGCCCTTATGGTTAACCCTTTGGAAAAAGCCGCTTCAGGCCTGCTTGAAATAGACCACGACCATGATGGCGATGATCGCCACGAATTGCAGGATGATGCGCAGGCGCATCAATTGCTGCGAGCGGTTGGGCGAGCCGCCCCGGAGCATGTTGAAAAGCCCGAGGAACAAAACCACGGCCACGGCCGCGATCGAGATGTTCATCACCATGTTCATGTCGGGCCCTCCAGCGCTCGCCTGCCTTTAGAGATAACGCGGAACGCGGGAAAGGGGGCTGGCGATATCGTCGCGGCCCCGTGCCTTCGCGAGGGATCAAGAATCACCGCTGGCGCAGAAGCCGCTCGAGATATTCAAGCTCCTCGCGCGGGCGCTCGAACTCGCCGAGGCGCTTGCGCAATTCGCGCAAGACCCGCTCGGCACGCTCGCTGATGGAGCCCTGAAGCGAATCGCGGTCCGGCACGTCGAAGCGGTTGCCGTCTTCCACGTCGCGGCGCTGGTTGGCCTGCGGACGCCCGAGCGGATCGGTGCGATTCTCCGCGCGGCCGCGCATGCCGGGGCCGGGTTCGCCCGGGCCCTCGCCTTCGCCTTCGCCGGGGTTTTCGCCCATCTGCTGCTGAAGCTGCTGCGCCATGCCCTCGGCGGCGCGGCCCAGGCCATCCAGCGCGCGCTGCTGCCCCTCGGTCGCCTGTCCGGGCTGGCCCTGGCCTAACTGGCCCTCGGCATCACCCATGCCCTGGTCGGCCTCACCGAAGCCTTCGCCTTCCTGCATGCCGCGCTCTTTCAGGCGATCCCGCAATTGCTGGAGACGATCACGCAGGGCCTGTTGCATGTCGCGCAGCTGCTGCTCGGTCATCTCGCCCTGTTCGCCGCCTTGCTGGCCCTGTTGACCCTGCTGGCCGCGCTGCCCTTGCTGGCGCTGGCCCTGCTGGTTCTGCTGTCCGCGTTGCTGCTGGCGCTGCTGTTGACCCTGCCGGAACGTGCGATCCCGCAGGTCGCGCTGCTCGCGCTGGAGACGATCCAGCTCCTCGATCTGCCGACCGAGTTCCTGCATGCGCGGGTCGGTCTGTTGGCGACGCGCCGTGCGGAGCTGCTCCATCAGCTGGCGCAGTTCCTCCAGCATGCGACGCGCCTCGGCCATATTGCCGGAACGCGCCATCTCCTCGATCTTGCGGAGCATATCCTGCAGATCGCGCTGCGTGAGGTAACGCTCGGGGTTCACCGGCGAGCGATCCTGCGTGTTCTCGTTGCGGTCGCGCAGCGAACGCTCGGCGAATTCGCGCAGGAATTCCTCCATCGCGCGACGCAATTCCTGCGTCAGGCGGCGGATTTCGTTCTGCGGGGCCTCGCGTTCCAGCGCCTCGCGCAGGCGCTGCTCGGCCTCGCGCAGGCGGCGTTCGGCCTCGCTCATATCGCCGTTTTCGAGGTAGAGCGCGACCTCCCAGAGGCGATCGACCATCTCCTTCAGTTGCTCATCCCCGCGCGCGGAGCGGATGCCCTGCCGAAGGCTGTCGAGCATGAGGTATTCGCCCGCATTGGGCGTGAACCGCTCGGGCTCGAAGAGCAGCGCATCGAAGGCGAACACCACATCCTGCCGGAAATCCGGCGCGAAAACGAGATTGCGGCGTTGCTCCACCAGCGCACGCGCGAGCGGGTGCGAGAACGGCTTCTGCGGCAGGCGCACGGTTTTCGTCTCGCTCTCGCCCTTCTGGCCGATATCGTCCTCGACGCGGATCTTGACGGTGACTTCCTCGCCGGCCCAGGGGTGCTCTTCCGTGGGGATGGCGATTTCGCCCTGTCCGAGGCGCAGGGGCAGGTCGGCGCGCGGCGCGGGGTAGAGCGTGCGCGGCGTGTGGCCGGGGCGCGGATTGGCCGCGCGTTCCATCACCACCTCGCCCTTGGCGATGCCGTAATCATCGTCAAGCGTGAAGGTGAGGCGAATGCCGCCGGGGCTCTGCCGCTCGGGCGAGGCGCTTTCGGCCCGTGCTTCCGCGAGTTCCACCGCCGGCGGGCGATCCGGGATCACCGCGATGGGAATCTGTGCGATTTCACGCCCCTCGCGGATGATTTTCAGCAGATCATTGCCGGTCACCGAGCGGCGAACCGTTTCGATTCCCGGCTTGGCCTGAGCGGCGGGCGCGGGCTGGCCGGTGGGAGCAGTCGCCTCCTTCACCGGTTCGAGCCCGGCACCATGCTGAAGCGTGACATGCGCGGCTTCATCCGGCTTAGAGCCGGTGCCGCGCGTGGTGCGCACCGTGAGAATCGAGCCAATTGGCGCGCGCACGGCCTCGCCGGGCTGGAGCGTCACCGTGCCCGTGAGGAAGATCGGCGGGCGACCGGTATAGGCCGGCGGATCGATCCATGCATCGAGCCGGGGCGGAACCGGCGGCGTGAGCGGCGTGGAAAAATCGAAAGCGGCGGCGAAACGCGCCTGCCGTTCATCGCCAGCCATGAAGGCCGCTGCGACCAGCGCGAGCGGCGCCACGATGCGTAAGGCCAGCGGATCACGCCAGCGCAGGCGCGCATCGCCGGGTGCGGCTTCCAGCCTGCCGAGCAGGGTGCGAGCGCGCGCCTGATGCGCTTCCCACACGGCCAAAGCAACCGGATCGGTGCCGGGCGGTGGTTGATCGGCCAAAGTCGCCAACGGGCGATGCATCTCGGGCCGGGAGAGATCGAGCCGCTTTTCCACCTCTGCCATGCTCGGCAGGCGGAAGCGCAGGAGCGGGAAGGAGAGCACGGCAAGCCCGGCCGCGAAGGCCCCGGCCAGCAGAGCGCGGCCCAAAGGCTCAAGCATGGCGGGCCAGCCGGTCCATGCAAGCGCAACGAAGAGAAGAACCAGCGAAAGAGGGCCAATAAGCAGCGGCGCGAGCCGCTCCACGAACAGCGCAAAAGCCGTGCGATGGAAACGCAGGCCAAGCACGCGGGAAGCCGCCGCGCCATCGGCGCGGGTCAGGGCTGTCCGGTCGTCGTTCTGGCTCATCCGCTCATTCGGGTTTGGCATCGCCGCTCCGTCACTCGCCCCCAAAGGGAAAGCTAGCACGTTCGCGGGCTTTGGCCAGTGCGGCCAAACGTTATCCGGATCGCTTTCGCGTGATCAGGCGTCGCAGGCTTATGCGAGCCAGCCGGGCGCACGATCCGTGCCCAGTAGTTCCTCGAAGGTCTGGCGCGGGCGGGTAATCGCGAATTCCCCATCCTTCACAAGCACTTCCGGCACCAGAAGGCGCTGGTTGTAGGTCGAGGACATCGAGGCGCCATAGGCCCCGGCGGTCATGATCGCAACGAGATCATCCGGTTTCAGTTCCGGCAATTCGCGTGCGGTCGCGAACGTGTCGGATGATTCGCAGATCGGACCGACCACATCGTAGGCGCGCTTCGTGCCGGTAGATTGCCGCACCGGCCAGATCTCGTGATGCGCCTCATACATCGCGGGACGGAGGAGATCATTCATCGCGGCATCGACCACCACGAAGGTCTTGTCGGCGCGCTCGTTGAGGTAGAGCACCTTGGTGAGCAGCAGGCCGGCATTGCCGGCGATGACGCGGCCCGGCTCGAAGCCGAATTCCAGATCGAGGCCTTGCGTCACCTCGCGCACCATCTTGCCATAGGTTTGCAGGCTGTCGGTGCCATAATCGAAGGGATAGCCGATTTCATACGGCACGCCCACGCCGCCGCCGAAATCCAGCCGGCTTGCGGGCAGGCCCTGCGCGGCGAGCTTCTCGATGAGCGCGCGCATGCGGCGGAAAGCGGCTTCCAGCGCCGCGAAATCGAAGATCTGGCTGCCGATATGCAGGGCGAGGCCCTTGATGGCCACGCCCGGCATGTTCGCGGCGCGGATGTAGAGCCGTTCCGCCTCCCCGAGGGAAACGCCGAACTTGTTCGCAGCCCCCCCTGTGGTGATTTTCGCGTGCCCGCCCGCGCCGATTTCCGGGTTCAGGCGCAGCACGATGGCTTGCCGCTTGCCTCGCGCTTCCGCGATTTTCGAGAGCACTTCGAGTTCGCCCTCGCTCTCGACATTCACCTGATAGATGCCGGCTTCCACGGCGAAAGCGAGTTCATCCGCGCTCTTGCCGACGCCGGAAAACACGATGCGGCTGGCGGGAATGCCCGCCGCCAGCGCCTTGCGGATCTCGCCCTCGGAGACCGTATCCGCACCCGCGCCCAGCTTCGCGAGGGTCATCAGCACGCCGAGATTGCCGTTGGCTTTAACGGCGTAGAAAACGTGGCTTTTCTCGCCCACGGCTTCCTTGAAGACGCGATAATGCCGCTCCAGCGTGGCGCTGGAATAGACATAAACCGGCGTTCCCACCTCACGCGCGATCGCGTTGAGGTCCACGCCTTCGGCATGAAGCACGCCGTTCTTGTAATCAAAGTGATGCATGGGGGCTCCGGCCCGCGCTCAGTCGAGCAGGCGGTCGATGAAAAGGTCGCGCTTTGGCGGAAGGATGGGTGTGCGCTTGGGGCGCAATTCGCCACGGGCTGTGCCATCCGCATTGGTTTCGGCCGGAGCGGCCGTGGTGCCGGGCGGTGCTTCCAGCGGGCCGCGTTTGCCGCAGGCCGTGAGCATCGTGCTGGCTGCGAGAGCCACGATCAGCATTTTCATGCGCGACGAAACGATCATTGTCGAAAGCCCAAGCTCAGATCGATTTTCGTCCTGATAGTCCGAAAATCGATCTCTTTTGTTTTGTCGCATTTTCTTCACGCGAACCGGTTCCCACTTCGCTTGAAAATGCTTCAGCGTTGCGCCTGCCTAACATGCAGGGCGGGGCGTGTCATGCCCGCGCCGTGCTTCACTTCGCCAGCTTCGCCAGCCATTTCTTTGCCTGCATCCGCACATTGGCCGGTGCGGTGCCGCCATAGCTCGTGCGGCTTTTCACCGAATTCGTAACGCCGAGCACGTCGAAAATCGCGCCGGTGATACGCGGTTCGACCGCCTGCATCTCGCCGAGCGAGAGTTTTTCGAGGTCCACGCCCTTTGCACTGGCAATGCCGACAATGCGCCCGGTGACGTGATGCGCCTCGCGGAACGGCATGTTGAGCACGCGCACGAGCCAATCCGCGAGGTCGGTCGCTGTGGCATAGCCCGAGGAAGCCGCCTTTTTCAGGCGCTTCGCATCGGGCTCCATGTCGCGCACCATGCCGGCGGTCGAAGCGATGCAAAGCGCAATGGAATCAAGGGCATCGAAGGTCTGCTCCTTGTCTTCCTGCATGTCCTTCGCATAAGCGAGGGTCAGGCCCTTCATCACCGTGAGCAGACCGATCAGCGAACCGAAAATGCGGCCTGTCTTGGCGCGCACCAGTTCGGCGGCATCGGGGTTGCGCTTCTGCGGCATGATGGAGGAGCCGGTCGTGAACTTGTCCGAGAGCTTCACGAAGGCAAACTGCGCGGATGTCCAGATCACGATCTCCTCGGCAAAGCGCGAGAGATGCATCGCGAGGATCGAGACAGCCGCGAGCGTCTCCAGCGCGAAATCCCGATCCGACACCGAATCGAGACTGTTCGCGGTTGGCCTGTCAAAGCCCAAAGCCTTCGCCGTGCGGTCGCGGTCGATCGGGAAGGATGTGCCGGCGAGCGCGGCCGCGCCCAGCGGGCATTCATTCAGCCGTCGCCGCGCATCGGCGAAGCGGCCGCGATCGCGCGAGAGCATTTCCACATAGGCCATCAGATGATGCCCGAAGGTAACGGGCTGCGCGCTCTGCAAATGCGTGAAGCCGGGCATCACCGTGCCCGCATGTGTCAGCGCCTTCTCGGCGAGCGCCTGCTGCAGATCCTTCAGCGCGGCATCGATCATGTCGATGGAATCGCGCACATAGAGGCGGAAATCGGTCGCGACCTGATCATTCCGCGAGCGCGCGGTGTGCAAGCGCCCCGCCGGCTTGCCCACGATTTCGGCCAATCGCGCCTCGACATTCATGTGAATGTCTTCCAGTGATGCCTTGAACGTGAACGACCCGGCGTCGATTTCCGCCTTGACGTTCTTCAGCCCCTGGATGATCGCTTCCGCCGATTGCGCATCGATGATGCCCTGAGCAGAGAGCATCTCGGCCTGCGCGATTGAGCCGCGGATATCCTGATCCGCCAGCCTCTTGTCGAACGAGATCGAAGCATTGATCTCCTGCATGATGGCGGCCGGGCCTTCCGCAAACCGTCCGCCCCACATTTCGTTGGCCATTTTGAACTCCGAAGGTGCCCGCCGATGACCTCCCCAAAGCCCGCCCGCTCCACGCTGAAAGCGCTGGCCGGTCCCTTGCTCATGGGCGTCATTTTGCTCGGCGCTTCGCTATATGCCTTCGGCGGGATCGACAAGCTGTTCAAGCCAACTTCGCCGGATGTCGCGGCCTGCAAGGCGGCGCAGCCGCTCACGGCGGCGTTGAAGCCGCTCGCGAAGGGCGAGGTTGCGGCGCTTCAGATCCCCACGGAGCCCGCGCGGCTGATCGACCTCAGCTTCAAGACGCCCGAGGGGCGTGACACCACGCTCACTTCTTTCCGGGGCAAGGCGGTGCTGGTGAACCTCTGGGCGACATGGTGCGCGCCCTGCCGGCACGAAATGCCCGCTTTGGATCGCCTCCAGAAGGCCTATGGCGGCGCGGATTTCGAGGTGGTCGCGATCAATATCGACACCCGCAATTTCGACAAGCCGAAGCAGTTCCTCGATGAGGTGGGCGTGAAGGCGCTGGCGCAATATGCCGACCCATCCGCGAAAATCTTTCAGGATCTCAAGGCGGTGGGTCGCGCTTTCGGCATGCCCACGACCATCCTGCTCGATAAAAATGGCTGCGAACTCGCCTATCTCGCGGGGCCGGCGGAATGGTCCTCGCCGGATGCCTTCGCCTTCATCGGCAAGGCTCTGGGGCGCGCGCCATGATCATAAGTCGAGGCTCAGGCTCACATCCACTGCCTCGCCCACGACGAGTCCTTCCGCTTTGCGGATCTCGCTCTTGACTGGCAGCAGATAGGCGTTGCGCTTGGTGTCGGGGAAAATCGAGGTCTGCCAACGGCTTTCGCCGATGCTCGCTGTCACCCGCACGCTGCCCCAGCCTCGTCGAGGCACGGCCATGCGGATGACCTGCGATTCATCTTCGGGCAACGTGATGAAGTGCCACGCGCCCTTGCCCTGCCAGAGCCAGAGCGGCGCCGTGAAGCGCAAGAGCATAGAAAAGCGGGCCTCAGCCTGCCTTCTTCACTGCGATACCATTGGCCGCGAGCGTCTCGGCCAGTTCGCCGGACTGGAACATCTCGCGCACGATATCGCAGCCGCCGATGAACTCGCCCTTGATGTAGAGCTGCGGAATGGTCGGCCAGTTGGCATAATCCTTGATGCCCTGGCGCAGTTCTGCATTGTCGAGCACGTTATGCGCCTTGTAGGGCGCGCCGACATAATCGAGAATCTGCACAACCTGGCCGGAAAACCCGCACATCGGGAATTGCGGCGTGCCCTTCATGAAGAGCACCACGTCGTTCGATTTCACTTCGTTGTCGATGAAGGCGTTGATTCCGGACATTTTTTCCTCCTCTCACCGCTTCAAGGGCGGCGGATGCGTGTGAGCTTACTTCGCTACCGTCGTGAGCGCCAGAGCGTGGAGAACCCCGCCCATATTGCCCTTGAGAGCGGCATAAACTAGCTGATGCTGCTTCACCTTCGGCAGGCCCTTGAAGGCCGCGGAGGTGACGGTCGCGGCGTAATGGTCGCCATCGCCCGCGAGGTCGCGGATTTCCACCTCTGCATCCGGCAGCGCTTCCTTGATCATCGTGGCGATGTCATCGGCCTTCATCGGCATGGTCTTGACCCTTATTCCGCAGCTTCCGCGCCCATATAGGCAGGCAGCCAGCCTTCATGCGCCTCGCGCAATTCACTGAGAGAGATGGGCGTTTCGCCCGGCAGCGTCAACGTCCCGCCGCCCACCACGCCGATGAAGGTTGTGGGAACGTTGAGGCTGTTGAGCTGGAACTCCAGCGAGGCCGCCTGCTGCGCGCCGCAAGTGATGATGTAGCGGCCTTGATCCTCGCCGAAAAGCCAGGCATGCAGCGGGACTTCCGCATCATGCGAGGCGATCATCGCGCCCTGTCCGCCCGCGAGCGCCATCTCGGCCAGCGCGATAGCGATGCCGCCATCGGAGATATCATGCACTGCGGTCACGGTGCCCGCCTCGATCATCGCGCGGATGAGCCCGCCGCGTTGCTTCTCGACATCGAGATCGACCGGCGGCGGCGCGCCATCCTCGCGGTTGCAGATCGTCGCGAGATAGGCCGAGGCGCCGAGCCAGCCCTTGGTTTCGCCCACGACGATGATGGCATCGCCGGCATTCTTGAAGGCGAGCGTCGCGGTCTTGGTGACATCCGCAACCAGCCCCACGCCGCCGATGGTGGGGGTGGGGAGAATGCCCTGGCCGTTCGTTTCGTTGTAGAGGCTGACGTTCCCTGAGACGACCGGGAATTCTAGCACCCTCGCCGCTTCGCCAATGCCGCGCACGGCCAAAGCGAATTGTCCCATGATTTCCGGGCGTTCCGGGTTGCCGAAATTGAGGTTATCCGTCAGCGCGATCGGCAGCGAACCCACCGCCGAGAGGTTGCGATAGCACTCGGCCACCGCCTGCTTGCCGCCCTCGAACGGGTCGGCCTCGACGTAACGCGGGGTGACATCGCAGGTGACCGCGAGGCCCTTGCCGGCCTCGTTCACGCGGATCACCGCCGCATCGCCGCCAGGGCGCTGCACGGTGTTGCCCTGGATGATGTGATCATATTGCTCCCACACCCAGCGCTTCGAGCACAGATCCGGCGAGCCGAGCAGCGTCAGCAAAGCCTCGCGGTTGGAGACCGGCGGCTCCACCTCGGACCGGCGCAACGCGAGCCGCTTCGGCGTTTCCACCCAAGGGCGATTGTATTCCGGCGCCTTGTCGCCGAGCTCCTTGATGGGGAGATCGGCCATCACCTCGCCGCGATGCTTGATGACGAAGCGCAGCGTATCGGTCGTCTTGCCGATCACCGCGAAATCGAGGCCCCATTTCGTGAAGATCGCGCGCGCTTCCGCCTCCTTGTGGGGGTGGAGCACCATGAGCATGCGCTCCTGGCTCTCGGAGAGCATCATTTCATAGGCGGTCATGCCCGGCTCACGGCAGGGAACGGAATCAAGGTTGAGCTCGATGCCGAGATCCCCCTTCGCACCCATTTCCACCGCCGAGCAGGTGAGGCCAGCGGCCCCCATATCCTGAATGGCGATGACGCAGCCCTTTTCCATGATCTCGAGGCAGGCTTCGAGCAGCAGCTTTTCCGCGAACGGGTCCCCGACCTGCACGGTGGGGCGCTTCTCCTCGGACGCGTCATCGAATTCGGCCGAGGCCATCGTCGCGCCATGAATGCCGTCGCGGCCCGTTTTCGAGCCGAGATAGACGATCGGCATGCCCACGCCGCTTGCCTCGGAGGTGAAGATCATCTCGCGCTTGGCGATGCCCACGGCCATCGCATTCACGAGGCAATTGCCGTTGTAACGCGGGTGGAAACCCACCGAGCCGGCCACGGTCGGCACGCCAAAGCTGTTGCCATAGCCGCCGATGCCAGCGACCACGCCCGCCACGAGATGCTTCGTCTTGGGGTGATCCGGCGCGCCGAAGCGCAGGAAGTTGAGGCAGGCCACGGGGCGCGCGCCCATGGTGAACACGTCGCGCAAAATGCCGCCCACGCCGGTCGTCGCACCCTGATAGGGCTCGATATAGCTCGGATGGTTGTGGCTCTCCATCTTGAAGGCCACGACATCGCCGTCCCCGATATCCACGACGCCCGCATTCTCGCCCGGGCCATAGACCACGCGTGGACCCTTGGTGGGCAGCGTTTTCAGGTGAACCTTCGAGGATTTGTAGGAGCAATGCTCGTTCCACATCGCCGAGACGATGCCCAGCTCCGTGATGGTCGGCACCCGCCCGATCAGCGCGACGAAGCGATCATATTCGTCGGGCTTCAGGCCATGGGCCTTCACGAGTTCGGGGGTGATCTCAGGTTCGTTCTTCAAATGCATCGCGCCACCTCGGGAGCATCACCCGCGACAATGGAAACCGGTTTCGCGAGAAGGTGATGCTCAAACGATCAATTCGTTGAGGTCGCTATAGCCGGGAAAGGCGCGAGCGGGAAACGGGTTTTGCGCGCAATGCGTGGAAAAGCGCGATCAGAACAGCCGCCAATTATCCCCGCCCTCTCCGCCACCCCCATAATCCGCGTCATCCCGCCGGGTCGGGCCGGCCGTCTCATGAGCGGAGCGGGCAGGCGGCGGGGTCGGTTCCAGGCTCGCGGAGGGAAACCCCGCGCCGGTGCGCGGCATCCGCTCACGATGCCCGCCCGGGAGAGGCCTGAGCACCTTCTTCCGAACCGCACCTGCGGTCCGCCATCTGGACGGCGATAATCGGGCGAGGGCAGGCGACAAGAGAACCGGAATCGCGGGGGTGTCCGCGTTCGGGCTCCGGGATAACCGGAACCCACTCCTTGCTCAGCGCCCCGGTTCGCCGAGGCGGTGCCCCCGCGATTGTCCCGAACCGCGTCGCGCGCATCAAGCCGACGGGGCCCCGAAGGCTGCTTTTCTGGCAAAATGGACTATTTGGTTCATACGAATTGCTGATACACGTACGACTACTGAGCAATTGAGCCACGCGGCTTGCCGTGCCAACACCACGATCATGCGTCGGCACGAGACATCGCTTGCAAAGACGCAAGCATTGGATCAGTTTAGCCAACCAGGCTCATGCTTTTAGCGCGTTGCGTGAAATCAAATCAAAGTGCCTACATTCGCGTCATGGAATGTGAGTCAGAACGCGAGGACTCGTCGCCCCTTATTACACGCCCCTATTTAGAAATGCCCTGCCATGCCCCAAGCAAGCGTGCATACCCCTTCGTCCTCGACCGCTTCTTCTGCCATCCTCATGGAGCGGGTCATCCATCAGTTTCACCCCACTGGCAACTTGCGGCAGCGCCTGAAAGAGGCGGGTGCCTCCGAAGAATTGCTCGCCAACCTGGTCGTCGTGATGCCGGGTGAAACCCTCGAAGCCTACCGGTTCGCCTATGTCGGCGATCAGATCAACGCCCATCTCGGTCGAGATCTGATGGGCAAGACTTTTGACTATGTCATAGAAATCAGCCCGAAGTTCCAGGATTGCCTCGCTCAATTCAAAGTAGCGATCGAATCTGACAAAAAGATGATTTCGCATCGTCGTTTCGATTTTTCAGACAAGTGGGTCATTGAATATTCTCGCGTTATTTATCCTGTGGTTGATCATGATGGTGTCAATTGTGCAGTCGGCTATTATGTGTTTCATGAGAGTGATCTCGAAGGGCGTTTTTTGTAGCCCCACCTTTTGTTGGTGCGCGTAGTCCAGCGTTTCTGTCGTCACATGAATTGAATGTTCTGACCGCTTAAAGAGACGGGTAGCAGCATGCTGTTTCGATTTGACCTGACTGAAGACGAGGCCATGCATTCCCGTTGGCTGACCGAACTTTGCAAGAATGTTTCCCGTCCGGATTTCGTGGAGGTCGTCCGTTACTGGGACGAGTTCCGCCTCACCGTGCTCAGTCGCCGCGTGCTGGTGCTGAAGCCGGCCGATGCGCTCGAGGACTTCGTTTGCCTCTACTATGGCGACGAATTGCAGGAGCGTTTCGGGGTCGATTTTACAGGCAAAAGCATCGCCGAGATGCTGGAGGAGCAACCCGTCCGGCACTCCGTCGAGCCCTATATGCTGGTGGCCAAATTCAAGGTTCCGCATATCAGCCGCGTGTTGCCGACTTTGCGTGAACACAAAGGTGTGGACTACACGCGCATCGTCCATCCGGTGATGTCGGGCGAGAATGTGCGCCTCGTGGTGGCGATTTTATCCTTCCATGACAGCGTCTGACGGGTCAGCTCGTCACGACGCCTGCGCGTTTTTTTACATGGCTGTAATAGGCCCAGAGCATGCGCGCGGCGACGGCCCGCCATGGGCTCCAGCGCTCGGCGATCAGCGCGACTTCCTTCGCGCTGGGGCGTGTTTCCAGCCCCATCGCGAGCTTCGCGCCTTCCTGCAACGCGAGATCGCCCGGCGCGAACACATCCTGCACGCCGACGCAGAACATCAGCCACACTTCCGCGGTCCACGGCCCGATGCCATGCACCTTCACGAGGCTCGCATGCGCCTCGGTCACGGGCATCTCGCCCAGGCGATCAATCGGCAGATCGCCCGCGAGAATCGCCGAGGCGATGGCGCGTAACGTCTTGATCTTGCCGGCTGAATAACCGCAGGCGCGTAAATCCTCGTCGCGCATCGCCATCAGCCCCTCGGGCGTGATCGGGTCGACCACCGCGCGCAGCTTGCCGCGAATGGCATTGGCTGCGGAGGTGGAAACCTGCTGCGCGGTGATGGTGGAAACGAGCCCGCCGAATCCTGGTTCGCGCCAGCGAAGCGCGGGCACGCCGCAGGTCTCGGCAATCATCGCCATATGCGGGCATATCCTGCGCAAGGCCTCGACGCCGCGGGCGACATCGGCTTCGGAGGTGAGTATGCTCATGGCTGGCCCCGCTGGCTCGACCGTGATGGCCGGATTCGTCTGGACCATGCAAAGCACTGATTTATGTCGATGCAACCCGTTTTCCGTTTCGCGCCCAGCCCGAATGGCCATCTGCATCTCGGGCACGCCTATTCGGCGTTGCTGAATGCTCGCATGGCGGCGGAGATTGGCGGGCGATTCCTCATCCGGATCGAGGATATCGATACGCTGCGCTGCACGGATGCTCTCGTCGCGGATTGTCTCGACGATCTCACTTGGCTCGGCCTCCGGTGGGAGGAGCCGGTGCTGCGGCAATCGACGCAATTCGCGCGCTACCGGGCGGCGGCGGAGACCCTCGCGGCGCGCGGCCTCGTCTTCCGCTGCACCTGCACGCGCAGCGACATCCAGAAGGCAGTCGGCGCGAATTCGCCGCGCGATCCCGATGGCGCGATTCTCTATCCCGGCACCTGCCGGCATCGTCCGGTCGGGGAGGGACCATTCGCGCTACGGCTCGATTCCCGCGAGGCGCTCGCCACGCTGTCCGGCCCGCTCCATTGGCGCGAAACCGGGGAGGGCGCGGAGCAAGTGATCTCCGCCGATCCCGCGATCTGGGGCGATGTGGTGCTGATCCGCAAGGAGATCCCCGCGAGCTACCATCTCGCGGTCGTGCTCGATGATGCGATGCAGGGGGTTACGCACGTGGTGCGCGGGCGCGATCTTTATGCCGCGACGGCCATCCACCGGCTGTTACAAAGCCTCTTCGGCCTGTCCGCGCCTGTTTATCACCACCATACGCTGATTCTCGATGAGGAGGGGAAAAAGCTTTCGAAATCAGCCGTTTCGACACCCCTGCGCCAGTTGCGCGCGGAGGGCATGACGGCGGCCGAGATCCGCCGTCGCCTCGGATTTGGCTAGCGCAGGGCGACGAGCGTGACGACAAAGGTGGTCGTGATAACCGCGAGCAGCGTCGTCAGGGCGATGGTGCCGGATGCGATGGCCTCAGCCTTGCGATAGCGCTCGGCCACGAGGAAGGCGTTGATGCCCGAGGGGCAGGCCGCGAACAGGGTGAGGGCGCCAACCCAGACCGGCGGCAGCGCGAACACGTGCTTGGCCAGCACGAAAACCAGCAGCGGATGGAGAATCACCTTCAAGGCGCCAATCGCGACAATCAGCAGGCGCGACCCGGAGAAGCTGACCCGCACCAGGCTCATCCCCGTCGCCACCAGCGCGCAGGGGGCGGCCGCCTGGCTCAGCAGGTTGAGGATCGACAGGGGGATCGCGGGCATCGTCTGCCCCGTGAAGCGCCAGGCGATTCCGGCGAAAATCCCCAGCAGGATCGGGTGCGTCACCAGCGAGCGGATGAGCTTCACCGTGGCCGCCGCGCCACCGCCGCGCTCGATCAGCACGGTCACGACCGTCATCGTCACCGGCAGGTGCACCGCAAGCAGCAGCACAATCGGCACGCGGCCGGCCTCGCCGAAGACGTTGAGAATCAGCGGGATGCCGATCAGCACCGTGTTGGATTGTGCTGCCGTGAAGCCGATCACGGCCCGCTCTGTGCGATCCCGTCCCGCGAGCCGCGCGAACAGGCTCGCGGCAAGCCATACGGTCGCGAGCGGAATGAAATAGGCCAGCCAGAAGGGCGCGGGGTTCAGGTTCGGCAGATCCGCCGTCGCCACGGTGCGGAACAGCAGAGCGGGAATCGCCAGCACGAACACGAAGGCCGAGAGTCCCTCGCTGGCGCTCTGGCCGATCAGCCCCGTGCGCACGGTGATATAGCCGATGGCGATCAGCGCGAAAATCGGGGCAACAATGGCGAAGGAGCTGGCGAACACGGAAAGGCAGGGCCGGAAAACGGGGCGCCGTATAGAGCGGCATTCAAAGGCTGTTTACGCCAGTGGGCGATAAAGGGAAGAGCGTCGGTCCGATCAGGGCTGACGTAACCCTTGCGGATATCCGATGTCGAGCACGCCCGCCCTCTCGCGCCAGGCCCTCCGGGAAATCGCGCATGAATTGCGCAGCCCACTCGGCGGATTCGAGGCTATGCTCGACCTTCTGGCGAAAACGCCGCTCACGCCCGAACAGGCCCGCCTCGTGGAGGCGCTGGACGCAAGTGCCGGCCACCTCCGGGCGATTCTCGGGCGCATCCTGCCACCGCATGCGGGGGAGGCGCGCGAGGTGCCGCGCCTCGGCGTGTTGATCGCCGCGATTGCCGCGAGTGCATCCGCCCGTGCCGAACAGAAGGGGCTCGACTTCCGGCTGAGGCTCGATCCCGCCATCGAATCCGATGCGGAGATCGATGCGCTGGGCCTGCGGCAGGTGCTCGAAAACCTCATCGACAATGCCATCCGCGTGACGGATGCGGGGGAGATTGCGCTCAGCGTCATGTCCGGTGCGGCCGGGCGCATCGCGTTCCGCTTCAGCGATTCCGGTCCCGGGCTGGAGCCGGCAGAGGCCGAAGCGCTGATGGCGGGTGATTCTGCAAACCCGAAGCGCAATCGCGGGCTTGGCCTTGGCATTGCGGCCCGGCTCGTGGCGCGCCGGGGCGGGGCGTTGCGCGTGGAAAAGGCGGAAGCGCCGGGCACGACCTTCGCCTTCGATTGGCCCTTGGCCACGGGGCAGGTAAGCGGGGAAGGGCGGCTGCTGATCGTGGATGATCACCCCGCCTCGCGCCTCGTGTTGCGGACGATTCTCGGCGCGCTCGGCTTTGCCTGCGCGGAGGCGGCGGACCCGGATTCCGCGCTGATGCAGCTTGATGAGGGGCGCTTCGCGGCGGTGTTCACCGATCTGCACATGCCTGATGGCGGAGGGCGCCGGCTGATTGCCGCGCTGGCCGCGAAGCCGGAAAGGCCGGCGCTGGTGGTCGTCAGCGCGGATGATCCACGCGAGGACGAAGCGCTTGCAGCGCAGATCGATGCGGCGATTCTCAAGCCGCTGACGGTGCCGGCCGTGGTGGCGGTGTTGCGCCAGCTCGGAATTGCGCCCGGCGCGCAGCGGGCGGCCTGACCGGGCGACTTCGCCTTAATTCTGGGCGAGCTGGCTCGCCTGGCCCGGCGCGCGCTTCAGCACATCATCGATGAAGGCGCGCTCGCGCTTGAAATCCTCCAGCTGCTTGCCGGCCAGCTCACGGCCGCGCGGCAGGCGAATCGCGAGGGGATCCACGAAGCGTTCGTTGATCATCACCTCGTAATGGAGGTGCGGACCGGTGGAGAGACCGGTTGAACCCAGACGCCCGATCACCTGGCCTTGCCGCACGCGCACACCCTCTTTGATGCCCGGCGCGAAGGCGGACATGTGGTTGTAAGTGGTGACATAGCCGTGGTTGTGCTCGATTTCGATGCGGCGGCCATAGCCCGAATCCCATTCGGCCATGCGCACCACGCCATTGCCCGCCGCGCGGATCGGCAGGCCCACCGGCCCGGCCCAGTCCACGCCCGCATGCAGGCGATAGCCACCGGTGATAGGGTGGCGGCGCATGCCGAAGCCCGAGCGGAACTCGCCGCCATCGATCGGCTTGCGTAGCAGGAACTGCTTCACCGAGCGGCCTTGATCATCGAAGAAGTCGATCACGTCCTCATTCGGCAGCTTGAACCGGTAATAGCGCCGCCGCGCGTTCTGCGCAGCATCGAGTTCGAGGTGCCGCCTCACCCTCGCCATTGGCGATGAGAATCTCGAGGAAATCCCCGGGTGCCACGCGGCGCTGAAGATCGACATCGAAGAAGATGGTGCGGATGATGTCTTCGATCACCGCAGCGGGCACATCATGGCGACGCGCGGTTTCATGGATGGAATGGTAGAGCGTGAGGCGGCCGGAATTGGCTTCGGCCTCCTCGTCCTCCTCCTCGGCCGTAGTCGCGCCTGCGCCGGCAGGGCGGGTTGGTACGTCGCGCGTCTCCAGCGGCCAGAAGGTGCCGTCATCGCGCCGTCCCGTAGAGGCGATCAGTTCCTCGTCGGCGAAGAGATCGACGCGCATCAGTTCCTTCGCACCGCGCGGCTCCTGCGCCTGCAGCGTCAGCTTCAGCACGCGATTGCCGTCGAGATTATTGGTGCGGCCATTGCGCGTCAGGGCGGTGATGATCTCCTGCGCCTGCTTCGGCGTCGCCCCCTGCTGGCGAAGGGTCTGCGTGGTGGCCTGCGCCGAGCGAGAGAGGAAGATCCGCTCTTCCACCGCATAGGGCGTCAGCACCGCATCCTGCCGCGCGAGAAGCGAGACATTTTCTGGCACCATCCGCACCACGAGCTTCGAGAAAGGATCCGCTACCACGCTGCCAGCGCCGGCAAAGGCGGAGGCCGCCGAGAGTTCAGCCGGCGCGCGCATGACCCGCGCGAGCTGCGACTGCGCACCCACACCCGGAACGCCAGGACGGGGCGACTCGTTGCGGCGCTCGACCAGAAGATCGACCACCTGCGTACGGGCATCGTCATCGGCGAGGCGAATCCCGCTTTCGGCCCGGCCACGCACCGAACTGATCTCGCGCAGCGCGACACCAATATCTGTTTCGGGCACGGTGCCCAGCTCGCCCTCAGCCTGCGCGGCGCGGTCCTCGCTGGCGATGGACACCAGCCTTGCAAGGTTGAATGCGGGGATCTGGTCTGTGAAGCCCAGCGATTCGGTTGCGAGCGGAGTCGCAATGCGTGTGAAGCCGGCCTGGCGGGTCACCTCGGCATTGCCCACGCGCACGAGTACCGGCGCCTTGTAATCCTGCCGGGCCGCAACGAGATTCGCACGGCGAATGAGCTTGTCGGCGCGTCGCGCTGCGATGATCACAGAATTGCTGTTTCCGGAATCGGGACCGGTCCGGGTCATCTGTGGTGCGGTGACCATGGTCTCGACCGGTGCCAGCGCCGCCACGACCGAAAAGATCATCAACGCGGTTCCGGCCAGCGAGATCAGCATCAACCCGGCCATCCAGCGCGGCGACAGCCGGCGGCGCATCAGTGTCTCCGCCACAGCACCATCGGCCGTGAGCGGGGGCTCAAGGCCAAGATCGGCAGGCAAGTGGCGGTAGGTCGGGTTCAGCATGCGAAGCGCGAGGGTCCCGGCTCTGTGAGAATCTCCCTGCCGTCAAACGGCACGAACGGGGCATATCTACGGCAAAGGTACAGAAAACGCCAAGCCTGCTTGCCCAAGCCCGGCGCAGTCGTCACCGATTTGAAGAGCGTATTACTGATAACGCGCGCGCGCACGCGAGAACGCGCATCACCCACGCGCCAAACTGGCTTGAGAAGATTCCTGCGGCCCAATGTGCATTCCGAGCTGCGTGAATGACCCGAAAACGCCCATTGGGCGCCTTCTGCGCCCCGATTCCGGAATCGCAGGCGGGCGATTCCACGCATTTTTCCCGGGCAAGGCGCTGATGAAACCGGCAGGTCGCCAAATTTTGCTGCACCTGCGAAAAAGATGATAAGTTTTTTTTGTATTTTCTATCAATGGCTTAAGCCCAAAAATGCCCCTCTAATGTGCCGCCGGCGAAGAATTTTTGAAAATCGTCGTTGACACCAAAAGGGGTCCCGGCCTATACCACGGACATCGGCGACGCGGTTCGCGGCGCACCGACCACTGTTCTCCAAAACTCAGGTTTGAGTTTGGACCGGCAAAACCGGATGAATGGTTGTCCAGCTGTTTGGCAATTGAAACCGAGAAAGAGAAACGTGGACGGCGCAGCTCTTGCGGGTTCATCGAAAGATGAACCGAAAGAGATATGGCGGTTCAACGTTTCTAGGTGAGTGTACACGCACTCAAATCCGCAAGGATTTGAGATGTGCACTCCGTCAATGAACGTTGTGATCGGCCAGTTCAAATCTCAATCAAACTTGAGAGTTTGATCCTGGCTCAGAACGAACGCTGGCGGCAGGCTTAACACATGCAAGTCGAACGGATGTAGCAATACATCAGTGGCAGACGGGTGAGGAACACGTGGGAATATCCCCTTCAGTTCGGAATAACTCAGGGAAACTTGAGCTAATACCGGATACGTCAGAGATGAGAAAGATTTATCGCTGAAGGATTAGCCCGCGTCTGATTAGCTAGTTGGTGAGGTAATGGCTCACCAAGGCGACGATCAGTAGCTGGTCTGAGAGGATGATCAGCCACATTGGGACTGAGACACGGCCCAAACTCCTACGGGAGGCAGCAGTGGGGA
>JALOTF010000005.1 GCA_025458025.1 Beijerinckiaceae bacterium | reverse complement strand
CGCGGTCGCACCACGGCCTATGACGAGGATTGCGCGGATTGCGATCGCAACGGCGCGCGGTTCCTGCCCACAGCGCTCTACACCCATGCGCCGCTTGATCTCGTCATCCTCGCGCTCGGCACGAATGATCTGAAACCCGCTGTCGCCGGGCCTGCTGCCGCCGCGATGCTCGGCCTGCGCCGCTGCATCGAGATCGTGCAGCGCCATGCGCATCGGGTGCCGGGGCAGGGCGCTTCAAAGGTGCTGGTGGTTTCCCCGCCGCGCATCGTTGAAACGCCGGACGCTTTCTATTCCGACATGTTTGCCGGGGCGATTGCGGAAAGTGCGAAGATGGCCGGGTTTTATGCCGCTCTGGCGAAGGAACTGGGCTGCGGCTTTTTCGATGCGAGCGCGGTTGCTTCGCCCCTGCCGATCGACGGCGTGCATCTCGATGCCGAGAACACCGCCGCGATTGGCCGGGGTCTCGCGCCAATCGTCCGCAATCTGCTCGCTCATTGACCGCGATCAAGGAGGATCGGAACCACAACGTTCAGGCTCAATCCAACCCCGAACCAAAAGGAGGATGGGATGAGCAACACCCCGCATGAACTGAACGAGGAATTCCCGGAATTCGCTTCGAAAATGACGGCGCTGAAAACAGGCAACGCCCATTTCGCGAAGCTCGCGGACAAATATCACGAGATCAACCGGGCTGTGCATCGCGCCGAAACGCTTGTCGAGCCCATGGATGACCTCGCCATGGATAGCCTGCGCAAGCAGCGCATGAAACTGAAAGACGAGATCTACGCCATGCTCGTCGCCGCCTGAAACGGCTCGCGGACATGGCCCGAACGAAAGGAAGAAGGCCATGTCCGCCTATGACGTCATCATTATCGGCTCGGGTCCGGGCGGCTATGTCACCGCGATCCGCGCCGCCCAGCTCGGCTTCAAGACAGCCATCGTCGAGCGCGAGCATCTCGGCGGCATCTGCCTCAACTGGGGCTGCATTCCCACGAAAGCGCTGCTCCGCTCGGCCGAGATCTACCACTACGCGACCCACGCCAAGAATTACGGCCTGAAGCTCGAGGGCACGATGACGCCGGATACGGCCGAGATCGTGAAGCGCTCGCGCGGTGTGTCGCAGCGTCTAAACGGCGGCGTCGGCTTCCTCATGAAGAAGAACAAGGTTGACGTGATCTGGGGCGAGGCGAAGCTCTCGAAACCCGGCGAGATTGTCGTCACCGAGATGAAGAAGCCCGCCGTGCAGCCGCAGAACCCGATTCCGAAAGGCGTTCAGGGCGCGGGCACCTACACGGCGAAGCACATCATTGTGGCCACCGGCGCGCGTCCGCGCGTGCTGCCGGGCCTGGAGCCCGATGGCAAGCTGATCTGGACCTATTTCGAGGCGATGGTGCCGCAGGCGATGCCGAAAAGCCTCATCGTGATGGGCTCGGGCGCGATCGGAATCGAATTCGCCTCGTTCTATCGCACGATGGGCGTGGATGTGACCGTCGTCGAGGTCATGGGCCAGGTGATGCCCGTGGAAGATGCCGAGATCTCCGCCATCGCGCGCAAGTCCTTCGAGAAGCAGGGAATGAAGATCCTCACCAACACGAAGGTGACGAAGGTCGAGAAGGGCGCGAATTCCGTCACCGCCCATATCGAGGACGACAAGGGCGGAAAGCAGACGCTCACCGCCGAGCGGATGATCTCCGCCGTCGGCGTGGTTGGGAACATCGAAAATCTCGGCCTTGAGTCTCTGGGCATCAAGACCGATCGCGGCTGCATCGTCACCGATGGCTATGGCCGCACCAATGTGCCGGGCGTCTACGCCATTGGCGACGTCGCCGGCCCGCCGATGCTCGCCCACAAGGCCGAGCATGAGGGCGTGATCTGCATCGAGCACATCAAGGGCCTGCATGTTCACCCCATGGACAAGCGCAAGATTCCGGGCTGCACCTATTGCCACCCGCAGGTGGCGAGCGTGGGCCTCACCGAGGCCAAGGCCAAGGAAGCAGGCTACGATATCCGCGTGGGCCGCTTCTCCTTTGGCGCGAATGGCAAGGCCATCGCGCTCGGCGAGGACAACGGGCTCATCAAGACCATCTTCGACAAAAAGACCGGCCAGCTCCTCGGCGCGCATATGGTGGGCGCGGAAGTCACCGAGCTGATCCAGGGCTATGTGGTCGCGATGAACCTCGAGACCACCGAGGAAGACCTGATGCACACGATCTTCCCGCACCCGACGCTCTCCGAGATGATGAAGGAAAGCGTGCTGGATGCTTACGGGCGGGCGCTGAATGCGTGAGCGCTCAGCGCTCGTTCAGCCGGAATTGGTTTAAATGCGCGAAATGGTCGGCGGCCTGCGGGTCAGCTGGCCCTTCAAGCCGGAGCAAGCCATGTCTAACCGAACCATCCGTCGCACCCTCTCCGTCACGACGCTCATGGCCATAATTGGCCTTGCCAGCCCCACCTTCGCCTCCAGCCCGGATGCGTGGGCGGAATTATGGAAGAAATCGGAAGCCACCTGCCTCAAAGCCTCCGGTCTGAAACAGGCTAAATCCAACGTGGTGCTCGATTTCGAGGCCGTAGTGGTGCGCGTGGTGAACGGCCGTTATCCGCAGCCGCATATGCAGAACGCTGCCGCCACGGTCTATTGCCTCTACGACAAGAAGACGGGCAAAACGGAAATCGCTGAACCCAGCGCACCCTGACGCGGGAGAATACAAGATGGGCTATCCTCTTCTCACGACCCTTCTCCTTGGCCTCATCGCCGGCTGGCTCGCGACAAAGATCGTCGGGGGCACCGGCGGTATCATCCGCAACCTCATCATCGGGCTTGTCGGCGCGCTGGTGGGGCACTGGATTTTCGGGGCCGTAGGTATCTGGGTCGGCGGGCCGTTCATCACGAGTTTCCTCGCCGCGGTGTTCGGTGGTGTCGTCGTGATCATCGTCGGGCGTTTTCTCGGGCGGTGAATGCAAGCGGGCCATGCTGAAAGCGACGCTTGTTTCCGCCTGTGCCCGGCCCTAATTGAGCGCATTCAAAGCCAGACGGGGACCGCATGGCCACGATCGACCTTCTGAACAACGATCCGCGCAAGAAATCGGATGGCACCGCGCGCCACCCGGAGAAAGCGCATCGGCCGGATAATCCCATCCAGCGCAAGCCGGACTGGATCCGCGTGAAGGCGCCCGGCTCGCCCGGCTGGAAAGAGACGCATAACATCGTGAAGGAGAACGGCCTCGTCACGGTGTGCGAGGAGGCGGGCTGCCCCAATATCGGTGAGTGCTGGGAGAAGAAGCACGCGACCTTCATGATCATGGGCGACACCTGCACGCGGGCCTGCGCCTTCTGCAACGTGAAGACCGGCATGCCGCAGCCGCTCGACCCCAACGAGCCGGATTACGTCGCCACCGCCACCGCCAAGCTCGGGCTGGAGCATGTGGTGATCACCTCGGTGGATCGCGATGACCTCGATGATGGCGGCGCGGAGCATTTCGCGCAGACCATCCGCGCCATCCGCAAGGCCTCGCCGAAGACCACGATTGAAATCCTGACGCCGGATTTCCTGAGGAAACCCGGTGCGCTGGAAGTGGTGGTGAAGGCGCGCCCCGACGTGTTCAATCATAACCTTGAAACCGTGCCCTCGAACTACCTCAAGGTTCGCCCCGGCGCGCGCTATTTCCATTCCATCCGCCTGCTCCAGCAGGTAAAGGAACTGGACCCCACCATCTTCACCAAATCCGGCATCATGGTCGGCCTCGGAGAGGAACGGAACGAGGTGTTGCAGCTGATGGACGACCTGCGCTCGGCGGAGGTCGATTTCATCACCATCGGGCAATATCTCCAGCCCTCGAAGAAGCATCACCCCATCATCAAGTTCGTGACGCCGGACGAGTTCAAGGCCTACGAGACCATCGCCTATACCAAGGGCTTCCTGATGGTCTCCTCGAGCCCGCTCACGCGCTCCTCCCACCATGCGGGCGAGGATTTCGCGCGTCTGAAGGCGGCGCGCGAGGCCAAAGCGCGCGGCTGATGCCCCGCTTTGAAACCACCCGCCTTGTGCGCCACGCGCCGCAGACGATGTTCGATCTCGTCGCGGATATCGAGCGCTATCCCGAATTCGTGCCAATGTGCACGAGCCTCGCCATCCGTCGTCGCAACACGGATGAAGCGGGACGCGAGGTGCTCACGGCCGATATGGCCATCGGCTACAAGATGATCCGCGAGGTCTTCACCACGCGCGTGGTGCTGGATCGGGGCGGGGAGGCGAGCCCTCCGCGCATCCTCGTGAGCTATATCGACGGACCGTTCCGGCACCTCGAAAACCGCTGGACGTTTCTTGCTGCCGACAGTCTTGGCTCGGCTTCACGCGAACCGGCAACCACTTCGCTTGCCGATCCTTCGCCTGTCGGTTGCCGCGTCCAGTTTTTCATTGATTACGAGTTCAAGAGCCGCACCTTCCAGATGCTCGTGGGCGCGGTGTTCGAAACCGTGTTCCGAAAGATGGCCGAGGCTTTCGAAGCCCGGGCCGATGTGCTGGCGCGCCGTGCGCCCCGCGCCTGACAACGAAAGCCTAACCACGCTTTCAACCGCCAACCGCATTTAACGCGATTTTCGCGCCTTCCCGTCATCGTCCGCCGCAACAAGGGGACGAGGACATGGCCTTGATGAACGATATGGCGGAACACCGGCACGGCTCGCGTGGGGCGGCTTTGCTGGCCACCTTCACGCTGGCGATTTTCACATCGGCCTTTCTGCTCTTCTTCATCCAGCCGATGTTCACAAAGATGGTGCTGCCGCATCTCGGCGGCTCGCCTGCCGTATGGTCCATTGCAATGGTGGTGTTCCAGGCCCTGCTGCTCGCGGGCTATGGCTATGCGCATCTTTCGACGACGCGGCTGTCCACGCGCAACTCCGCGCTGGTGCACATCGCGCTGCTGCTGGTGACGCTGGTCGCGCTGCCGATCGCCGTGAGCGACCGCCTCGGCGCGCCGCCGGCGGATGGGCAGGCCTTCTGGCTCATCGGCGTGTTCATGCTGTCGGTCGGCCTGCCGTTCTTCGCGGTGGCTGGCAATGGCCCGCTGCTGCAGGCCTGGTTCTCGCGCTCGGGACACGCCCATGCGCAGGACCCGTATTTCCTCTACGGCGCGTCGAATCTCGGCTCTTTCGCGGCTCTGCTGCTCTATCCGATCCTGTTCGAGCCGCTTTTCTCTGTGAAGATGCAGGCGCAGGGCTGGGCCCTCGGCTTTGCGCTGCTCATCGCGTTCATCGGCGCTTCCGCGCTGCAATTGCGGGGAGGGGCGCTGGAAGCCGCAACACCCCGCGTGCATGCGACCTCGCCGCGCCCCGCCCTATCGCGCATCTTCGCCTGGGTGGCTTTCGCCTTCATTCCCTCGGGGCTGATGGTCGCGGTGACCGCCCATATCTCGACCGATGTGGCTGCGGCACCCTTCCTCTGGGTGATCCCGCTGGCGCTCTTCCTGCTGACTTTCGTGCTTCTGTTCCGCGAGACACCGCTGGTGCCGATGGGCTTTGTCTCGCGCATCCTGCCGATCCTCGCGGCGAGCCTTGTGGTGTTCAGCTATTTCGGCACGCACATGTTCGTGGTCGTGCTCGCGGTGCATGTCGGCTTCTTCTTCGTGGCGACACTGGTCTGCCATCACCAGCTCTACCAGATCCGCCCGGCGGCTGATCGCCTGACCGAATTCTATCTCTGGATGAGCGTGGGCGGTGTGCTCGGCGGCCTGTTCTGCGGGCTGTTCGCGCCGGCCGTCTTCAACCGCGTGCTGGAATACCCCATTCTCGCGGTGCTCTCGGTTGTCGCGCTGCCGCAGGTTTGGCAGGCGGGCTGGAAGCGCATCGCGACAATTGCCGGCCCGATCCTGCTTGCGGGGGTGCTGGTTTACTTCGCCCTGTCGAGCCATTTGCTTGGCGCGGGGCAGGAGCCGACGCCTGCGATCTATATCGGCTTCCTCGTCATCGCGGCGGGAACCCTGATGCTCTACCGCTTCCCGCTCGTGGTCGCGGCGATGCTGGTGGTGCTCTTCGCGACGCTCGATCTTCTCCAGCGTGCGCAGGGCGGTCGCATCTATGAGCGCTCATTCTTCGGCGTCCACAAGGTGGAGACGCAGGAGGCCGGGCAGTTCCGCATCCTCAGCCACGGCACCACCGTGCATGGCGCGATCCGGATCAAGAACGCCGATGGCACACCGGTGACGGGCCGCCCCAAGCCGCTGACCTATTACCACCCGCAATCGCCGATCGCCGACAGCCTGCGCGCCACGCCTGAGCGCCCGGAAGGGCGGCGGCTGGCCGTGGTCGGACTCGGCGCGGGCGCGCATTCCTGCAACGGCACGGATGCCGACCACTGGACCTATTTCGAAATCGACCCGCTGGTGGTGAAGATCGCACAGGATCGCACGCTCTTCCGCTTCCTCTCGGATTGCGCGCCGAAGACCCGCATCGTTCTCGGCGATGCACGCCTGACCATGGCGAAGGAGCCGAAAACAGCCTTCGACAACCTTCTGATCGATGCGTTCTCCTCGGATTCGATCCCAGTTCATCTTCTGACGCGCGAGGCGATGGCGCTCTATCTGGAGAAGCTCGCACCGGGCGGCCTGCTCGCCCTGCACATTTCCAACCGCCATCTCGAACTCGAAAGCGTGGTTGCAGCCCTCGCGCGGGATCTCAGCATTCACGCCCGCATCAAGAACCTCACCGGCGGCAAGGGCTCGAGCTACGACGATCCGGTGGGCTCGGTAGTCGTCACGCTCGCACGCGAGGAAGCGAGCCTCGCCCCGCTCGACAAGATGGAAGGCTGGCGACCGCTGACCGACCGCAAGGTGGTGCCGTGGACGGACGATTTCTCGAACATCGTCACCGCGCTGTGGCGGCGTTACGTGGGCTGAGTGCCCGCACGCTGCGCGAGATCGAGCAGCATCGTCAGGGCATCCTGCGTCGCGGCGCGACGGATGCCCGCGCGGCCCAAGGCGGGGTCGTAACGCCGCTCTATGCGGTTCACATCGCCGAAGCGCGAGACCGCTGCGAGATGCACGAGGCCCACGGGCTTCGCGGCTGAGCCGCCGCCCGGCCCGGCAATTCCAGTGATCGCCACTGCGAGCCCGGCACCCGAAGCCTTCAGCGCGCCCTCGGCCATCGCAGCCGCGACTTCCGCCGAAACAGCGCCGACGCGCTCGATCAGCGGCATCGGCACGCCGAGCATCGCGGCCTTCGCGGCATTGGAATAGGTGACGAAGCCGCGATCCACCACATCCGACGAGCCGGCAATGGCCGTGAGATTGACCATCACCATGCCGCCAGTGCAGCTCTCGGCCGTGGCGATAGTGAGGCCCACCTCGCGGGCCTTGGCCAGCACGGCGCGCGACAGGGCAGGGAGGGAGAGGGGGCGTGTCATGCCCCGGATTTCAGCCCGAAAAGGCGACCGTGGCAACCGCCATCGCCGCAATGCCCTCGCGGCGACCGGCAAAGCCCAGCTTCTCGTTGGTGGTCGCCTTGACGCCCACGGCATCAACCGCCAGGCCGAGAACCTCCGCGATGAGCGTGGCGATGGCCGGGCGATGCGGGCCAACCTTCGGTGCTTCGCAGATCAGCGTGCCATCGACATTGAGAATGCGCCCGCCACGCGCCTCAACCCTTGCCCGCGCATCCGCGAGGAACAGCCGCGACGGCGCGCCCCGCCAGCGCGGATCAGATGGCGGAAAATGCTGGCCAATATCGCCATCGCCAATCGTGCCGAGCAGGGCGTCAGTGATCGCATGCATGAGGGGATCGGCATCGGAATGGCCGAGCAAGGCGCGATCATGCGGGATCGCCACGCCGCCGAGCGTCACGAAATCGCCATCAGTGAAGGCATGGACATCATAGCCGAGGCCGGTGCGGATGATCGGGGCCTTCGCGCCAAGATGCATCTCGGCGCGGGTGAGATCGGCCTCCAGCGTGATCTTGAAGAGGTTGGCATCGCCCTCGAATGTCGCGATGCGCTGGCCTGTCGCCGCGATCAGCCCGGCATCATCGGTGAAATCCTCGCGGCCCGCCTCGGCCATCGCGCGATGCGCCGCGAGGATCGGCCCGAAACGGAAGGCTTGCGGGGTCTGCACGGAGCGCAGCTTTGCGCGATCCGGATTGCTGACGAGCCCGCCGGCAGCATCGATCTCGGCCACCGTATCCACCAAGGGCAGCACGGGAAGGGCCGCACCTGCGGCCTGCGCCGCGAGGATCGCACGGAGCACCACCACTTCGCTGAGGAAGGGGCGCGCGGCATCATGGATCAGCACGATGCCATCAGCGGGGAAATCCGCCGCCGCGAGGAATTCGAGGCCATTGCGCACGGAGGCCTGCCGCGACGCTCCCCCCGGCGCACGGAAGGCGCGGTCGCTTGTGAGGCCGGATGCCGCAAGCGCTTCGGCGTAGGGCTGCCCATGATCGGGATGGGTCACCGTGATGATCGGCGCGATGGCGGGAATCGCGGCGGCACGCGCGAGGAGATGCGACAGAACCGGCTTGCCGCCGAGATGGCGATATTGCTTGGGCGCACCGCCGAGGCGGGTCCCTTGCCCGGCCGCAACGATGATCAGCGCCGCCTTGCGATCCGCCATTCTGCCCCCCTCTATCTGAGCTGTCGTTTCATCGGGGTGGACCGGGTTTGTCAATCGCCGCGCGCAAGCTTTGCCGAAAAGCGCAAAAAAGCTTTCATTATGCGCGACTTGCCGATATCGGCAGGAACATTCGAGGCAAGCGCGCCAAGGCTTCGCGCAAGCCGACGCTTGTGAATTCATCGCAACGCCTATTTTTTGGGCATTCTGGGCATCATGGTCGCATATCTGTCGATTGGGAGGCATGCCCTGCCGGGACGCGCGGTGCTCGCACCGATGTCCGGCGTGACCGATCACGCCTTCCGGCAGATCGCCGAGGATTTCGGCGCCGGCATGGTGGTGAGCGAAATGGTCGCAGCCGACCGGCTCGCAGCGGGCGAGGAAGAAGCGCGCCTGCGCGCCGAGGGAAGGGGCCTTCGCCTGCATGTCGTGCAACTCGCGGGCTGCACACCCGATGCCATGGCCGCCGGCGCGCGCATGGCCGAGGCCTCCGGCGCGGATATCATTGATATCAACATGGGTTGCCCCGCAAAACGCGTGGTGAATGGCTGGTCCGGCTCGGCGCTGATGCGCGATCTCGACCATGCAGAAAGCCTGATCGCCGCCGTAAAAAACGTGGTTTCCGTTCCCGTGACACTGAAAATGCGCCTCGGATGGGACCATGCGAGCCTCAACGCGCCAGAACTCGCGCGGCGCGCGGAAGACCACGGCCTGTCGCTCATCACCGTGCATGGGCGCACGCGCCAGCAATTCTACAAGGGGCAGGCGGATTGGCGCGCGGTGCAGCGCGTCCGCGAGGCGATTTCGCTGCCTTTGCTCGTGAATGGCGACATCGAAACCGCCGAACAGGCCCGCGAGGCGCTTCGCCTTTCCGGTGCGGATGGCGTGATGATCGGCCGCGCGAGCCTCGGCCGGCCCTGGCTCGTCGGCGAAATCGCCGCCGCGTTGGATGGCCGTGAGAAGCCGCAATTCACCCCGGAAAGCCTCGCGGAAGCGGCGCTCCGGCACTACGATTCCCTGCTGTCGAGCATGGGCGAGGCGCATGGCATCCGCCATGCCCGCAAGCATGTCGCAGCCTATGCCGAAGAGGCTGAAAGGCGCGGCGCCATGATCGATCCCGCGCGGAAAGCCACCGCACTCGTGGCGCAAGATGCGGATATCACGCGCGAATTCCTGCGGGCGTGCTTCCTCGCCATCCCCATCCATCCCATCCGGGAGGCCGCCTGATGAGCATCCGCAACCTCATCGATGCCGTACCGATGCCGGTGATCGAGGTCGATGCGAAAAACCGCATCCGCTCGGCCAATACGGCCGCCGAACAGCTTCTCGGCGCGGGCCGCGAGCGCCTGCGCGAGCGCACATTGCCGGAATGGCTGCCGCCCGGTTCGCCGCTGATGCTGCTGGTCGATCACGTTCGCGACCATGGCGGCAGCGTGACCGAATATGGCATCGATCTTTCCACCGGCCGGACGAAAAGCGACCAGCTTGTCGATGTTTACGCAGCGCCGCTGGGCGAGGGCGCTGGCGATCTCGTGCTCGTGGTGCAGCCCCGCGCCATCATGGACAAGATGAACCGGCACCTCACGCATCGCGATGCGGTGCGCTCGGTCGGTGCCATGGCCTCAATGCTGGCGCATGAGATCAAGAACCCGCTTTCGGGCATTCGCGGGGCGGCGCAGCTGATCGAAGGCTCCCTCCCGGAGGCGGAAAAGCCGCTTTCCACGCTCATTCGCTCGGAAGTGGACCGCATCGTGCGGCTGGTGGAGCGTTTCGAGGTCTTTTCGGATGGCCGGCCGCTGCCGCTCTCGCCGGTGAACATCCATGAGGTGCTCGATCATGTAATCCGCCTCGCGCAATCCGGTTTCGGCAGCCACATCGCCTTCCGGCCGGATTTCGACCCCTCGCTGCCGGACATTGCGGCCAACCGCGATCGTCTCGTGCAAGCCGTTCTGAACCTTGTGAAAAACGCGGCGGAGGCTATCGGGCCAGATCATCCTGACGGGCGCATCCTGCTCACCACGGCCTTCCGGCCCGGCGTTTCCGTGCAGGTGCCATCGAGCGGCCGGCGGGTCTCGCTGCCCTTCGAGGTCTGCGTCATCGATAATGGCCCGGGCATTCCCGAAAACCTGATGCCGCACCTCTTCGAGCCCTTCGTGACCAGCAAGGCGACGGGAACTGGCCTCGGTCTTGCTTTGGTGGCCAAGGTGGTCAGCGACCACGGGGGCGTGATCGAATGTGAGCGCCTGCGGGGCCAGACGGTGTTCCGCATGCTCTTCCCCATCCGCAAGGAAAGGGACTAGGGTCATCCGGTCGCGACCCGCCGATGCGGCAAAAAGGCCGTGTCGTGAACATGACGAGAAGCGAGGGCCAGAACGCCATGGCGCGGACGATCCTTGTGGCGGATGACGATCTGGCAATCCGGACCGTTGTCAGCCAGGCACTCACCCGGGCGGGCTACGACGTCCGGGCGACAGGCAGCGCACATATCCTCTCTCGATGGGTAGAAGCCGGCGATGGCGATCTCGTCATCACCGATGTGGTGATGCCCGACGAGAATATCTTCGAGCTTTTGCCGCGCATGAAGGATGCGCGCCCGCAATTGCCCATCGTGGTGATGAGCGCGCAGAACACCTTCATGACCGCGATCCGCGCCTCCGAGCGTGGGGCCTACGAATATCTGCCGAAGCCCTTCGATCTCGACCAGTTGATCCGCATTGTCGGGCGTGCGCTGGCCGGCACGGAAATGCGCGAAACCGCGCCCACCATGATGCCCAACGCCGCCAAGGCACCAACGGAGGAAATCCCGCTCGTTGGCCGCTCCGGCGCGATGCAGGATGTCTACCGGGTGCTCGCGCGCCTCATGAACACCGATCTCACGGTGCTCATCACCGGCGAGAGCGGCACCGGCAAGGAACTCGTGGCGCGGGCGCTCCATGATTTCGGCCGCCGCCGCAAGGGGCCATTCGTGGCGATCAACATGGCCGCGATCCCGCGTGACCTGATCGAGAGCGAACTCTTCGGCCACGAGAAAGGCGCCTTCACCGGAGCCAACCAGCGCAGCCAGGGCCGCTTCGAGCAGGCCGAGAGCGGTACGCTGTTCCTCGATGAAATCGGCGACATGCCGATGGAGGCGCAGACCCGCCTGCTCCGTGTGCTCCAGCAGGGCGAATACATGACTGTGGGCGGCCGCACGCCCATCAAGACCGATGTGCGCATCGTCGCAGCCACGAACAAGGATCTCGTGGGGCTTATCGAGAAAGGTCTCTTCCGCGAGGACCTTTACTACCGCCTCTCGGTGGTGCCGATCCGCCTGCCGCCCCTGCGCGAGCGCCTCGGCGACGTGCCGGATCTTGTTCGCCACTTCCTGAAGCTCGCCGAGGAAGAAGGCCTGCCGCGCAAAACGGTGGATGCCCAGGGCATGGAGCGCCTGAAACGGCATGACTGGCCCGGCAACATCCGCGAACTCGAGAACCTGGTGCGGCGTCTCGCGGCTCTTCACCCCGATGATGTGATCACCGCGCCGGCCATCGAGGGCGAACTCTCTGTGGTGCGCCGCTCGGCACCTCGCATCGTCGAACCCAAGGCCATGGAGGCGCAGGTTGCGCCCGCCACAGGGGAGGGGTTCGAGGGCTATCTGCGGAACTACCTCAAGACCTATTTCGCGCGCTTCGGCGACGAGCTTCCTCCCGCCGGCCTCTATGAGCGCCTGCTGGTGGAATTCGAGCGCCCACTGGTCGCGGCGGCCCTCGCGGCCACCAACGGCAACCAGGTGCGCGCCGCCGACCTCCTTGGCCTCAACCGCAATACCCTGCGCAAGAAGATCCGCGAACTCGGCATCCGCATGACCAGCGCAATCGGGTAAGGTAGGCGGGCCGAAAGCGGGCTTCCGGCAGCCTTTTCAGGCCATCGTCTGCAAAGCACGCGGACCGGCCTGAAAGTTGTCGTAATTCAACAACAGTGTTGCGCGAATCCCTCAAGCCGGCCTAGCTGGAGCGAGGGCTTGGCCGGGCGTTCGATTCCCGGCTGATCCGGCGAACCGGGGACGCGCGCTTGACCGACTCCACACGCGATATCGAGGCCGGTCACCGGCAACCGGATGAGGCGGGCACAGCCGAGAATCGGCCCGTGGCCACCAGCCTGCCCGTGCCGGCGGCAGAAGCGCCCTTGCCGGCCAGCGATGAGCCCGTGGCCTCGCAGGACCTTACCAGCGGCATCACCGGCCCCATCGTCGTCAGCCTCGCCTTTGTCTCGGCCACCATCACCTTCCTCGTGCTGATGGGTGCCTTCGGCGCGGAGCCGCAAGGCAACGTGACGCTCGGGCTCCTCGGCTTCAGCGTGCTGCTCATCCTGCTGCTGCTGTTCCTCGTGGGGCGGCATCTGCTCGCCCTGCGTCGCGAGACCGCCGCGGGTATGACCGGCGCACGGCTCCAACGCCGCGTCGTAGGGCTGTTTTCGCTCGTGGCAGCGGTGCCCACGGCGCTGGTGGCGGGGGCAGGGCTCTTCGCGCTGGATCGTGGCCTAACGCCCTGGTTCGCGGGCGATCTCAAGAAGCTGGTCGAAACCTCGCAATCCATCGCGCAGAATTTCCAGCAGCAGCTCTGCCAGAATATGGGCCGGGAATTGCGGCTGATGGCCTCGGACCTTGACCGCGCGAATACCGGCGGCTTCTATTTCGGCAACCGCGAAGGCTTCCAGCAATTTATGAACAATCGCGCGGAAGCCCTTGGTTTTCCACGCGCTGTTGTCTTCAAGCGAGACGGCTCTCTGGTGATGCAGGCTGAGGTGCCGCATCGCAGCTTCAGCGTGCCGCAGCCGGCGGAGGAGGATTACCAATATGCGGCAACGGATGAATTGCCCTGCCTTTTCACGCAAGAATCCCTCGGCGGCCTCATCGCGCTGAAGAGTTTCGGCCCGGGCACCTTCCTCATGGCGGCCCGCGCGGTAGACCCGCGCGCGCTGGAATTCCCGGAGGTCTCGCGCGCCGGCGTGCAGCAATACCAGCAGCTCGATGAGCGCCGCAACGCGACCCAGCTGGGCATCGCGCTCGTCTTCGCGCTGATCACGCTCATCTCGCTGCTTGGTGCGGTGCTGCTCGGCCTGGGGTATGCCGCTCGCCTCGTGGACCCAGTGCGACGCCTGATGATGGCGACCGATCAGGTCTCCGCCGGCAACCTTTATGTGCAAGTGCCCGTGGCCAAGATGGGCGAGGATCTGGGCCAGCTCGGCTCCACCTTCAACAACATGACCTCGGCCTTGCGCGAGCAGCACAACTCGCTCTCCGCCGCGAATGAACTCATCGACCAGCGCCGCCTCTTCATGGAGGCGATGCTCTCGGGAATCCCGGAGGGCGTGCTGGGCGTGGACGAGAACGGACTGATCACGCTGATCAACCCGGCCGCCCGCGGCATTCTCGGCCTCGGCAGCATCGACCCCACCGGCAAACGCGCGGCGGAATTGCTGCCGGAAATCGTTTCCATGATGGATGAGGTGCGCGCCAATCCGCAGCGCCTTGTGCAGCGCGAATTCCCGGTGCGCCGGCGCGGGGTGGAACGCATTCTCTCCGCGCGCGCCGTGAGCGATGCTTCGGGCGGTCAGATCGTCACGCTCGATGACATCACGAACCTCGTCACCGCGCAGCGCTCGGCAGCGTGGGCAGATGTGGCGCGGCGCATCGCGCACGAGATCAAGAATCCGCTGACGCCCATCCAGCTTTCGGCCGAGCGCATCCGCCGCAAATTCGGCAAGGTCATCACCGAGGACAAGGCGATCTTCGACCAGTGCACCGATACGATCGTGCGGCAGGTGGAAGACATCAAGCGGATGGTGGATGAGTTCTCCTCCTTCGCGCGCATGCCGAAGCCACAGCCCGTGGCGGATGACCTCGGCGAGGTTCTGCGCGAGGTCGCCTTCATGATGCGCGTCGGCAATCCCACTGTGACGATCGAGGAAGAACTTCCCGCGGAGCCCGTGCGGGCGCTGATCGACCGCAGGCTCATCGCGCAGGCCGTGCAGAACCTGATGAAGAATGCCTGCGAGGCCATCGCCGAAAGCCCGGCGGGCGAGGCGGGGCAGGGCCGTGTCACCGTTTCGCTCACCAATCTCGGCGAGGAAGGGATGCGGCTCGATATCCGGGATAACGGCAAGGGCTTCCCGAAGGAAAACCGCCAGCAATTGCTGGAGCCCTATGTCACCACCCGCGAAGGGGGCACGGGCCTCGGCCTGCCGATCGTCGCAAAGATTTTCGAGGATCACGGCGGCACGCTGTCGCTGCTCGATCCGCCCGCGGAAGCCGATGGCACGCAAGCCCCCGGCGCGCTGGTCCGCATCCATTTGCCCCCGCTCGGCGTGAAGAACGCCGGTGCAGCGGCCTGATTTCAGAGGGTTTGAGCCATGTCGAGCGACATCCTGATTGTCGATGACGAAGCCGATATCCGCGAACTCGTCGCCGGTATCCTCGATGATGAGGGCTACCGCACGCGCACGGCGCGCTCCTCCGATGACGCGCTGGCGCAGATCGAGCAGCGCCGGCCGCATCTCATCTTCCTCGATATCTGGCTGCAGGGCAGCCGCCTCGATGGCCTCCAATTGCTGGAGAGCATCAAGGAACTGCACCCGGAAATCCCGATCGTGATGATCTCGGGCCACGGCAATATCGAAACCGCCGTAGCGGCCATCAAGAAGGGTGCCTACGACTTCATCGAGAAGCCCTTCAAGGCTGATCGCCTCGTGCTCGTGGCCGAGCGGGCGCTCGAAGCGCAGGCGCTGAAGCGCGAGATCAAGGACCTGAAGGCCCGCTCCGGCGAGCCCGACCGGATGATCGGCCAATCGAGTGTGCTCTCCCAGCTTCGCCAGCAGATCGAGCGCGTGGCCCCCACCAATGCACGCATTCTCATCACCGGCCCCTCGGGCTCGGGCAAGGAACTCGCGGCGCGCACCATTCATGCGCTGTCGAGCCGTGCGAGCGGGCCCTTCGTGGTCATCAATGCGGCGGCCATCACGCCCGAGCGGATGGAGGAGGCGCTGTTCGGCATAGAGGCGCAGAAAGGCAAGACGCGGCGCGTGGGCGCGCTGGAAGAAGCCCATGGCGGCATGATCTTCATCGATGAAGTCGCGGATATGCCGAAGGAGACGCAGAGCAAGATCCTGCGTGTGCTGGTGGATCAGAACTTCCAGCGTGTGGGCGGCTCCACCCGCGTGGCGGTGGATGTCCGCATTGTCGCCTCCACCGCGCGCGACCTGCCATCGGAAATCGCCGCCGGGAATTTCCGCGAGGATCTTTATCACCGCCTGAATGTGGTGCCGATCCGCGTGCCGGCTCTCGCCGAAAGGCGGGAGGATATTCCGGGCCTGATCGACCATTTCATGCAGCAGATCGCGGTGGCATCCGGCCTGCCGAAGCGGCGTATCGCGGCGGATGCCATGGCCGTTCTGCAAACGCATGACTGGCCGGGCAACATCCGCCAGTTGCGCAACAATGTGGAGCGGCTGATGATCCTCGCGGCGGGCGACCCCAATCAGGAGGTCACGGCCGATATGCTACCTCAGGATGTAGGCGCTTCGCTACCGCCCATGCCGAATGGGGCAGGAGCCGAAAAGCTCCTCTCCCTGGCCCTGCGCGAGGCCCGCGAGATTTTCGAGCGGGAGTATCTCATCGCACAGATCAATCGTTTCGGTGGCAACATTTCACGCACGGCCGAATTTGTGGGAATGGAGCGTTCCGCTTTGCATCGCAAGCTGAAATCCCTCGGTGTTTAAGGCGCTTATCGCTTTGTCTTTATATCTCATTTTATCCATTCGCCGCTCTTGCGCAGGCACGACACCCTACCTATGATCCGGCGCATCGTCGTGACGGAAGGCGTGCCATTCAGCGCGCTCCATTGCCCTGGGGGAGAAGGGGTGGCACGACGCAATGAGGGTATAAAATGGCGACCGAGCGCACGCTTAGCTTGCAGGACAACTTTCTCAATCATGTCCGCAAGAACAAGATTGCTGTTACGATTTTTCTGGTCAACGGCGTGAAATTGCAGGGGGCTGTAACCTGGTTTGACAACTTCTGCGTTCTGCTGAAGCGTGACGGTGTTTCGCAGCTCGTATACAAGCACGCAATCTCGACCATCATGCCGGTCTCGCCGATCCATCTGCCCGGCGCGAACGACGAGGAATGACCGGCGTGGCCGCGCACCGCCGCGCCCGGCGCGGAAGGACAGGGCCCAGAGGTGACTGACGAACCGAACGACATGGCGGAAACCGCGGGCCAGAAGGTCAACGGTCGCCTGCGCGTGCTCAAGGGCAAGGCGGCCTTCGAGCCGGAGAAGGCTATCGCCACGGCTACCCGCACGCTCGTCATCGGGCCTTATCTCACCCGCCATGGCATGGAGGCCGCACGCACCACGCCCGGTTTGCGCAGCCCCGAGGCGCGGCTCGATGAAGCGGTCGGCCTCACGCAGGCTATCGACCTGCTGATTGTCGGAGCGGAAATCGCGCCCCTGCGCCTCGTCAAGCCCGCGACCTATCTCGGCGGCGGCAAGGTGGAGGAAATCGCCAAGCGCATCGCAGCAGAGGAAATCGGCCTCGTGATGATGGATTGCGCGCTCTCGCCCGTGCAACAGCGGAACCTCGAACAGGCGTTCAAGGCCAAGGTGATCGACCGCACCGGCCTCATTCTCGAAATTTTCGGGCGCCGCGCCTCCACAAAGGAGGGGCGCTTGCAGGTGGAGCTGGCGCATCTTTCCTATCAGAAATCGCGCCTCGTCCGCTCGTGGACCCATCTGGAACGCCAGCGCGGCGGCTTCGGCTTTCTTGGCGGCCCGGGCGAAACGCAGATCGAAACCGACCGCCGCCTCATTCAGGAGCGCATGAGCCGCATCGAGCGCGACCTCGAGGAGGTGAAGCGCACACGCGGCCTGCATCGAGCGAGCCGGGACAAGGTTCCTTACCCCACGGTCGCTTTGGTGGGCTACACCAATGCCGGCAAATCCAGCCTATTCAACCGCCTCACGCGAGCCGAGGTGCTGGCAAAGGACATGCTCTTCGCGACCCTCGACCCCACCACGCGCGCCATCGAATTGCCGCACGGGCTGAAGGTGGTGCTCTCCGATACGGTGGGTTTCATCTCCGACTTGCCGACGCAGCTTGTCGCGGCCTTCCGCGCGACGCTGGAAGACGTGATCCTCGCCCGCGTGATCCTGCATGTGCGTGACATCGCGAACCCCGATTCCGACGCGCAGGACGAGGATGTGCGGCAGGTTCTGACCGATCTCGGTCTCGACCCGGCAGCCGCCGGACGTGTCATCGAGGTCTGGAACAAGGCCGATCTCCTCGATGATGCCGAGCGCGCGCGCCTCGCCGAAGTCAGCGCGCGACGGCAGGGTGGGGCGGATGCCAAGCGCGCGCCGATGCTCGTCTCGGCGATCACGGGCGAGGGGATCGAGACGCTGCTTGCGGCCATCGAGACGCGCCTCGCGGATGATCGCCAGAGCTTCCGGATGACCTTGCCCGCCGGCGATGGCGAAGGCCTCGCCTGGCTCTATCGCGAGGCCGAGGTGCTGGCGCGCGAGAACGCGAAAAACGGGGCCCTGCGCATCACGCTTAGGGCCGGCGGCGAGGCCGTGGGGCGCATCCGCCGGCGGTTCGGCGAAAAGGCCCTGAAACCAGCCTGATCACGCTTTCTCGGCGGTTTTCGCGGCCACCCAGAGCGCTTCCATCTCCTCAAGGCTGGCATCCGCCAGCGTGCGTCCCAGCGCTTCGAGCGCGGTCTCGATCGCCCGGAAGCGCCGAATGAATTTCGCATTGGCCTTGTCGAGCGCAGTTTCGGGATCGACTTTCGCATGGCGCGCGAGATTGGCCATCACAAACAGAAGATCACCGATTTCCTCTTCGATATCAGCGGCTTCACCAGCGCGAAGCGCCTCACGAACCTCGCTGGTTTCCTCTGCGATCTTGTCGAGCACTAGCTCGGCATTGTTCCAGTCAAAACCGACAGTGCCAGCCTTATCCTGCAACCTCACGGCGCGTTCCAGCGCGGGCAGGGCGGTCTTCACCCCACCGAGCAGGCCCTTGGGGCGATCATCCGGCAGGCCGGCGGCGGCGCGCGCAGCGGCACGCTCGGCCTTTTCCTCGGCCTTGATCCGGTCCCACAGCTCCTTCACCGCGCCGGGATTGCCCGCATTCCGGTCGCCAAAGACATGCGGGTGACGGCGAATGAGCTTGCGATTGATGGCTTCGACCACATCCGGGAACGCGAAAGCGCCTTGCTCCTCGGCCATACGCGCATGGAACACGACCTGAAGCAGCAGGTCGCCGAGTTCCTCCTTGAGGTCCACGAGATCGCCACGGCGGATGGCATCCACGACCTCCTGCGCTTCCTCAAGGGTATAGTGCGCGATGGACTCGAAGCTCTGCACGATGTCCCACGGGCAACCGGTTTCCGGGTGCCGGAGAGCCGCCATGATGGCCAGTAGCTGCGCGAGATCGGGCGTGGGCTTCATGCCTCCGGTTCACCACGCGGCGCGGCGAAGTGCAAGCCGGACGGGGGCTTTGGCGAGCAGCGCGCTGTTCACAACAGAGCGGAGAGAGGACGGCCAAGGCCATTTCTGAAATGGATTTCCGTGATTCGCATAAGACATATTATGGAACTATTTGATGCATCAGAATGCCACTTCTAGTGCCCTAGCGCGTTGCATTCAACGGCTATCAGATTGATAATAATCGCGTACTATCAAGGGCTTATGATAAAATCCTCATCTTCACGGATCGTCATGCCGTCATAAGCCGGCACAATATGCGCCGGCGTCTCGCGCATCAGGCGTCCGTAGTCGAGATCCGTGTGGAGATTGGTGAGCACGGCATGCCGTGGCTTCATCCGCTCGACCCAGACCAACGCCTCGGAGAGCGAGAAATGCGACGGGTGCGGCGTATCCCTCAGGGAATCGATGATCCAGCATCCGAGGCCTTCGAGATGCCGCAGGCTGTCATCCGGAATGGCGCTGACATCCGGCATATAGGCGATGGAACCGACGCGGAAGCCGAGGCACGGAATGCTGCCATGATCCACGGGGATCGGCATCAGCTCGATGGTGCCACCAGCGCCGCGGATAGCCAGCGGCTCGCGCTCGTCAAATAGATGCCCGGTGAGAATCGGCGGATAATCGCTGCCCACGGGCGTGGAGAAACAATAGCCGAACCGGGCCTGCAGCAGCTCCATCGTCCGCGTTTCGGCGTAAACCGGCACGCGATGGCGGCTCGCGATGAAAAGCGGCCGCAAATCGTCGATTCCATGCGTATGATCCGCATGTTCATGCGTAAAAACCACCGCATCGAGGTGCTTCACGCCAGCGTCGATCAGCTGTTCGCGCAGGTCCGGCGAGGTGTCGATCAGCACGCGCGTTTCGCCCGCGGGGCCGGATTTCTCGATGAGAATCGAGCAGCGCCGACGCCGGTTGCGCGGCTCCGTGGGGTCGCATTTGCCCCAGCCCTGCGCCACGCGCGGCACGCCGCCCGAAGAACCGCAGCCGAGGATCGTGATCGTCAGGCTCATACCAAGTCTTTCATGCCACTTCCTGCGCCGCGCGCGGCAATTTCGCAAAGATGCGGTTGGTGTTGGCCTCAAGAATGGGTGCCAACGCTTCAAGGCTCACGCCCTTCACTTCGGCGAGCACGGCAGCGGTGTGCGCCGTGAAAGCCGGCTCGTTCGTCTTCCCGCGATGCGGCACCGGTGCGAGATAGGGCGCGTCGGTCTCCACCAGCAGGCGCTCCACCGGCACTTCGGCTGCGATATCGCGAATTTCCGTGGAATTTTTGAAAGTGAGAATGCCCGAGAAGGAGACATAGAGCCCCAGCTTCACGCCCATGCGCGCCAGTTTCGCGCCGGAGGAGAAGCAATGGAGAATGGCCGCAAAGGCCCCCTTCCCCATCTCCTCCTCGAGAATCGCGATCATATCCTCATCCGCCGCGCGGGCATGGATCACCAGCGGAAGGCCCGTGATACGCGCTGCCGCGATCTGCAGCCGGAAGGACGCCGCCTGCTGGTCACGCGGGGATTTGTCGTAGTGGTAATCGAGGCCCGCTTCGCCAATCGCCACGCATTTCGGGTGCTGGCTGAGGCGGATGATCTCGTCGAGCGTGACATCTGGCTCCTCAGCGGCGTTATGCGGATGCGTGCCGACCGAGAACCAGACATTCTCGAAGCGCTCCGCCAGCCCCTGATACACAGCCGCTTTCTTCACGCGCGTCGAGATCGTCACCATGCGATGCACACCAGCCGCGCGGGCGCGCGCGATCACGCCCGGCAGATCCTCAGCGAAATCCGGGAAATCGAGATGGCAATGCGTATCGGTGATGCGAGGCGGGGACATCTCACGCCCCCTGCCCGGCTTCGGGCTCGATATAGCGCGGGAACAGGCCTTTCGGCTCCGGCAGGGACGTGCCCGGCACGAGCTGATGCGCTGCATCGGCAGCCGCAAAGGCGCGCGTATCCGCCGGCACTGCGAGCAAATCGAGGAGTTTCGCGCCCGATTCCGGCATGACCGGTTGGATGAGAATACCCACGACGCGCAGAACCTCCGCCGTGGTCCAGAGCACGGTTTCCATGCGCGCAGGGTCAGTCTTCTTCAGCGCCCACGGCGCCTGGCCGGCGAAATAACGGTTGGTATCCGCAACCACGCGCCAGATCGCGTTGAGCATGGCGTGGATCTGGAAATCCCCCATCGCTACGCGCGATTCCGCGATCAGCCCATAGGCGGAGGCGAGAATGGCCTCATCTTCGGGCGAAAGCGGGCCCTTTGCGGGCACTTTCGCCTCGCAATTCTTGTTCACCATCGAGAGCGAGCGCTGCGCGAGATTGCCGAGATCATTCGCGAGATCGGCATTGATGCGCGCGACAATCGCCTCGTGCGAATAACTGCCATCCTGCCCGAACGGCACCTCGCGCAGGAAGAAATAGCGGATCTGGTCCACGCCATATTGCTCGGCCATGACGACGGGATCGAGCACGTTGCCGAGCGATTTCGACATTTTCTCGCCGCGGTTGGTGAGGAAGCCGTGGCCGAACACGCGCTGCGGAATGGGCAGGCCCGCGCTCATCAGCATGGCCGGCCAGATGATCGCGTGGAAGCGCACGATATCCTTGCCGATGATGTGCACGCTGGCCGGCCAGTATTTCCAGCGCGGATCACCCTCATCCGGGTAGCCGCAGGCCGTGATGTAGTTCGTGAGCGCATCGACCCAGACATACATCACGTGCTTCGGATTGCCCGGCACGGGCACGCCCCATGTGAAGGTATCGCGGCTGATGGAAAGGTCCTTCAGCCCGCTGGAGACGAAGCTCACCACCTCGTTGCGGCGCGTATCCGGGCCGATGAAGTTCGGCTGAGCCTTGTAGAGGTCCAGCAGTTTGTCCTGATATTTCGAGAGGCGGAAGAAATAGCTGTCGACCTCCGACCATTCGACCGGCGCACCGGAGGGCGCGAATTTCTGCCCGCCCTCGCCTGTGGTGAGTTCGCTTTCGTCGAAATAGGCCTCATCACGCACGGAATACCAGCCGGAATGCGTGGAAAGATAGATATCGCCCGCCGCTTCCATCTTCTTCCAGATGGCCTGTGAAGCCTCGTAATGGCGCTCCTCCGTGGTGCGGATGAAGTCGTCATTCGAGGCGCCGAGCGCTTTGCCCATATCGCGGAAGGCCTGCGCATTGCGATCCGCAAGCGCGCGCACGGGCAACCCTTCGCGCTCGGCGGTCTGAACCATCTTCAGGCCGTGCTCGTCGGTGCCGGTGAGGAAGAACACATCCTTGCCGTCGAGCCGCATGAACCGGGCGATCGCATCCGAAGCAATGAGCTCATAGGCATGGCCGAGATGCGGCTTGCCGTTCGGATAGGAAATCGCGGTTGTCAGGAAGAAGCGCTCTTGGGCCATGGCGATGCGACGAAACCTTGTGAAATCAACGGGACTCGGGCTTCTCGCCCGCGCCTCCCGTTTCTCTATCAGCGCTGCGCGCCGGAAACCAGCGTCGAGAGTTCATCCAGCGCACGCATGGCAAAGGCGCGCCGATCAAGGTTCAGGGCCTCCACCTTGCGCGCTTCATCGTTGAGCTTCGCCCAGAGTTCGGCCACATCGGCCATTGCCGCGTTGGGCTGCGGAAGCGCCAGCCTTGCGCGAGCCTCGCGGGCGAGGAAGCGCTCAATCTCATCCATCAGGTCAGACAGCGCTTCGAGGCCATCCGCCCCGCCCCGCAAGGGCTCTGTAACCGCCTCGATCTCCCTTCCCGACGGCCGCGGCAGGCTCGCGAGCACGCGCTCGACCGCAAGTGTCATCTGCGCGGCCCCGCCCGAGCCTTTGCGCAAGGCGCGACGGATGGAACCCTCCGCGCCGATCTCCAAGGCCGAGAGATCTGGCACCGGACGGCCAAAAGCACGGAGAAGCGTCGCGAGATGTTCGGCCGAAAGCGGTTCGAAATCGATGCGCTGGCAGCGCGAGCGAATGGTCGGCAGCAGGCGTCCCGGCTGATGCGCCACGAGGAAGAACACTGTCTTCGCCGGCGGCTCTTCCAGCGTCTTTAGCAGCGCATTGGCGCTCGCGGTGTTGAGATCATCCGCCGCATCGACAATCACCACGCGCCAGCCGCCGAAAGCGGCGGTTTTCGTGAGCAATTGCAGCGTCTCGCGCGTATCCTCAACGCTGATCTCGGCCCGGAAGCGCTTGTTCTTGGGGTCGTATCGCCGCTTGAGCACCGCGATATCCGGGTGGGATTCCCGCGCGATGAGCTGCGTGGCCTTCGCGCTGGCCGCCACGGCGAGGCTCTCCGGCTGTGCCGCTCCGAACAAGGCATCGGCCTCGGCACTCGCCCCTTCCTCGAACAGGAATCGCGCGGCGCGATAAGCGAAAGTGGCCTTGCCTCTGCCTTCCGGCCCGGCGAGCAGGAACGCGTGATGCAGCTTGCCGCTGGTGTAGCCTTGCAGGAATTGCCGCTCCGCCGCCTCCTGCCCCAGCAGGCTCAGCATCTCGCGCGGATGCGGGATGCCCGCCACGCGGTCGATTTCTGGCACCTCGCCCGGCTCTGGCGGCAGAAACTCGACGCGTTCCATCACGCGCCCGGCCCCGGCGGAACGAACAGCAGCTGCCGCACGGCGAGGCGGATGGATTCGGCCACATAGGCCTCGTCCTGGGCGGCATCGATGACGATGAAGCGCTGCGGCTCGGTGGCGGCAATCGCGTGGAAACGGCGGCGCACCTCGCGGTGGAACGCGAGATTCGAGCGCTCGAACGTGTCTTCCACGCCGGTGAAGCGCGAGCGCGCACGCTCCAGCCCCACCTCTGGCGTCACATCGAGCAGGAACGTGAGATCGGGCACGAGGTCATCCGCGCCCAGTGCAATCACCTGCTCGAGGATGGCATCGGGCACCTTCCCGCCCTGATAGGCGCGGGTGGAATCGGCAAAGCGATCGCAGAGCACGACATGCCCGGCGGACAAGGCGGGGCGGATCACGCGCACCACATGGTCGCGTCGCGCCGCCGCGAAGAGCAAGGCCTGCGTGAGGCCTTCATCGGAAGCCGCCTCATGCGTGAGGATCAGGCCGCGAATAGCCTCCGCCAGAGGCGTGCCGCCCGGCTCACGCGTGAGCGTGACCGTGAGGCCATAGCTCTCGAGAACGGCCGCGAGGCGGCGGATCTGGGTCGATTTACCCGCCCCTTCCCCGCCCTCGAAGGTGATGAAGATACCGCGCATGGATCACCTCGCCGAGGCCGTGGGCGCCGCGGGCGCGGGCGCCTTCTCCGGCACGCGCGTGCCGAAGCCGATTTTCTCGCCGAGCCAGCGGAACCCCTTGATGAAACCCTGCCGCGAGAGTTCGAGCGCAGCATCCTGCGCACGCGCCAGCACCGAGCCCTTCGGTACGGCTTCCGCCGCCATCAGAGGCACGGTCTGGATCACGCGGTTCTCAACGAGGATTTCGAGCTTCGCGATGGCCTGCCCCTCGGCGATGGGCGCGAGCACAGGTCCGCGATAAACCACGCGCAAGCTCGCCTGATTCTGGCTCGCGCGGAGGATCGGCAGGCGCAGATCCTGCGCGACTTTCAGCTGCACGAAACCGGAGGCCCCGCCATAGACCGAGGCTTCGCCCACCCGCGTGCCCGCAGGAAAAAGCGAGCGCAATTCGAAGCGGCGGAAGCCCCATTCGAGTAGCTTGCGGGCCTCCAACGCACGCTCCTGCACGCTTTCCAGCCCCGCCACGGCCACGATCAGCCGCCGTCCATCCTGCACGGCGGAGCCCACGAGCTGGTGCGTGCCCTCGGGCGTTGTGCCGGTGAGAAGCCCATCTGCGCCGATCTCCATCGTCAGCAGCGGATTGCGGCTCTGCTGGCGATTGCGCCCGAATGGCATGTCGCGCTGGGCGAAAAGCGCATAGCTTTCCGGATATCTCTCAATGAGATAGGTCGAGAGAGAGACCATATCCCGCAAGGTCGTGCGCTGGTTGTCGCCGGGCCCGAGGCCGGTCGCATTCGCAAAGTGCGTATTCGCAAGGCCGAGGTCACGCGCATGGGCGTTCATCGCCTCGGTGAAGCGCGCCTCGGTGCCGGAGATGTTCTCCGCGAGCACGATCGCCGCGTCATTGGCCGAGCCGACAACAAGGCCGGTGAGCAATTCGCCCACCTTCACCACCTTGTTGGGGGTGATCAGCATGTTCGGCCCACCGGCCACGGCCCCCCCGCGACGCCAGGCATCGGTGGAGGCGATCATGTCCTGCTCGGGCTTCAGCCGGCCCTCCTTCACCTCCCGGAAGGCGAGCGCGGCGGTCATGATCTTGGCAAGGCTGGCGGGATGGATGGATTGGTCGGCGTTGCGCTCGAAGAGGACCGTCCGCGTCTCGTAATCGAGCAGCAGTGCCTGCTTCGCGGTCGTTTCGAAGGAGGCACCGCGATCCGCATTCTGGGCGAAGGTGGTTCCGACAGGCGCGGGAAGCAGGAGACCAAGCAGCAGTAGACTGGCCACACCCTTCCGGGCCCTGCCGTTTCGCTCCAACCCGAGAGACGCCATGCGCGACACCATGGCCAACCTTGTGACGCCTGGGCGCGCGTTTATCAACGCCGATCTGCGGCCCTGCGAGAGCCGCAACGCAAGATTGCCGGGGATGAGGCTTACTGCCCGGCCGGAATCGACTGAAGCGGGGTCTTGATCCAGTGCTGCTCACCGCTGGCCGCATTGCCGAAGCGCGTGAGAAGGCCGGAAGTATCCGACAGCGCAAGCTCGATCGGCGATGCCTTGGGCAGGCCGGATTGGCCATTCTGCGAGAGGTTCGCCGGAGCGACCGGGCGCGCAGCGCCACCGATGGTTTCAAGATCGAAAGGCCGCGCGGGCGGAACAGGCAGTTCCGGCGCAGGCGTATAGCGCGTCGCGGTGATCACGCCCTGGACGGGCGCGGGCGCGCTGGAGAAGGATTGCGGCAGAGAGACCGGAGCCGGGGCTTGCGCCGTGAAACCGAGCGCGCGCTCGGGTGCGGGTGCTTCACGCCGGGGAGCCGCGCTGGCGACCGGCTCGGCGGAAGCCACCATGGTCGGGCCAGAGCGCAGGGGGCCGGGGATCGAGGCCGGGCCATTGGTGCGCAGCGATGCGACGAGCTTCTCGTCATCCGAGCCTGCGAGCGAAGCTTCACCGAGGTAATCCACGCGGACACGCGCCGTCCCGATATGCTTGAAGCCAAGCAGGCCGGCGGTGCGCTCGGAAAGGTCGATCACGCGGTTGCCGTGATAGGGCCCGCGATCATTCACGCGCACGACAATCGAATGATTATTCAGCGTGTTGGTCACGCGCGCGTAAGAAGGCAGCGGCATCGTGGGATGCGCGGCGGAAATCATGTTGCGGTCGTAGATCTCGCCATTGGCGGTCTTCCGACCGTGGAAGGCGATGCCATACCAAGAGGCGTGGCCGGTCTGCGAAAAGCCATCCGGCTTCTCGCGCGGCACATAGCGCTTGCCGGCCACCACATAGGGACGGCCGATCTGGAAGCGCCCCCCGCCCTTCGGTGCCGATTCATCGAGGCCGACGACGCGCGGGCTCGCCTTCCCATATTTCGGGTGCGAGAAGGCGCCGATTTCGCGGGAATTGTGATTGCTGGCACTGCGCGGGTTTTGCGCGCAATTGGCGACCACGAGGGCGAGAGCGGTGGCAGCACCCAGCTTTCCGATCAAGGCGGGGTTCACCGCCACGCGAGATCGAGCGGGTTGCTTGCGCTTGTCCGTCATCGGCTCTGGCCCCCGACTTGCCCCGGACCTTGCCGGTCCGTCACTTGAAAGACGAAAAAGCAGCCGTTTGACTTAACCAAACTGCTACTCATTTTCCGGAGGTAAGCGGGTTCCGGGCAACGGTCAAGCGCGCAGCGCCTGTTCGGTTGCCAGATCGTTAACGGCGCGCCAGTCGCGCCTTGCCAGAATAACCGTCATCCCGCCGCCAGATCACGGAAGCCGGGCCGGCTTTTTCCAGCGTGAAGCAGAAACGCTTGCCATCATACCACTGCTCCCATTGCTGGCAGAGCTGGTTGCCGGCAATCCACCAGCGGCCCTTGTCCTTCGGGGCGAGCCAACGGCCGAGACCGACCGCCTCCCCCGAACCATCCACGCGGCCATCGCCATAATAGGTGAGCGGCAGTTCACCACCGAACGGCGTGGCGAGGAAAATGCGATTCTGCGTCACGAGCCGGCGCATCTCTTCGCCGCTGACCAGATTGTTGCTTTCAGTGGGCGAATTGGCCTGCGCGGCGGAAGCCACCAGAAGAGCCGAAAAGGCGAGCATCAACATCAAGCGCATCAGGAACCTCCGTCCATTGCAAACGGGCGGGTTACGGGTTTACCTGCGCTTCGGATCACGGGCCAAACGCCGCAGGGCTTGCCAGCCCGGCGCGAATGTATCAACGAAGACAGAGTCGGATGGGTGGCCGAGTGGTTTAAGGCAGCGGTCTTGAAAACCGCCGTGGGTGCAAGCCCACCGTGAGTTCGAATCTCACCCCATCCGCCAGTTTCTGGCTCCGCCTGACGAACTCACGGTCTTCACTCTTCGCCCGGACGAGCATCGTCCGGAGGGCGAAGAGAGACAAGAACTGGAGTTCGAATCTCACCCCATCCGCCAGCCGCTGGGCATTGCGCCGCAGCGTTCATCCGCAGTTGTGTCACGAAGCACTGGCGGAATCGCTCCGAATGCGGGAACAATCCGTCCCGAATTCAAGGCGAGGCCGAACGGCCCGAGAGGAACAGCCATGACCGTGCAGTTTTCAAATTTCATCGCTGGCGAGAGCGTTTCAGCGAGCCAGGCGACGGCGAATATCAACCCGTCGAACACCCATGACGTAATCGGCGAATTCGCGAGCGGCACGAAGACCGATGTGGATGCTGCCGTGGCTGCCGCGAAGGCTGCCTTCCCCGCCTGGTCGCGCAGCAACCCGCAGATGCGTCATGATGTGCTGAAGAAGGCCTCCGACGAGGTGATGGCCCGCAAGGAAGAACTAGGCCGTATCCTCTCCCGCGAGGAAGGCAAGACGCTGGCCGAGGGCATCGGCGAAGCCACGCGCGCTGGCCAGATTCTCGCGTTCTTCGCCGGCGAAACCCTGCGCCTCAATGGCGAGGTGGTGAATTCCATCCGCCCCGGTGTGGGCATCGAGGTCACGCGCGAAGCCCTGGGCGTCATCGGCATGATCACGCCTTGGAACTTCCCGATCGCCATTCCCGCCTGGAAGCTCGCGCCTGCCCTCGCCTATGGCAACACGGTGGTGATCAAGCCGGCGGAACTCGTGCCGCATTCGGCTTTCATGCTGGTGGATATCCTCAACCGCGCCGGCCTGCCGAAAGGCGTGCTCAACCTCGTCATGGGCAAGGGCTCGGTGGTCGGTCAGGCGATCCTCGACCACAAGGATGTGACGGCGATCTCCTTCACAGGCTCGGTGGGGACGGGGCGGCGCATCGCTGCGGCCTGCGTCACCTCCAGCCCGATGAAGAAGGTGCAGCTCGAAATGGGCGGCAAGAACCCGCTCGTCGTGCTGGATGACGCCGATCTCGATGTCGCGGTCGATTGTGCGTTGAACGGCGCGTTCTTCTCCACGGGCCAGCGTTGCACGGCCTCCTCGCGCCTGATCGTGACCGAGGGCATCCATGACAAGTTCGTCGCCGCGCTCACCGCGCGCATGCAGGGCCTCGTGGTGGATGACGCGCTGAAGTCGGGCACGCAGATCGGCCCAGTGGTCGATCCGGGACAGCTCAAGGTCGATGAGGATTACATCGCCATCGGCCGGGCCGAAGGCGCGAAACTCCATTGGGGCGGCGAGCGCCTGAACCGCGAGAATCCCGGCTATTATCTCCAGCCCGCACTCTTCACGGAATGCACGAACCAGATGCGCATTTCCCGCGAGGAAATCTTCGGCCCGGTGGCCGGCGTAATCCGCGTGAAGAACTATGACGAGGCGCTCGCCGTGGCGAATGACACCGATTTCGGCCTCTCCTCCGGCATATGCACCACCAGCCTGAAACATGCCACGCATTATCGCCGCAACAGCGAGGCGGGCATGGTGATGGTGAACCTGCCGACAGCGGGCGTCGATTATCATGTCCCGTTTGGCGGCCGGAAGGGCTCCAGCTACGGCCCGCGCGAACAGGGCGCCTATGCCCGTGAGTTCTTCACCACTGTGAAAACCGCCTACACCTTCGCAGGCTGAGGCACCGAGACAAGGCGGCGGAGCGAGAATCAGGCGTCTCTCGCTCCGGCCCGAATAGCTTGAAAAACCGGCTCAGTTGCCGAGAAGCTCCTCAAGACGCGCCGCATCGAGGATGCGCACGCCATCCGGCACATCGAGGATAATGCGCTCGCGCATCCAGCGCGCGAGTGTGCGCGAAACGGTCTCGATGGTAAGGCCAAGGTGATCGGCGATATCCTGCCGGCCCATGGGCAGCGGCACGGTGGGCGATGCACCCTGAATGCGCTTCAGGCGATGCCACCATTTGAGCAGGAAGGAAGCGACTCGCTCCTCCGCGCGACGGCGACCAAGAACGACCATGTGCTCTTGAGCAATCGCAAGTTCATGCGAGGCGACTTCGTGCATCTTGCGCATCATGTTGGGGTGTCGCTCGATGAGGTTCATGAAGCGCGCACGCTCGAACCGGCACAGGCTGACCTCGGTGAGGGCATCGGCGGTAATGCCGAATCGCGGGTCCAGCGACAGGCCGAGGAAATCGCCCGGAATGGCGAAGCCCACGATCTGGCGGCGCCCGTCCGGGAGATCATAATGCAGGCGCAAAGTGCCTGACGTGATGGTGTAAAGCGAGATTGCCTCGTCGCCTTGCGAGAACAAGGTGTGCTTGGGGGCGATGGTCATGTGGTGCATGATCGCCTCGAGATCGTGGATCTCGCTCTCTTCGAGAGCCGAGCAGACCGCGAACAAGCGGACACGGCAATTCTGGCATACGTTCCGGCAGCCCGACGCGTGAAAACAACCGCTGGGCGCAAGCGCGGATTCAAAAGAACGTTGATCCAATTCCATGGGCGCAATCCCCCCCCCCTGCCAGTGGGCCATGTCAACTTACGCTGTCACACAGCTTGCGACAATGCATGGATAGGGCGAAAATGTCGCAGGGCCTCAACCCTTGGTCTGATCCCATGCGTTGATGCGGATCAAGGCATGCCCATCCCCCATCCGGAATAAGCGCTGCAATACCACAGGCAGCCGACGGAGAAGGGCATGGCCACAGGGGCAATTCGGAACATGACAGGGGGAGAATCGCTGGGCGCACTTGCGCTTGCGGTTTTCGGGGTCGCCTGTCTCATCATCGCAGGGCTGACCGACCATGGCGGCTACGCATTCCATATGGTCGTGTTCGCTCTCGCGAGCGTGCTCGCCTTCCGCGCGATCATCGTGCGCCGCTACCACGGCGACGGCCCGCAGCCGCAGGAGATCAACGGCAAGCCGAACTACAATTTCGGCCCCGTAAAATTCGCGACGGCAGCCGCGATGTTCTGGGGCGTGGCAGGCTTCCTCGTGGGCCTCGTCATCGCGCTGCAACTTGCTTTCCCGGTGCTGAACCTTGATCTGCCTTGGACCAGTTTCGGGCGGCTCCGGCCCCTGCACACCTCGGCGGTGATTTTCGCCTTCGGCGGCAATGTGCTGCTCGCCACCTCGTTCTACGTGGTGCAGCGCACCTGCCACGCGCGCCTGGCGGGTGATCTCTCGCCGTGGTTCGTGGTGCTCGGCTACAACCTGTTCATCGTGGTTGCCGGCACGGGCTACCTGCTGGGCATCACGCAGGGCAAGGAATATGCCGAGCCCGAATGGTATGCTGACCTCTTCCTCACGGTGGTGTGGGTCGTCTACCTGCTGGTGTTCCTCGCGACGATCTGGAAGCGGAAAGAACCGCATATCTATGTCGCGAACTGGTTCTATCTCGGGTTCATCGTCACGATTGCCGTGCTCCATCTCGGCAACAACATGACGATCCCGGTCAGCATCACCTCGCCCAAGAGCTACATCGTGTGGTCGGGCGTGCAGGATGCGATGTTCCAGTGGTGGTATGGCCATAACGCGGTTGGATTCTTCCTCACCGCCGGCTTCCTCGCCATCATGTATTACTTCATCCCGAAACGGGCTGAGCGTCCGGTCTATTCCTACCGGTTGTCGATCATCCATTTCTGGGCGCTGATCTTCCTCTATATCTGGGCCGGTCCGCATCACCTGCACTACACCGCCCTGCCCGATTGGGCGCAGACCCTCGGCATGACCTTCTCGATCATGCTCTGGATGCCCTCATGGGGCGGCATGATCAACGGCCTGATGACGCTCTCGGGCGCCTGGGACAAGCTGCGCACGGACCCCGTGCTGCGCATGATGGTGGTGTCGGTCGCCTTCTACGGCATGTCGACCTTCGAAGGTCCGCTCATGAGCGTGAAGGCGGTGAACTCGCTCTCGCACTACACCGACTGGACCATTGGCCATGTGCATTCCGGTGCGCTCGGCTGGGTGGGCTACGTCTCCTTCGGCGCGATCTACTGTCTCGTGCCGTGGCTCTGGAAGAAGGAGCGCCTCTATTCCAACCGTCTGGTGGAATGGCACTTCTGGATCTCTACCATGGGCATCGTGCTCTACATCTCGGCGATGTGGGTCTCGGGCATCATGCAGGGCCTGATGTGGAGGGCTTACACCGCGCTCGGCTACCTCGAGTACTCGTTCATCGAGACGGTCGCGGCGATGCACCCCTACTACGTCATCCGCGCGATCGGCGGCGGCCTGTTCCTCCTGGGCGCGCTGATCATGGTCTACAACCTCATCATGACCGTGCGCGCCGCGCCGAACGCGGTCGAGAAGAGCCTCGCGCCCGCCGCCGGCCTCCAGCCGGCCGAGTGAGAAACGCGGAAAGCAAGGAACGTAAACATGTCCGACATCACTTCCGGCAAGGCGCCCAAGCCCTCCCTCTGGTCGAAGCACAAGATTTTCGAGACCAACTCGATCATCCTGATCATCGGCATCCTGGTCGTCATCTCGATTGGCGGCCTGGTGGAGATCGCGCCGCTCTTCTATCTCAAGTCCACGATCGAGAAGGTGGAGGGCATGCGGCCCTACACCCCGCTCGAACTCGCGGGCCGCGCGATCTACGTTCGCGAAGGCTGCTACAACTGCCACAGCCAGATGATCCGCCCCATGCGGGATGAGGTCGAGCGCTACGGCCATTACAGCCTCGCGGCCGAGTCCATGTACGACAAGCCCTTCCAGTGGGGCTCGAAGCGGACGGGGCCGGACCTCGCCCGCGTGGGCGGCAAGTATTCCGATGCCTGGCAGCTCCAGCATCTGAACGCGCCGCGCTCCATCGTGCCGCAATCGATCATGCCGGGTTACCCGTTCCTCGCCCAGACCGACCTCGCAGCGAATGACATCGCGACCGAAATGAAGGTCCAGAGCGTGACGGGCGTCCCCTACACCAAGGAGATGATGGAGGCGGCCCTGGACGACCTGCGCGCCCAGACCGACCCCGACCATCCCAAGGCGGCGGAATTCGCCAAGCGCTATCCCAAGGCGAATGCGCGTGATTTCGACGGCAACCCGCAGCGGATCACCGAAGCGGATGCACTGATCGCCTACCTGCAGGTGCTCGGCACGCTGGTCGATTTCAAGACCTACGACAACAAAGCCAACCTGCGCTGAGGGAGGGATACATGGCCAATATGTACGCCTTTCTCGCGAACATCGCTCAATCGGTCGGTGTTCTCTACTTCATGGCGATCTTCCTCGCCGTCTGCATCTACGCGCTCTGGCCGAAGAACCAATCGAAGTTCGAAACCGCCGCGCGCCTTCCCCTGGAAGAGGACTGAGTCATGGCCGATACGACCCACAACACCCATGCCGAACTCGATGCGGTGTCCGGCCAGACCACGACCGGTCACAGCTGGGATGGCATCAAGGAACTGAACACGCCCCTGCCCCGCTGGTGGCTCTGGACCTTCTATCTCACGATCATCTGGTCCATCGGCTACTGGGTGGTCTATCCGGCCTGGCCGCTGATCTCGAGCCATACCACAGGGCTGTTCGGCTATTCGAGCCGCGCGGAAGTCGCGCAGGATCTGCGCGATCTCGAGGCCCGGCGCGACCTTCAGGCCGCAGTGCTGAAGACCGCCGAACTCGAGCAGATCCGCAACGATCCCACCTTGCTGCGGCTCGCCGTAGCGCGTGGCAAGGCCGCTTTCGGCGATAACTGCGCCGGCTGCCATGGCCTTGGCGGAGCGGGTGGCAACACCTATCCCAACCTCACGGATGACGAGTGGATCTGGGGCGGCACGCTGGCCGACATCTCGACCACCATCAACCATGGCATCCGCTGGGATCAGGACACCAACAGCCGCATGAGCCAGATGCTCGCCTTCGGCCGCACCGGCACGCTCAAGGCCGCGGAAATCTCCACGGTGGTAGAATACACTCGCAGCCTCGCGAAGCTCGATGTCGCCAACGGCGCAGACCTTGCCGCCGGCGCAAAGCTCTTCGCCGAGAATTGCGCGAGCTGCCATGGTGATCAGGCCAAGGGCAACAAGGAGCTTGGCGCTCCCGATCTCACCGATGCAATCTGGCTCTACGGCAACAGCCGCGCGGCCATGATCGAGACCGTTACCAATGGTCGCGGCGGCATCATGCCGGCGTGGACAGGCCGCCTCGATCCCGTGACGATCAAGGCGCTCACGGTCTATGTGCACAGTCTTGGCGGAGGCCAGAAGTGAATACCCAAACCCCTGCGGATTATGACGACGACGCCCCGCTCTACGAGGCCTCGAAGAAAATCTATCCGCAGGGGGTGTCCGGCACGTTTCGCCGAATCAAGTGGGCGCTGCTCTTCTTCTGCCTCGGCGTCTATTATTTCCTCCCCTTCGTGCGGTGGGACCGTGGGCCCCACCTGCCGAACCAGGCGGTTCTGGTGGATATGCCCGCCCGCCGCTTCTACTTCTTCTTCATCGAGATCTGGCCGCAGGAGGTCTATTACCTCACGGGCCTCTTGATCCTCGCCGCGCTGAGCCTGTTCCTGATGAACGCGGTCGCGGGCCGCATCTGGTGCGGTTATCTTTGCCCACAGACCGTGTGGACCGACCTTTTCCTGCAGGTCGAGCGCTTCATCGAGGGCGACCGGCGCGAGCGCATGCAACGCGACGCAGCCACCTGGAGCCCGAAAACCTGGGGCCTGAAGATCACCAAGCACTTCGTGTGGGTGATGATCGCCTGGTGGACCGGCGGCGCCTGGGTGCTCTACTTCTCGGATGCGCCGACCCTCGTGCGCGATCTCGCGACCTTCGAGGCGCCCTTCGTCGCCTATCTCTGGATCGGCATCCTCACCTTCACGACCTACGCGCTCGCGGGCTTCATGCGCGAGCAGGTCTGCCTCTACATGTGCCCATGGCCGCGCATTCAGGCCGCGCTGACCGATGCGGACGCGCTGAACGTTTCCTACCGCTATGATCGCGGCGACCCGCGCATGTCGGTGAAGCAGGCGGCGAAGGCAAAGGCTGCCAACGAACCGGCCGGTGACTGCATCGATTGCAACCAATGCGTCGCGGTCTGCCCCACGGGCGTCGATATCCGCGATGGCGCGCAGATGGGCTGCATCCAGTGCGGCCTCTGCATTGATGCCTGCGACACGGTGATGACCAAGATCAGCCGTCCCACGGGGCTGATTGGCTACGACACCGATCAGGCGATCAAGGCGCGCGAGGCCGGCACGAAGCCGCCGCCCGTGCGCATCATCCGCGCACGCACCTTGCTCTATTTCGGCGTGATCCTCGCCGTCGCGATGACCATGCTCTACTCGCTGGCGACCCGCTCGCTGATGGAAATCGGCGCGATCCATGAGCGCACGCCGCTCTTCACGGTCCTGCGCGACGGCTCGGTGCGCAACAACTACACCCTGCGCCTCGCCAACAAGCGGCCCGAGGCGCGGATCTTCACGGTTGCGATCGAGGGCATTCCCAAGGCGCAGGCCGAGCTGATCGGCGTGAAACCCATCGCCGGCCAGCCCCTCTCCTTCGAGATCGGCCCCGACCAGACGCTTGACGTGCGGCTTCTCGTCACGGCGCCGCGCGGCGCCTTCGAGGGCGCGAAAACGATGATTCAGATCAAGGCGACCGATGCCGCGCTCGGCGACAGTCGCGTGATCCGGGAGAACTTCTTCGGTCCGTGAGTGGACCTGATCCCAGTGCCCCTTGGGCCACGGGAGGAACCCATGACGACGAGCTGCTGCGGAGCCTTTGCAATGCCTGTGGAACTGCCCGAACGCGGTCTAGCACCCTTCGCTCCGCCCACCCGCGAGTTTCGGCTCACAGGCTGGCATGTGCTGGCCATGCTCGTCACGTTCTTCGCCATCGTTGGCAGCGTGAACTTCTACATGATGAACGTGGCGATCCGCACCATGCCGGGGCTCGATGCTCGCAACGGCTATGACACGAGCCAGAACTTCAACCGGGCGGAACTCGCTGCCGCTGAAGCGCAGACCCGCCGCGGCTGGCAGAGCGATGCGCATCTCACGCTCTCGAACCATGTTCTCGACCTTTCGGTGCGCTTCCGCGATCGCCAGAGCAAGGCGCTTGATGGCCTCGCCGTCACCGCCGTGCTTCAGCACCCGGCGCAGCGCGGTCGTGACCGCGCGATCACGTTCGGCCCGCGCGGCGACGGGCTCTACACCGCGAAGCTCGACGGGGTGGATGCCGGCGGCTGGGGCCTCGTGCTCGAAGCGCATAACCTCGAGACCGGCGAGCGGCTGTTTCTTTCGCGCCATCGCCTGGCGCTGAAGGACGAAGCCAAATGAGCACCGTCCTGCCACGCCCCGATAATCGCGATTTTTCGCATTATCTCACGCCGGCACCGGAAGACCGGGTGCGGATGGATTTCGTGGTGGACGGAATCCATTGCGCAGCCTGCGCGGCGCGCATCGAACGGGCTTTCGCACAAGAGCCCGAACTATCTGTCGCCCGCGTGAACCTCACCGAAAAACGCCTGACGGTTGAATGGAACGACGCGAAGCAGGTGGACCCACCGCAGGTGCTTGCCCGCCTCGAAGCCCTCGGTTTCACCGGCTACCCCTTCCGCGTGGCAGAACGCGAGGCGAGCGAAAAGGCCGAGGAGCAGCGCCTCATCCGCGCGCTGGGCGTTGCGGGCTTCGCGATGATGAACATCATGCTGCTCTCGGTGTCGGTCTGGTCCGGCAACGAGACTGGCCTTTCCCGCGAAGCGCGCGACTTCTTCCACTGGATCTCGGCGCTGATCGCGCTGCCGACCGCGGCCTATTCCGGCCGCCCGTTCTTCGACAGCGCCATCCGCTCGCTGAAGGCCCGCGCGGTGAACATGGATGTGCCGATCTCGCTCGGCATCCTGCTCGCACTCGGCATCTCGGTCTGGGAGACGACGCATTCCGGGGAGCACGCCTATTTCGACGGCGCGGTGATGCTCATCTTTTTCCTGCTGATCGGCCGCGTGCTCGACCAGATGATGATGCGGAAGACCCGCGCCGTGGCCTCGAACCTCGCCGCCTTGCGCGCCGAAACCGTGACGCGCATTCTGCCGGATGGCACGCTGAAGGAAGTGGCGGCAGCGACCGTGGAACCGGGCCAGCTCGTGCTCGTGCGACCGGGCGAGCGGATCGGCGTCGATGGGCTCATCGAGCGCGGCACCTCCGATATCGACCAGAGCCTCGTGACGGGCGAAACCGCGCATCAGGCCGTGCAGCCGGGCATGGATGTGCATGCCGGCACGATGAACCTCTCCGGCACGCTCGAAATCCGCGTGCGTCATGCCGCCGCGAGCACCTTGCTCGCGCGCATCGAGGCGCTGCTGGCCCATGCCACAGAGAAGCGCGCGGGTTATGTGCGCCTCGCCGATCGGGCCGCGCGCGCCTATGCGCCGGTGGTGCATACTGCCGCTGCCCTCACCTTCATAGGCTGGATGCTCTGGGGTCTGTCGTGGCAATCGGCTTTGCTGATCTCCGTCACGGTGCTCATCATCACCTGCCCCTGCGCGCTTGGATTGGCGATTCCCGCCGTGCAGGTTGTCGCTTCCGGCGCGATGTTCCGCCGCTCGATCCTGCTCCATGCAGGCGACGCGCTGGAGCGGCTCGCTGAGGTGGATACGGTCGTCTTCGACAAGACCGGCACTCTCACCCTGCCCGAGCCGGTGATCGCCAATCGCAAGGAGATTCCGGATCGCCTGCTGACCATAGCCGGCCGGCTCGCCCTCTCCTCGCGCCATCCGCTCGCGGTGGCCATCGCGAAAGCCGGCGGGGCGGACAACCCCTTCCGCGATGTGCGCGAAACGCCGGGCCAAGGCCTTGAGGCCGAGGATTCCCGCGTGAAAATCCGGCTCGGCTCACCCGCTTTCTGCGGCGCCGAGGCCGAGGCGAAGGCTGTTTCGTTGGCCTACCCCGAGGCATCGCTCATCGCCATGCGTTGCGAAACGGATGTCGCGGTCTTCGCGATCCGCCAGCCCTTGCGCGCCGATGCCCGCGCGACGATTGAAATGCTGAAGGGCCTCGGGCTTTCGGTGGAAATCCTCTCGGGCGACCGCGAAATCCCGGTCGCGAGCGTGGCAAAAACGCTGGGCATCGAGCATTGGCAGGCCAGCATCGAGCCGGGCGGCAAGGTCGCGCGCCTGGAGGAGTTGCGCGCTCAGGGACGCAAGGTGCTGATGGTTGGCGATGGCATCAACGATGCCCCGGCGCTTGCCGCTGCGCATGTCTCGATCTCGCCGGTTTCGGCCACTGATCTCGCGCAGGCGCAGGCCGATCTTCTGGTGATGGGCGCTTCGCTCGCGCCCGTGGCCGATGCCATCCGCATCGCGCGGAAAGCCCGCCGCCTGATGACGCAGAACCTCTGGCTCGCGGTGATTTACAATGCCATCGCTGTGCCAATTGCGATTGCCGGCCTCGCGACCCCCTTCGTCGCGGCGATTGCCATGTCCGGTTCGTCGCTGATTGTTACCACGAACGCCATGCGCGCCCGCTTTGCAGAAGGAAACTCATGAACATCCTCGTGATCCTCATCCCCATGGCATTGGCTATGGGCGCACTGGGCCTCGGCGCCTTCCTCTGGTCGATCAAGTCACGACAATTCGAGGATATCGAGGGCGCGTCGTGGCGGGTCATCCTCGATGACGATGACCTGCCCGATGAGGCGAAGCGCTGAGGAGCATTTTCAACCGAAGTGGCCACCTTTTCGCATGAAGAAAATGCGAACAACGAAAAGACCTCAGCTCTCCCGCTTCAGCGCACTCTCGTGCCAGCGATGCAGTAAGCGATGCGAGAGCCAGCTGGTCGCGAGGAAGATCGCGATACCCGACAGCGAGATCAGCAGAAGCGCCGCGAACATGCGGGGGATCTTGAGCTGGTAGCTCGATTCCAGAATGCGATAGGCCAATCCCGAGGCAGAACCGCCCGAACCCGCCACGAATTCCGCCACGACAGCGCCGATGAGCGCGAGGCCACCGGAAATCTTCAACCCGCCGAGGAAATACGGCAGCGAGGCCGGCAGGCGCAGGTAGCGCATGGTCTGCCAGCGGCTTGCACCATAGAGCTGGAAAAGCGCCACGAGGTTATGGTCAGCCGAGTTCAGCCCGAGGATCGTGTTCGACAGGATCGGGAAAAACGCAACAATCCACGCGCAGATCAGCAGCGAAAGGTTCACATCGCCCACGAGGATGATGATCAGCGGCGCAATCGCCACCACCGGCGTCACCTGCAAAATCACCGCATAAGGGAATAGCGAGCGCTCCAGCCATTTCGACTGCGTGAAGAGGATGGCCAGCGCTCCGCCAACCGTCACGGCGGCAATGAGCGCGGCAAACGTGATCCGCAAGGTGATGCCCAAGGCAACCGACAGCGTGTCCCAGTCCGTCAGCAGCGTCTGGAAGATCACCAGCGGGCCGGGAAAGAGATAGGACGGGATCTGTTTGTACCAAACCACCCATTCCCACGCGCCGAGCATGATAATGCCCACGACGATGGGCGAAAGGATGCCTGGCCAGCGGCTCTTGGGAATGCCGAGAATGCGTGCCTCTTCGGCAAAAACCGGGGCCGTATCCTGATCGGTGCCGCGCGCAGTGGCGGGTGCAAGCGTGGCTTCGCTCATGCGTCGATGGCCTTCTTCAGCGCATCCGAGCCGAGGCGGCAGAGATGCGCATATTCGGGAGAGGTGCGGAACAGGTTGTCGCGTGGGAATGGCGCATCCACGATGAGTTCGCTCATCACGCGGCCCGGACGCGCGGCCATCACCACAATGCGCTCGGAGAGATAGACGCTCTCGAACACCGAATGGGTGACGAAAACCGCCGTGAACCTGTTGCGCTGCCAGAGCATCAACAAATCATCGTTGAGCTTGTGGCGGGTGATTTCGTCGAGTGCCGCGAAGGGCTCGTCCATCAGCAGCACCTTCGGCTCGGTCACGAGCGCGCGGGCGATGGAAACGCGCATCTTCATGCCGCCCGAGAGTTCGCGCGGATAGCTCTTCTCGAAACCCTTGAGGCCCACGAGTTCGAGCATGGCAGCGGCGCGCTGGTCGGCTTCCGTGCGGTTCATCTTCTTGAGCCGCAAAGGCAAGGTGACGTTGTCCAACGTCTGCGCCCAAGGGAGAAGCGTCGGCTCCTGGAAAACGAAGCCGAGGCTGTGCTCGGGCCGCCCATAGGCATCGGCACTGTCCGCCCCCGGCCAGTCAATCGTGCCGGCGGAGGGCTGCGACAGATCAGAAATCAGCCGCAGAAGCGTGGATTTTCCGCAGCCCGAGGGGCCAAGCAAGCTGACGAACTCGCCGGGGAACAGGTCGAGATCCACGTCGCGCAGGGCGAGCGTGCCGTTCGAGAATTTCTTCGACAGGCTGCGGACCGAGACGAGCGGCTTTTTCGCCGCCCGTCCCGTCGCCGTGCCCGTTTCCTGGGCCAATGCCATCAGACGCCAACACCCTTGTTGATGAATTCGAGGCTGTAGGCCTTCTTCACATCGATATTCGCCGGGAAAACACCCGCGCCGGTCATGTCCTTGTAGAAGGAAGCCCAGCGCTCGTCCGTCATGGCGCCGACGCCAAGCTTGAGCGCATCACCGGACATCACAATGCCCTTCTCGTTCATGACCTTCACCGCATATGCGATCTTCTCGTCAGTCATGTCTGGATTGTCGCGCTTGATCAGCGCGTTGGCGGCAGCGTTTTCCGGGCCGTTCTTCATATAGGCAGCCCAGCCCTCGAGCGAGGCAGTCACGAAGCGCTGCACGAGGTCCTTCTTCTCGGTCGCCATTTTCTGGGAAATGTTGATGGTGGTGTTGTAGTTGCCGAAGCCCGCATCCGCGATGAGATGCACCAGCGGATCAACCCCGCCTTCCTTCTGGATCGCGAACGGCTCGGAGGACAGGAAGCCCTGCTGGCAGATGTTCTTGTCCGCGAGGAAGGGCGCCATGTTGAAGGTGTAGGGGCGGATCTGCTCGTCGGTATAGCCGAACTTCGCCTTCAGGAACGGCCAATACGAGGTACGGCCCGCGCCGCCCACGAGGATCGGCTTGCCCTTGAGCTGCTCGAACGAGTCATTGCCCACGCCGCGATGGCAGATCAGCACCTGCGGATCCTTCTGGAAGATTGAGGCGATGCACATGAAGGGCAGGTTCTGTTCGACATAGCGGATGGCCTCGAACGAGTTGGACATGATCATGTCCACGCGGCCGCCGAGCAGAAGCTGCGAGGGGTTCTGCTGCGGGCCGCCCATGCGGATATCCGCGTCGATGCCGTACTTTTTGTAGATGCCGTTGGCGACCGCATAATAGAAGCCGCCATGCTCGGCCTGTGCGCGCCAGTTGGTCTGGTAGCTCACCTTGTCGAGGGTTTGTGCGTTCACGCGGGCCCCCGTGACGGGCACAAGCACGGAGGCCGCCGTGCCACCCAGAAGGCCAAGCGCGGCGCGACGGTTCAGGCGATATTTCATCATCATGTGTCCGGTCTCCATTGGGGCTGGTCGTCAGCTCTCTTTCCCCGATATCGGGCGCAGAGGAAAAGCTGCAATGCCCGTGCCGCAGTAAGTTCTGCCCCTGGACGGGTTGGTTATGCACAATGTTTTTGCAGGATGGCGCGGGTTCGCGCGCGCTGCAATCGATTGATGCACAATTCAACGTGTGATCCGCTGCAAAGCCACTGGTCGGCGGCACCGGGCTTGCTATTCTGACGAACAAGAAGAGGCCGCGTCCCCGGCCCCATGGAGAGCGTCGTCTGATGAACGTTCCTGCGCGAAACATCACTGCGGAAAACCCTGCCTTGCCGGCCGCGATCGAGGCGGTTCTGGCCGAAATCGGCGATGTGCCGGTGGTGACAGAAGAGAAAGTGGTGCGGAAGAAAAGCCGCGATTTCTTCTGGTATTCCCCCATTCTCAACGAGGAACTCGCGCAGAAGAGCGCTGATATCTACGTTTCGCCGCGCAACGAGGCCGATCTCATCGCGCTGGTGCGGGCCTGCGTGAAGCATCGCGTGCCGATCACCCCGCGCGGTGGCGCCACCGGCAATTACGGGCAGGCCGTGCCGATCGAACGCGGCGTTCTGCTCGACATGACGAATTTCGCCGCGATCGAATGGGTGAAGCCCGGCCGCGTGCGTGTGGGTGCCGGCATGCTCATGGGCAAGCTCGATGCGGAATTGAAGCCACACGGGCAGGAAATCCGCCTGCACCCCTCCACGAAACGCACGGCGACCATCGGTGGCTTCGTCGCGGGCGGTTCGGGGGGCGTCGGCTCTGTCACCTATGGCGGCTTGCGCGAGCCCGGAAACATCCTCGCCGCGCGCATCGTGACCGTGGAGGACGAGCCGCGCATCATCGAATTGCGGGGCGACGCCGCGCAGAAGATCAATCGCGCCTATGGCACCACGGGCATCATCACCACGCTGGAAATGCCGCTGGCACCGGCATGGCCGTGGTATGACGTGATCGTCGCCTTCGACGATTTCGCAAAGCTGCTCGATGCCGGTTTCGCAGCCGCGAAGGCCGATGGCGTGGTGAAGAAGCTGATGAGCGGCATCGCATGGCCCCTACCCGATTATTTCGGCCAGCTGAAGCCCTCCTGCCCCGAGGGCAAGCACATCCTCGCCTGCATGATCGCCGAAGCCTCACTGGAAAGCTTCCGCGACATCGTGGAGCCGCTCGGCGGCACGATCACGCTCGAAACGCAAACGCGCGAGGAGCCGGGCTCGGTTCCGCTCTACGAATACACGTGGAACCACACGACCCTGCAGATGCTGAAGGCCGACCGCTCGGTCACCTACCTGCAATGCCTCTACCCGCATGATCGCGTGCGCGAGAGCATTCTCGAAACCGCCGCGATGTTCCCGGAAGAACTCATCCCGCATTGCGAGTTCATCCGCTTCGGCGGCAACCTCTCGGCCAGCGCCCTGCCAGTGGTTCGCTACACCACGAAGGAGCGGCTCTACGAGATCATCAACGCGCATGAGGCGCATGGCGTGATGATCGCGAACCCGCATGTCATCAGCCTCGAGGATGGCTCGCGCCACAAGCGCGTGGATGCCGATCAGGCAGGCTTCAAGGCCGAGATCGACCCCTACGGCTTGCTGAACCCCGGCAAGATGAAAAGCTATGTTCCTGTGAAGGCATGAAAATCTGAGAGCATGAGAATTCTCTATCTCTATTGCCATCCGCTGGAAGAGAGCTTCCATGCGGCGATCCGCGATGCGGGCGTCGCGGCCTTGCGCGCGAACGGGCATGAGGTCGATCTCTGTGATCTCTATGCCGAGGGCTTCGAGCCCATTCTCACGGCCGAGATGCGGCGCGAATACCACGACACCTCCCTCAACCGGAAAGGCATCGAGGGCTACGTGGAGCGCCTGCACAAGGCTGAAGCCCTGGTGGTGCAGTTCCCCACCTGGTGCTTCGGCTTTCCGGCGATGCTCAAGGGCTTTTTCGACCGGCTCTTCTCGCCGGGCATCACGTTCGATCTTTCAGATCCCGCGAATGTGAAGCCCATGCTCCAGCATATCCGGCATGTCGTGGGCATCTCGACCTACGGGAGAGATCGCTGGCGGGCCTTCGTCGTCGGCAATCCGCCAAAGAAAATGATCACGCGCTATCTGCGCTGGTTCGTGGCGCGTTCGGCGCGCATCCGCTATCTCGCGCTCTATCACATGAATGTCGCTGATGAGGCGCAGAGGAAAGCTTTCCTCGCCCGTGTCACGACCGAGCTTTCTTCCCTGAGGTGACTATGCGCAAACTCCATTGGTTCGATCTCACCTCTCGCGATTTTCAAAAGCTTGAGCCGGAAAAAACGGTCGTCGTGCTGCCCATCGCCGCGACCGAGCAGCATGGGCCGCATCTCTCGGTCGGGACCGACAGCATCATCGCACAGGGCATGTGCGACACGGTGATGAAGAAGCTCCCGGCCCATCTCGATGTGCTGTTCATGCCGGTGCAAACGGTTGGGAAATCCAACGAGCATCTGCGCGATCCCGGAACCATCACACTCACCGCGCAAACCCTCATCTCGGCCTGGACCGAGATCGGCGAGAGCGTGGCGCGCGCCGGATTGCGCAAGCTGGTAATCGTCAATTCCCACGGTGGAAATGTCGAGGTGCAGGGCATTGTTGCGCGGGAATTGCGCGTGCGTTGCCAGATGCTTGTGGCGCAGACCGCATGGCGCCGCCTCGGCGTGCCGGCGGGCCTCTTCTCGGATATCGAGATCAATTACGGCATCCATGGCGGCGATTTCGAAACCAGCGTGATGCTGCATTTCGCGCCCAACCGGGTTGACATGTCGAAGGCCGTGGATTTCGTGCCGAATTCGATCCGCTATGCGAAGGAATACAAGCAGTTGCGCGTCACCGGCTTCACCTCCATGGCCTGGATCGCCGAGGACAACCACCCCGAGGGCGTGGCGGGCGAAGCGCATCTCGCGACCGCCGAGAAAGGCCGGCAGGCCGTGGAATTCCAGACGGATCGCTTCATCGAATTGCTGGAAGACGTGGCGAAATTCCCGCTGAGCCAGTTGGCATAAGCGCAACCTGTCATTCCCGACGCTGCGCAGCAGCGAGCAGGAATCCAGGCCCTGCTTCCAACAATGAACCCCCGCTCGCCTTCGGCGTCGGGGATGACACGTCATAACTTCCCCAAAACCTCCCCCACCTTCGCGAGATGCGCCTTGCGCGCCTCCTCGCCCACCACATCGATGCGGTGGAGCGCGAGCCAGAGCGTCTTGCAGCGCGGCGCGCAGAGCGCCCGGATGCCCGTGAGCAGGATGCGCCGGCCGGGCATGCCCATGATCCACCACCACCATTTCGGCGAGCCCAGCGAGGTCAGCACGCCGAGGAAGCGGATATTCGTCATCAGGCCGCGAATGGGTTGGTTCCCCTCGGGCATCGTGAAGGTCTCGTGCGGAATTAGCACGCGCTCCAGCCAGCCCTTGAGCATCGCGGGCTGGGCGTACCACCAAGTGGGGTAGACGAACAGCAGCCCCTCCGCCTGCTGCACTCGGTCGAGATGGCTGGCGACCGGCACGCGGTTCTCGCCGCGCGTGTGATAGCCCGCGCGCTCGTCGCGGCTCATCACGGGATCGAAGCCTGCGGCATAGAGGTCGAGCACATCCACCTCATGCCCCGCGCGCTGAAGCGTTTCCACGGCCACAGCCTTCACGGAAGCGGTGAAGCTCTCCGGATTGGGATGGCAATAGACGAGGAGGATTTTCACCCGCCCAACCCCTTGAAGAGGAACGTCTTCCCGCTCTTGTAATCGTAATTCGGGTCTTCCCACGCGATCATCTTGCCGGGGTTCAGCAGGCCTTGCGGGTCGGCCTCGCGCTTGAAGGCGAGCTGGGTTTCATCCGTCTGCTTCATGCCGCCCTCTTCGAGCGTGTAGCGATGCGGGTTGAAGATCGGCGCGCCCATATCCTCGTGAATGCGCATGATCTCTTCCAGCCGCTCTTCGCTGGTGAACTTCACGAGCGGCAGGCCGAAGCAGGTCACCTTGCCGTCGAACTTCACGAATTCGAGGTGGCAGGCGACCTCATCGCCGAAATGCGCGTGGATTTTCTCCACCAGCTCCACCTGGTTGGGGAACGGATAGAGCACCTGCAGATAGGTAATGCTCGGGTCAACGCGCAACGCGCGCAAGGTCGTGTGGTTCCACGCGAGTTCGAAGGCGGGCGGCAGGCCCTTCTTCTCGTCGTCCGCGAGGATATCCGAGCGCATCAGCAGCTCGGCGCCCTTCCAGCGTTTCGCAAAGGCCAGAAGCGAGGTCGCCGCAAAATCCGCGACCATCAGCACCACGGCATGCTTGTCACGCGGCAGGAACTTGCGATGGCGCAGGAAGTAATCATGCGGCGCAGGCGCGGCGATCACCGCGAGTTCCTTCAGCAGCAAGCCATCCTGTTCGCCGAGGGTGTTCGAGAATTCGGTCGCCTGCCGCAGGTCATCGAAGCCGAAAATCATGTCGACCCAAGGATAAGCGGGGGCCAGTGGCACCTCGCATTCCACGATAATACCGTTGGTGCCGTAGGCGTGGCTCACCTTGTGAAGGTCATCGCCGGTGAGTTCGAGCACGCGCGGGGTCGCCTCCATTGTCACGACCTTCAGGCGGATGATGTTGCCGTAATCGCGCAACCCACCCCAGCGGATGGAACCGACGCCGCCCGAGCCACCAGCGATGAACCCGCCGAGCGTCGCGGTGTGATAGGTCGAGGGCGAAAGGCGCAGTTCCTGTCCGCTCTTTTCGCGCGTTTCGTGGTCGATCTCCGCGAGGATCGCGCCGGGCTCGGTGACGACGCGGCCATGGCCGATGGATTTCACGGCATTCATCGCCGAGAGATCGAGCAGCACGCCACCCGACAGCGGCATGGCCTGCCCATAATTGCCTGTGCCCGTGCCGCGCGGCGTGACGGGAATGCCGAGCGAATGGCACGTGGCCAGCACGTGGATGAGTTCATCCTCGGTCTTCGGCGTGACCATGATATCCGCGATCACCTGATCCAGCTGACGCTTCAGGGTCGGCGAATACCAGTAGAAATCGCGGCTTTTCTGCTTGAGGATCGCGGGGTTGTCGTCGGTCTTGATCGCGCCGAGGCGGGATTTCAGCGTGGCGATGTCGTAGCGCATGGTTTCCTCAGGCAGAGAGACGGTCGAGTTCGGAATAATCCGGCAGGCGGGAAGTATTTGCCTTGCCCTGGATCACGACGAGACGATCGGATTGCGGGCGGCACATCCACTCATTGAGCGTGCGCGCCGAGAACAGGATGAAATCGGCCGGCAAACCGGCTGCGAGCCGCCCCGCATCGGGTAGGCTCATCTGCGCAGCGGGGCGCGTCGTCAGCGCCTCGAACCAGGGACGCGCGGAATGGTCGAAATGCAGGATGCGCGTCGCCTCGCGGAACACTTCCACACCATCGAGATCGCCATAGGCATAGAACGGGTCGCGCGTGTTATCCGAGGCGACCATGGTCGAAACGCCGGCAGCATCCAGCTCATGCAGCGGCGCGACACCCCGCCAGCGCGGCGTGCGGCCAGAAATCCGGTCCTGCAGATACATGTTGCACATTGGCAGCGAAACGACCGCGATCTTCGCCGCTGCGAGCTTTTCGATCACGCGGGCGCGGTCGGCATCCTCCATCAGCGCGAGCGAGCAGCAATGCCCCGCGAGCACACGGCCCTTGAAGTTCTTGCGTAGCACCGCATCCGCGATCTTTTCAAGGCTGCGCGCATCGGGTGACGCGCTCTCATCGACGTGGAAATCGAGTTCGAGGCCGTTCGCTTCGGCGGCATTGATGAATTCATCGAGTGCCGGATCCACCTGCTCGGTGAGCGGATCGCCGCGATAGGTCACGGCGCCAAGAATGCCGCCATGCTTCGTCACGTTCTTGAGAATGTTGCGGAAATCCGCCGGGTCATCCCACACGGACGAAAGCGGAAACAAGGCCGAGGCCTGCAAGGCGATGCGCCCCTTCCATTCCTCGCGCATCTCTGCGAAGACCGGCCAGGAGATATCCGACTGCTTGCCGAGGCTATCGAGATGCGTGCGGATCGCGCCCGTGCCGTGGTGGAAGGCTGAGCGCAGGGCGAAATCCATCCGCGCGCGCACATCCTCCGCCTTCCAGTTCTTCTCGCGATCGGCGGCCACCGTGGTCAGCGCGCCGAAGAAGGTGCCATCCGGGTTCGCGGCGCGGGCATGGATATGGCCCTTGTCGAGATGCGTATGCACATCCACGAAGCGCGGCAGCACAATTTTCCCGCCGCAATCCACGCTCTCGCCCTCCCCGGCATCCGCGAGCGGCTCCGCGACGATGCGCGCGATTCGGCCCTCCGCGATCAGCATCGCGGCACGAATGAAGGCATCGCCAGCGAAACTCGCGGGGAAGCCCTCGCCCTTCACGAGCGCGAGAGGCAGGCTCACCTGCCGCAACCAGAAGCGGGAGGATGGGGGAAGAGTGACAGGCACGGATCAGGGCTCCGGGAGGAATGACGAGAGATTGCTAGCAAGCCCGATTCCAAAGGCTCTGCAAGCACGCTAGATAGGGCAGATCACGAGACGGGACCACGCCCGCCTTGTCATTCCCGACGACGCTGGAAGTGTTGGGCGGGAATTTGGAACAACGCATGGATTCCCGTTCGCCGGCTGAGCCGCCGCCGGGAATGACACCGGAGAGACCATGCCCCACCAGAAACTCAACCCCGCGACCATCCGCGCGCCGCTCGCGGCCTATAGCCACGGCATCGCGGTGCCGCCCGGCGCGCGGCTCGTCTTCACCTCCGGCCAACTGGGCGTGGGGCCGGATGACGCGATCCCCGAGGATGTGGAAGCGCAGGCCGTGCTCTGCTTCGAGAACATCAAGGCCATTCTCGCGGAAGCCGGCATGACCATGCAGGATGTGGTGCGATTCAACGCCTTCGTGACGGATCGCGCATATTTTCCGGTTTATGGCCGGGTGCGAAGCCGCTATGTGAGCGGCGACGCCTTCGCCTCGACCCTCGTGATCGTCTCGGGCTTCACGCGGCCGGAATTCAAGGTCGAGGTCGAGGTCACCGCCGCCCGCCTTCCGGAATGAGCATGTCTGCCGCACCGAAAATCTCTTTCGTTTCCCTGGGTTGCCCGAAAGCGCTGGTGGACAGCGAGCGCATCATCACGCGCCTGCGCGCCGAGGGCTATGAGCTGACGAAAACCCATTCCGGGGCCGATCTCGTCATCGTCAACACCTGCGGGTTTCTCGATAGCGCCAAGGCGGAATCGCTCGATGCCATCGGCAAGGGCTTGGCCGAAAACGGCAAGGTGATCGTGACAGGCTGCATGGGTGCCGAGCCGGAGCAGATCCGCGAGGCTTATCCCAGCGTTGCCGCCATCACCGGCCCACAGGCCTATGAGAGCGTGCTCTCGGCCGTGCATGAGGTGGTGCCGCCTGCGCACAATCCGTTTCTGGATCTCGTTCCGGAACAAGGAGTTAAGCTCACGCCGCGCCACTATGCGTATCTCAAGATTTCGGAAGGCTGCAACAACCGCTGCACCTTCTGCATCATCCCCAAGCTGCGCGGCGATCTCGTCTCGCGCCCCCTCGCCGAGGTGATGCGCGAGGCCGAGAAGCTGGTGCGCGCCGGCGTGAAGGAAATCCTCGTGATTTCGCAGGATACCTCGGCCTATGGCGTGGATTTGAAATATGCGCCAAGCCTCTGGAATGATGTGGAATATCGCACGAAGTTCCTCGATCTGGCTCAGGCTCTCTCCACCCTCGGCGTATGGGTGCGCATGCACTATGTCTACCCCTACCCGCATGTGGATGAGGTGATCCCGCTGATGGCGGAAGCGCATGCAAGCGGCGGGCGCATCCTTCCCTATCTGGATATCCCCTTCCAGCACGCTTCCCCCAATGTTCTCAAAGCCATGCGCCGCCCCGCGCATCAGGAAAAGACGCTGGCGCGCATCCAGAAATGGCGGGAAATCTGCCCCGATCTCGCGATCCGCTCGACCTTCATCGTCGGCTTCCCCGGCGAGACGGAGGAGGATTTCGCGGAACTCCTCGGCTTCCTCACGGAGGCGAAGCTGGAGCGTGTCGGCGCGTTCAAATACGAGCCCGTGCGCGGTGCCACCGCGAATGATCTCGGCCTTGAGGCCATTCCGCTGGAAGTCCAGCAGAGCCGCTACGATCGCTTCATGCGCCATCAGCAGCCGATTTCCGCAAAACTGCTGCAGCGCCGCGTGGGCAAACGCATCCGCGTGATCATCGACGAGCCCGGCCCCACCGTCAGCAAGGGCCGATCGGAATGGGATGCGCCGGAGATCGACGGCGCGGTATATGTCGCCTCCAAGCGCCCATTGCGCGCGGGCGATATCGTCTCGGTGAAGATCGAGCGCGCCGACGCCTATGACCTCCACGGGATTGCGGTGTGAGCGACCGCCCCGCTTTATCGACAGCGCAGGCCCTTGGCCTGATGCTGCTCGCGGCCTTTCTCTGGGGCCTGAGCTTTCCGATCATCAAGGCGATGGCCGGCGCGTTTCCGCCGATCACGCTCGCGGCCTTGCGCGGCGCCGTGAGCGCCTCGACGCTGCTGCTCTGGTTCGCACTGATGCGCCAGGATTTGCTGCCGCGATCCACCCGCGAGGCTTTTGACTGGCTCATCCTCGGCGCGCTCAATGGTTGGATCGCGAACCTGCTCGTGGCCTATGCGGTGCAGACCCTTCCCGCAGGCAAGGCGGCGATGATTCAGGCCTGCGGGCCATTGATCACCGCGCTGATCGCGAGCCGGCTTTTCGCGGATGAGCGCATCACCCCGCGCCGCCTTTTCGGCATTCTCGTGGGCCTTGGCGGCGTGGGCTTGCTGATTGGTCCGCGCCTGTTCGGCGAGGCCGCGACGCCGCTCGCCGCCGCCGCGATGGTCGGCGTGGCCGTGAGCTATGCCATTGGGAACATCTATGTTCGCCTGCTTCCCGTGGCAGAACCCAAGCGCCTCGCACTGGGGCAGCAGGTGATGTCTGGCCTGTTCGCAAGCGCGCTGGCATTGGCGACCCTCGGCCCGGCGAGCTTCAGCGCGTTGCAGACGCAATATCACCTCGTGCTCATCATGGGCGTGGTGTCCACGGCAGCACCCATGGTGCTCTACATGATCGCGATCCGCGCCGTGGGACCCACACGCGCCTCGATGACCGGCTATCTCGTGCCGGCCTGGGCGGTGGTGCTGTCAGCTTTGCTGCTGGGCGAAGCCATCGCGCCGCGTGAGGTGATCGCCGGATTGATCATCCTCGCGGGCGTCTATCTCGTGACCGCAGCGAAGAAACCCGCCTGACTCACTCCGCCGGTGCGGCCACCGGCGGGCGCATGCGGTTGCGCTTGCGGAAGGTGCGGCGGAACCAGATCGTGAGCCCCGTGCCCATGAGGATCAGCATACCCAGCGAGGTCACGAGCACCATCAGGCCCGACCAGAGACCCGCGAAATTGCCTTCATGCAAGGCGCGCGGCCAGTTCGAGGACGCGGGCATAACGCCCCGGATCGAGACCTGATAGACCTTGAAAACCCCGCCCTCATTCACCCGCGCGAGCATCCGCCCGCCGCGATTCCGGAGCCAGATCAGGCCGGAAAGGTCGGTCTTCTCCCCGAGCATCTGCACCGCCTGCTTGATCGGCGGAAGTGCCGCACGATCCTGCAGCTGAGGCGTCGAGAAGGTCACGCCATAGGCAATCGCGAGGCCCGTGAGCGGCGAGAGCACCACGAGCGGCAGCCCGAACCAAGCGACCGCCTGATGCCAACCAGACATTGTGTTGCGGATGCGCGGCCAGCCCATGAGCACGCCGAGCGCGATCAGCCCAAGCATCGCGAAGGTCGAGGCCGTGACGACCCATTCCTGATCAAACAGAAAATGCTCGTGCAGCCCGCGCGCGGCGCGGAAAATGTCGGAAAGCATGGTGCGATCATCGTCATCCATCACCGTGCCGGAGGAGATCGCGAGATCGAGGCTGCCATCGGGGCCCACGCCTTGCAGGGTGAGGCGATCCTCGTAGGCTCGCATGGTGATCGCTCGGGTCTTGCCGTCCTTGTCGTGCTCTTCCAGCAGCGACACCAGCCGCACGGCGGAGAGCGTGCCGGGCTTCGTCGCGAGATCCTGCGCGATGGGCTCGAAGGACAGGATGAGCCCGGTGATAATCACAAATGCCAGCGGCAGGGCGAAAACCAGCGTGGTCCAGCGATGCAGGCGCAGAAGCTGCGGCTTGATGGATAGAAGTGTCATTGCGATCCCCCACAAGATGACAGGATCGGGGATGCGCCTGCGCGGCCGCCGGGTCAAATGACAAATTGGCAACTTTGGGGTGCAGCCCCTGCCCTCAATACTCCGCTGAGGGACACAAAAAAGCCGGCGAGCTGCCCCGCCGGCCCGACCTCACTCCGAAAGAGAAGGCTTATTTGGGAATCGTGCCCTCAATACCCTGCACGTAGAAATTCATGCCGAAGACCTGCTCATTGGACAGGCGGTCGCCACCCTTGCATTCCACGGTCTTGCCGTCCTGCGCGATGATCGGGCACATGAACGGGTCAAGCTTGCCGCTTCTGATCGCCTCTTCAGTTTCTTCCGCGAGCTTCTTCACCTCCGGCGGCATGTTCACATACGGGCCCATCTTCACCTTGCCCTTGGCGAGGCCGTCGAAGACATCCTGGCTCTGCCACTTGCCTTCGAGCACCGCGCGGGTGCGTTCCACGTAATAGGGTGCCCAATCATCGATGATCGAGGTGAGGATGTGGTTCGGCGCGAACTTGGTCATGTCCGATGCCTGGCCGAAGGCGAAGACATTGCGCTGCGCCGCCTGCTGCAGCGGTGCCGGGCTATCCGTATGCTGGGTGATAACATCCGCGCCCTGGTCGATCAGGGTTTTCGCGGCATCGCCCTCCTTCGGCGGGTTGAACCAGTCGAAGGCCCACGCCACCTTGATCTTGACGTCAGGGTTTACCGATTTCGCGCCGAGATAGAAGGCGTTGATGCCCGCGATCACTTCCGGAATCGGGAAGGCGCCGACATAGCCGATCGTGTTGGATTTGGTCATCTTTCCGGCGATGCGGCCGATGATGTAGCGCCCCTCATGGAACTTCGCCGAGTAGGTCGCGACGTTCTTGTCGCGCTTGAAACCCGTGGCATGCTCGAACATCACGTTCGGATATTTCTTCGCGACGCGCAAAGTCGGCTCCATATAGCCGAAGGAGGTCGTGAAGATCAGCTTGTGGCCGGTGCGCGCGAGCTGCTCGATGGCGCGATCCGAATCGGCTTCCGGCACGCTTTCCACGAAGGTGGTTTCCACCCGGCCCGGAAAGGCCGCCTCGATCGCCTTGCGGCCCACATCATGCTGGTAGCTCCAGCCGAAATCGCCCACGGGCCCCACATAGATGAAGCCGATCTTCAGCTTCTCCTGCGCAGTGGCCGCACCGGCCATCGCGAGCCCAAGGCCCATGGCGAGGGCCAAGCGGCGTGTTGTCATTCTGAACATGTATCGTCTCTCCCCGATTGAAAACTACCGCTCCGGCACGAAGGGTTGGCCGAGCGATCCCGCCGCGCCCGAGCCGCGCCGTCCGGAGACGGCAAGCACAAGAAGGGCCAGAATGGTCATGATGTAAGGTAATGCCGAAAGAAGCTGCGAGGGAAGCCCGATCGCACCGGCCTGCGCATGCAATTGCGCCACGGTGAGCCCGCCGAAGAGATAGGCCCCGGCCATAAGCCGCCAGACATGCCCGGCCGCGAACACCACCAGTGCCAGCGCGATCCAGCCGCGCCCTGCCGTCATGCCCGGCGACCAGAAACGCGTGTAGATCAGCGAGAGATAGGCCCCGGCGAGCCCCGCCATCAGCCCACCGAAGAGGATGGCATAGAGGCGGATGCGCCGCACCGGCACGCCGAGAGCATGCGCCGAGGCATGGTTCTCGCCCACCGCACGCAACAGCAAGCCGGCGCGCGTGCGGTTCAGCACGAAGGCCACGGCGATCACCAGCATCACCGAGAGGTAGAAAATCGGGTCCGCCCGGAAGAAGGCCGGGCCGATGATCGGAATATCCGACAGGATGGGCAAAGCGATGGGCGGAATGGGCGGACGCGGCTGGCCCACGAAGGGCGCGCCGATCAATCCCGCAAGGCCAAGGCCGAGGATGGTGAGCGCGAGGCCGGTCGCCACCTGATTGGTCGCGAGGCCAATCGCGAGGCCTGCGAAAACCAGCGCCAGCAGCATGCCGGCAAAGCCTCCGGCAAGCAGGCCGAGCACGCTCGAATCCGTCAGCACGGCAGCCGCGAAACCGCAGGCCGCGCCGACGATCATCATGCCCTCGACACCGAGGTTCAGCACGCCCGCGCGCTCCACCACATGCTCGCCAAGCGCGGCGATCAGCAAGGGGGTCGCGGCCACCGTAATGGAAGCGAGAACCAGTGGCAGCATCTCCATGGCTCAGCCCTCCTTTCGGATCACGAGACGATAGCGGTTCAGCGCCTCGCCCGCGAGAACGCACATCAGCAGGAGGCCCATGAAGAAGCGCGTGAGATCAAAGGGCAGCTTCATCACCACCTGCGCGCTTTCCGCGCCGATCAACAGCACGGCGATCACCATGGCCGACAGCGCCGCACCGATGGGCGAGAGGCGGCCCAGAAACGCGACGATGATGGCCGTGAAGCCGAGCCCCTGCCCGAAGCCGGGGCGCAACTGCCCCACCTGCCCTGCCGCCTCGACCACACCCGCGAGACCAGCCAGGGCACCGGAAATCGCAAAAACGAGAAAGGTGATGCGGCGCTCGGAAAACCCCGCGAAATTCGCAGCCCTCGGCGCTTCACCGAGCGTATTGATGGCAAAGCCGAACAGGGTGCGGCGAAACACGAGGGTCGCAAGGATGATCGCGAGGATCGCCAGCAGCGCGCCCGCATGCAGGCGCCCCCCCTCGAAGAAGGGCTGGAAGAGCGCACTGTCGGAGAAGCTCGGCGTCTGCGGAAAATTGAAGCCCTTGGGGTCGCGCCACGGCCCGCGCACGAGATAATCCAGCAGCAATTCCGCGACATAAACCAGCATCAGCGAGGTAAGGATCTCGGAAATGCCGAATCGCACGCGAAGGAAAGCGGGAATCGCTGCATAAGCGAGGCCACCGGCCATGCCCGCAAGCAGCATCAGCGGCAGGATGTAGAAGCCGGATTGGCCGAGGAACAGCAGCGCCACCCCGCCCCCGCAAATCGCGCCGACGAGCATCTGCCCCTCGGCCCCGATATTCCAGCGGTTCGCGCGGAAGCAGAAGACGAGGCCAATCGCGATGAGGCTTAGGGGTGTTGCCTTCAGCAGCACCTCCTGCAAGGCCCAGGGGTCTGTCAACGGGTCACGCAGATACACCTTGAAGGCGACGACCGGCGATTTTCCCAGCAGAGCCACGATGACTCCGCCGATGGCCAGCGCGACAGCCAGCGCGACCAGCGGCGTCAGCCAGGTCCTGAGGCGGCTCACCGCGCGACGTTGCTCCAGCGCGATCCTCATGGCGTGGCACTCGCCCGCTGCGGCTCGCGCCCGGTCATCATCAGGCCGATGGCGATGCGCGTGGTTTCCGCCGGCTTCAGCGTGGCCGAGAGCCTCCCGCCACGCATCACGGCGATGCGGTCGGCCAGTTCGAAGGCCTCATCGAGATCCTGCGTGATCACCAGCACAGCCATGCCCTTTTCGGCGAGGTCGAGCAGGGTCTGGCGGATCATTGCAGCGGCCTTGGCATCGACACCCCAGCTCGGCTGGTCGATGATGATGAGTTGCGGCCCGCGCAGGATTTCACGCCCCACGATGTATTTCTGGAGGTTGCCGCCGGAGAGCATGCGCGCCTCGGGATCCACACTGGGCACGCGCACATCAAAGCCGCGGATCACATTCTGCGCCACGGATGCGAGCCGGTCCGCCTTCAGGAATGTTCCGCCGAGATCTTCCGTCGCATGCCACGAGAGAGCGATATTCTCGGAGAGCAAGCCATTCGGCAGGGTGGCCTGCCCCAGCCGCGCCTCGGGCACGAAGGCCGCACCAGCCTTGCGGCGGGCGTTGATGTCGCGATGCGTCACATCCTCGCCCGCGATGCGGATGCTTCCCGCCGTAACGCGCCCCTCCTCGCCGGAGAGTGCAGCATAGAGTTCGCTCTGCCCGTTGCCGGCCACACCGGCGATGCACACCACCTCACCGGCCCGCACCTCCAGCGCAATATGGTCGAGCGGCACGCCATGCACGCCCTCGGGCCGAACGCTGAGACCCGAAATCGAAAGCATCGCCTGGCTATCCGC
>JALOTF010000126.1 GCA_025458025.1 Beijerinckiaceae bacterium | reverse complement strand
GACGAGGTGAAGGCGAACCAACTGGGCATCCGCCTCTACAAGCTCGGCTCGCCCTGGCCGCTCAGTCAGTCCGAATTGCGCGAATTCGCGCGTGGGCTCGATCTCATCATGGTGGTCGAGGAGAAGCGCAGCCTCATCGAGGTGCAGGTCCGCGAGGAGCTTTATGGCACCGCGAACCAGCCGATTGTGGTCGGCAAGCGCGACGAGAAGGGCGATTGGCTCTTCCCCGTGAAGGGCGCGCTGGACCCCAACGACATCGCCATCGCGCTCGGCGAGCGCATCCTGCGCTATCATCCGAACCCGGATATGGCGGGGCGCATCGAGCGGCTGCGTCAGGCGCAGAAGACGCTTATGGAAACGGCAGATATCGCCGTGCGCACGCCCTATTTCTGCTCCGGCTGCCCGCATAACAGCTCAACGAAAGTGCCTGAAGAGGGCCGAGCCTATGCCGGCATTGGCTGCCATTACATGGTGAGCTGGATGGACCGGAACACCGAGGGCGTGACCCAGATGGGCGGCGAAGGCGCGAACTGGGTGGGTGAATCGACCTTCTCCACCCGCAATCACGTCTTCCAGAACCTCGGCGACGGCACCTACAACCATTCCGGCGCGCTGGCGCTTCGCTGGTCCATCGCGACCAAGACGAACATCACCTACAAAATCCTCTATAACGATGCCGTCGCCATGACCGGGGGCCAGCCGCATGAGGGCAATCTCTCGCCGGATGGCATTGCCCGGCAGGTGCGGGCGGAAGGTGTGGAGCGGATCGCGGTCGTCACCGACGAGCCCGAGAAATACGATCACCGCTATTCCTGGCCCGCCGGCACAAGCTTCCATCACCGTACCGAGTTGATGGCCGTGCAGCGCGAACTCGCCGAAATCCCCGGCGTGACGGTGATGATCTACGACCAGACCTGTGCGGCCGAGAAGCGTCGCCGCAGGAAGCGCGGCCTGATGCCGGACCCGGACAAGCGCGTGCTGATCAACGAGTTGGTCTGCGAAGGTTGCGGGGATTGCGGCAAGGCCTCGAACTGCGTCTCCGTGCAGCCGCTCGAAACGGAATTTGGCCGCAAGCGGAAGATCGATCAATCCAACTGCAACAAGGATTATTCCTGCGTTGATGGCTTCTGCCCGAGCTTCGTGACCGTCTCTGGCGCGCGTCCCAAGAAACTCGCGGGCCAGGCTTCGGGCTTCACCATGCCTGTGCTGCCCGAGCCGGTTTTGCCCTCGCTGGAAGAGGGGCCATGGTCTGGCATCATCAATGGCGTGGGTGGCACGGGAGTTGTCACCATCGGCGCCATTCTCGGCATGGCGGCGCATCTGGAACATCGCGGCTGCGGCATGATCGACATGGCTGGTCTCGCGCAGAAGGGTGGCGCGGTTTACTCGCATGTCCGCCTTGCGAAATCGCCGGAGGATATCCACGCGATCCGTGTTTCGGCGGGCATGGCCGATCTCATCCTCGGCTGCGACCTTGTGGTGTCTGGCTCGAAGAAGGTGCTCGCGGCCACGAAGCCGGGCGCCACGACCTTCGTCGTGAACACCGCCGAGATTCTCCCGGGCGATTTCACCCGCAACCCGGATTTCTCGCTGCCCTCCGAGCGCCTGAAGCGCGGCATCGCGAGTGCGGCGGGCAAGGATCGCGCCTTCTTCATCGATGCCTCGAAGATCGCCGTGACCTTGTTCGGGCAATCCATCGCCGCGAACATGTTCCTTCTCGGCTATGCCTACCAGAAGGGGGGTGTGCCGCTGTCGGCGGCCGCAATCGAGCGCGCGATCGACCTCAATGGCGAAGCGGTGAAGATGAACCTTGAGGCTTTCCGCTGGGGGCGCGCAGTGGCGCATGAGCCTTCGCTCGCGGGGCAGATTCTCGATCTGTCGAAGCCCACGCCTGCGCAGACCATCTCGACGACTCTCGACGAGGCGATCACGCGCCGCGTGGCCTTCCTCACGGATTACCAGAACGCGGGCTATGCCAAGCGTTATGCGGATGCGATTGCCGCCCTTCGCAAGCGCGAGGCCGAGGTGATGCCGGGCGAGACCGCGCTCACGGATGCTGCCGCGCGCTCGCTCTTCAAGCTCATGGCCTACAAGGACGAATACGAGGTCGCGCGGCTCTACACCGCACCCTCCTTCCGCCAGCAATTGCGCGATGCCTTCGATGGTGAGGACATGAAGATCACCTTCCACCTCGCGCCGCCGCTGTTGGGCCGCAAGCACCCCTCCACCGGCCTGCCGATGAAGACGAGCTTCGGCCCTTGGATGATGAAGGCCTTTGGGGTGCTCGCGAAGCTCAAGGGCCTGCGCGGCACGGCCTTCGACATCTTCGGCTATTCCGCCGAACGGAAGGATGAGCGCGCGCGCATCGAGACCTTCCTCGCCCGTATCGAGGAGCTTGCGAAGGGTCTCACGCCCACGAAGCACGCTTTGGCGGTGGAAATTGCGGGTTTGCCGCAGCGCATCCGTGGCTTCGGCCATGTGCGCGCGAAGAATGCGGCCGAGACCGATGCCGCCGAGGTGGGCCTGCTCCAGCAGTTCCGTTCGGAAATGCCGGCTATGCGGCAGGCGGCGGAGTAACCCGCTTGTTTCACAGGCGAACCGGGTGGATAAGGGGCGGAAGCCTCGTTCCTCCCGGTGCCGCCCTTGATTTCCGCCGAACGCCTCGCCGCCATCGCCCGCTGGTCGCATGACCTGCCGGAAGCCGAGCGCGAGCGTGCGCGGCGCGGCATCGTCGAGAAAAGTTATGCGGCTGGCAGCTATATCTGCCATCTCGGAGACCGCTTCGATGTCTGGACCGGGGTGATCGATGGCCTCGTGAAGCTCTCGACGAGTTCCGATTCGGGCAAGCTGATCAGTTTCGCAGGCCTGCCCGCCGGGGCCTGGTTCGGCGAGGGCACGGTGCTGAAAAGCGAGCCGCGCCGCTATGATCTCGTGGCCCTGCGCGAGACGCGGCTTGCGCTGATGGATTCCGCCACCTTCTTCTGGCTCTTCGAGAATTCGGTCGCCTTCAACCGCTTCCTCGTTCGGCAATTGAACGAGCGGCTCGGGCAGTTCATCGGTCTCGTGGAGACGGATCGGATGCTGGATGCCCCGGCGCGCATCGCCCGCGCCCTGGCCTTCCTGTTCAACCCGGAGCTTCACCCGGCCGTGGGCCTGCGCCTCGCGATCACGCAGGAGGAAATCGGCCTGCTCTCCGGCCTCTCGCGGCAGGCGACTAACAAGGCGCTGAAGGCTCTCGAGGAAGCGCAGGTGGTGACGGTGGATCGCGGCGGCATTTCCATCCGCGCCTGGGCTGATTTAAACGCTTGGCTGATGCGCGGAAACACCTGAGGATTGCGCCTCATTCTTTGGTCTAGAGAGTCGGGGAAAACAGGCTCAAGCCGCCTGACCACGCACCAGAACTGGCGCAACTCTCCTGAATTGCGAGGCAAAATGCCGCAAAAACACCGGGTTTCGACAGAGTAACAGCATTGCGCGGGCCTGTCTGTCAAGCACGCGCTTGCGTCCATCCCGCATTACTGCAAACCTGCCATTCGAAAATCAGGGGCCTCGCCAAGAAGGGCCCGACGCATTGGGGAGTGACGCGCGTGGAACAGGACGCCTCGGCGGCCTTGGATACGTTTCCGAAATGGCTGGCGCATCAGGCGCGCACCCGGCCTTCCCGGCCGGGCATGCGCCACAAGGATCTCGGCATCTGGACTGAATGGTCCTGGGCAGAGGTTGCGCAGAATGTGCGCGCCTATGCCCTGGGGCTGATGGCGCATGGCCTTCAGCGCGGCGACCGCATCGCGATCATCGGGAACAACCGGCCCAAGCTCTATTGGTCGATGATGGCGGCGCAGTCGGTCGGGGCCATCCCCGTGCCAGTCTATGCGGATTCCGTCGCCGACGAGATGGCCTATGTGTTGGAGCACGCCGAGGTGAAGTTTGCCTGCGTGCAGGATCAGGAGCAGGTCGACAAGATCCTCTCGGTTTCGGACCGGCTGCCGAACATCGCCTTCGTCTTCTATGACGAGCCGCGGGGTTTGCGCGCCTATGATCATTCGCGCCTGCAGGCCATCGAGGAGGTGATCGCGCAGGGCAAGGGGCTGATGCTTGCCGACCCCGAGGCCAATCGCCGGCTCGATGCCGAGATCGTGCGCGGCACGGGCGAGGATATTTCGGTCATCCTCTACACCTCCGGCACGACGGGGCGCTCGAAGGGCGTGATGCTCTCGGCCGGGCGATGCATCGCGGCGGCGCGGGATACCGTGGCCTTCGACGGTCTGTCGGATCGCGATAATGTGCTGGCCTATCTGCCGCTCGCCTGGGTGGGTGACCATTACCTCAACTACGCGCAGGCGCTGATCGCCGGGTTCTGCATCAACTGCCCGGAAAGTCCGGAAACCGCGGTGGAAGATCGTCGAGAGGTGGGCAACACCTATGCCTTCGCGCCGCCCCGCGTGTTCGAGGGCATGCTCACCCGCATCATGATCCGCATGGAGGATGCGAGCTGGCTGAAGCGGAAATTGTTCCATTACTATATGGGCGTGGCGAAGCTCTGGGGTGAGAAGATCCTCGATGGCAAGCCTGTGCCGGTGCTCGCGCGGCTGAACTATGCTATTGGCGAATTGCTCGTGTATGGCCCGCTGAAGAACGTGATGGGCCTCACCACCGTGCGTGTGGGCTATACCGCCGGTGAAGCGATCGGGCCGGAGCTTTTCTCGTTCTTCCGCTCCATCGGGCTGAACCTGAAGCAGCTTTACGGGCAGACCGAGGCGTTTCTCTTCGTCACCTGCCAGAAGGATGACGGCGTGCGCGCCGATTGCGTTGGCCCCGCGACGCCCAATGTTGAGATCCGCATCGCCGAGGATGGCGAAGTGCTCTACAAATCGCCGGGGCAGTTCGTGGGGTACTACAAGGACCCGGAGAAGACTGCCGAGACCATGACGCCCGACGGCTTCGTGAAAACGGGCGATGCTGGCTTCTTCGAGAAGGACGGGCAGTTGCGCATCATCGACCGCGCGAAGGATGTGGGGCGGCTGAAATCGGGCGCGCTGTTCGCGCCGAAATACATCGAGAACAAGCTGAAATTCTTCCCCAATATCCGCGAGGTCGTGGCCTTCGGGCAGGGCGAGGAATTCGTGACGGTTTTCCTCAACATCGATCTCGTGGCCGTGGGCAACTGGGCCGAGCGCAACAATGTTTCCTACGGTTCCTATCAGGAACTCGCGGGGCATCCGCAGGTCTATGACATCCTCGCCGGCCATGTGGCGGAGGTGAACCGCCAGCTCGCCGAAGAGCCGATGATGGCCCGCGCGCAGGTGCATCGCTTCTTGATCCTCCACAAGGAACTCGATGCCGATGACGGCGAACTCACCCGCACGCAGAAGGTGCGACGCGGCTTCATCGCTGATCGCTACGCATCGCTGGTGAAGGCGCTTTATGACGGCTCGACAGAGGCGGACATTTCCACGGAGGTCACCTTCGAGGACGGGCGCAAGGGCGTGATTTCCGCCCGC
>JALOTF010000063.1 GCA_025458025.1 Beijerinckiaceae bacterium | reverse complement strand
TCGTGCAGGATGAAGGCCTCGACCATATCGATGCGATGAAGCTCGATGTGGAAGGCGCGGAGGATATCATCCTCCAGCGCTTCCTCACCGATGCGCCGGAAAGCCTCTGGCCGCGCGCCATTGTGCTGGAGAAGGGCGAGAGCCGCTGGAGCATCGACCTGCTCGGTTTCCTCGAGGGCAAAGGCTATGGTCGCATGATGGAAACGCGCAACAACCATGTGCTGGAGCGTGCGCGATGAGCGAGGTTACGGCTGCCATTCTGGTGATCGGCGACGAGATCCTCTCGGGCCGCACCAAGGACAAGAATATTGGCTATATCGCCGAGTATCTCACCAATTCCGGCATCGACCTGCGCGAGGTGCGCGTGGTGCCGGATGTGGAGGAGGAGATCGTCGGCGCGATCAATGCCCTGCGCCAGCGCTACACCTACCTCTTCACCACCGGCGGCATTGGCCCGACGCATGACGACATCACGGCCGATTGCGTGGCGAAGGCCTTCGGCGTTCCGATCGACATCGACGAACGCGCCGTGACAGTGATGCTCGAACGCTACAAGCGCGAGGAGCTGAACGAGGCCCGCTTGCGTATGGCGCGCATTCCCGCCGGGGCGGACCTGATCGACAACCCGATTTCCAAGGCGCCGGGCTTCATGCTCGGCAATGTGATCGTCATGGCGGGCGTGCCGAACATCATGCAGGCGATGCTGGATAACGTCGCGCCGCGGCTGAAAACCGGCGCCCGCGTTCTAGCCCGCACGGTGGATGCGGCGGGTCTCGGCGAGGGGATCTATGCTGCTGGCCTTGGTGCCATCGCGGCGGAGCACACCAGTGTTTCCATCGGCTCCTATCCGGCTTTCCAATCCGGCGGCTTCCGCAACCAGATCGTGCTGCGGGGTCGCGATGAAGCCGCGCTTGAAGCCGCAGAAAAGGCTGTGATTGGCCTCGTTCAGGGGCTTTCGTCGGATCGGGCTCCGGTCTAGGAACAAGTCCCGCCGCAGGGGAGATGATCATGAACGCCGCGCCCGCGCCTCAAGCCATTCCCGAAAAAGCCTTCCCCGTGTCGTGGGACCAGTTCCACCGCGATGCCCGCATGCTCGCGTGGCGGCTCGCGGGTTCGGGGCCGTTCAGCTCCATCGTCTGCATCACGCGCGGCGGGCTTGTTCCGGCGGCGATCATCGCGCGCGAGCTTGAGCTGCGCATGATCGAGACGGTCTGCATCGCCTCCTATCATAACTACACCGATCAGGGCGGCCTGCAGGTGCTCAAGGGCATCGACCATGTGATCAGCGGCACCGATGGCGGCAAGGGCGTACTGGTGCTCGATGACCTCGTGGATACCGGCAAGACCGTGAAGATCGTGCGCGAGATGCTGCCGAACGCGCATTTCGCGACCGTCTATGCGAAGCCGCTGGGCCGCCCGCTGGTGGATACCTTCATCACGGAAGTGAGCCAGGACAGCTGGATCTACTTCCCGTGGGATATGGGCTTCGCCTTCCAGCCGCCGATCATGAAGGGCGCGGCGGGCTAATTCCGGTCATTCCCGCCCGACTTCGGCGTCGGGAATGACACATGGACAACACGGCCGTTTGAGGCTTCAATCCCCCGATAAGAACAAGACGATCGGGGGAAGTCATGCTCGAAAGCCGCATGGAGCCGCTGGCGCGCGGCTCTGGCAAGCGATTTGCGATGCCGGGTTATCGCTCCTGCGCCGAGGCGCTGCTTGCGGTCCGCGCGCGTGTCGGCGGAAAAACGGAAGCTGCCGAAGACCCCGAACGCGCGCCTCTCACATATGATCGCCTCGTGCTCGGTGCGCTGGTGTTGGGGCGCGCCATAACGGCGGGCACCGCGCGGCGCGAGCGGATCGGCCTCTTGCTGCCGAACGTCAACGGCATGCTGGTGACGCTGTTCGGCCTGTGGTTCGAGGGCCGCGTGCCGGTGATGCTGAACTTTACGGCGGGCATCAAGAATTTGCGCTCCGCCGCGCGCACGGCGCAATTGAAAACCATCGTCACCTCCCGCCGCTTCATCGATACCGCAAAGCTCGATGAGGTGGTTGCGGCGCTCGGCGAGACCTGCCGGATCGTCTACCTTGAAGACATCCGCAAAGGGCTGGGCGCGACGGACAAGATCATCGGCCTCGTGCGTTCTTTCTTCGCGAAGGGCATCGCGCGCGATGCCACGACCAGCGCGAATGATCCCGCCGTGGTGCTTTTCACCTCCGGCTCGGAGGGCGAGCCCAAGGGCGTGGTGCTCTCACACCGGAACCTGATGGCCAATGCCGGGCAGATCTTCGCCTATGGCGCGGATTTCTTCGCGAAGCGTGAAACGCTCTTCAACCCGCTGCCTGCCTTCCACTCTTTCGGGCTCACGGCAGGCACATTGTTTCCGCTTTTCAATGGCTTCAAGGTGGTGTTCTACCCCTCGCCGCTGCATTTCAAGCAGGTGCCGAAGCTGATTGGCGAGACGAAATCCACCATCCTTCTCGGCACGGATACCTTCCTTACGGGCTATATCCGCGCGGCGGATGAGGGCGATCTCGAAAGCGTGAAGCTGGTGGTTGCGGGCGCGGAAAAGGTGAAGGAGGAGACACGCCGCCTCTGGTCGCACCTGCCGGCCACCATCGTCGAGGGCTATGGCTGCACGGAATGCTCGCCGGTTCTCGCCTGTAATCACCCGGAAACGAACAGGTCCGGCACCGTAGGCCCGGTTTTGCCCGGCGTGGAATGGGAAATCTACCCCGTCTCGGGCATTGAGGAGGGCGGTAGGCTTCATGCGCGCGGGCCCAATGTAATGCTCGGCTACATGCTTGCGGACGAGCCGGGGAAAATCCAGCCGCAGGGCGAGTGGCATGATACCGGGGATATCGTCGCGGTGGATGAGATGGGCCGCATCGCCATCCGCGGCCGCGCCAAGCGCTTCGCCAAGATCGGCGGCGAGATGGTCAGCCTCGCGGCGGTGGAAAGCCTCTGTGGCAGCCTTTGGCCGGAATCGACGCATGTCGCTGTCACCCTTCCGGATGCCAAGAAGGGCGAGCAGATCGTGCTGGTGACTGACCGCGCCGATGCGGATCGCGCGGCGCTCATCGCGCATTTCAAGGCGGAGGGGGCGAGCGAGCTTTTCCTGCCGCGCGCGGTACTGGTGCTTGGGGCGATCCCTGTGCTCGGTTCGGGCAAGATCGATTATGTCGGCACAGCCGAGGTCGCCAAGAGCATGCGCGCGATGATCTAGGGTGTGAAACCCGCGCGCTTCAGCCGCACAATCGCGAGATCCAGCGCCGAGAGAAAGGCCGAGCGATCACGCGGCCCGAAAGGCGGCGGTCCGCCCGTGGTTTCCCCGGCAGAGCGCAGGCTGTCCATGAGGTTGCGGGTGGCGAGCGCTGCGCCGATCGTCTCCGGCGTGAAGGCCTTGCCATTGGGCGCGAGCACCATCGCACCCGCCTTCACGCAGCGCGAGGCGAGGGGAATGTCGGCGGTGATCACGATCTGCCCGGGTGCTGCGCGCTCGGCGATCCAGTCATCCGCGACATCGAGTCCGCCGGGCACGATGACGCGCTCGATCATGGGATCGCGCGGCAGGTTCATCCAGCTGTTGGCGACCACAGTCGTGTGCAGGCCATGGCGCGCGGCGACCTTGAAGGTCTCGTCCTTCACGGGGCAGGCATCGGCATCGATCAGGATTCGGATGAGGCGGCGCGGCGCATCGTTCATGCGGGGGAGGTGCGCCTTTGACCTTGGCTCGTCAAGCCGGTGCTGCACAATCCGACGCGTAACGCCTTGTATCGGCGCAAGAAATGGTGCCCCCTGCCGGACTCGAACCGGCACGCCTTACGGCTCACGATTTTAAGTCGCGTGCGTCTACCGGTTCCGCCAAGGGGGCCGGGAGGCAGGGCCTCCGCCGGTGGAAGAGCAGGGGATAGCGATCCGGGCCTGCCAGCGCAACCGGGCAGGATGATCAGGCGATGACGACACCGACGCTGTCTGCGCTCCGGCGTACCACCCTCACGCGTTCGCTGAGCTTGCGACGCGTGACATGCAGCATGAAGGTATCGGGGATGCGGGAGAAATCCGTGCCCGACAGGCGCATGCCCTTGTCGGAAATATCGTGGACCTCGCACGGCACGACTTCGATGCCGTTGTTGAGTACAATTTCGCCCCGGAGGTAGCAGGGCATGCGGGGATCAACGCGGCGTTCTGCCATGATCGTCTTCCTACATTGTCGGGCTTTCAGCCCCTCTCCACATCCATGCGCTCGAGAATGGAGCGCATTGCGGCAAGCTGCCGCTTCAATTGCAAAATTTCCGCTTCGAGTCCCTGCATCCTGGCCTGAACAGCGCGATCCTGGATGCTCGCGAGCGGAACGGGTTCGTTTGAAGCGGCATTGTCCTGCATGAACGTGACGCCGACCTCGTCCGCATGTCGCCAGATGATGGAGCAGCGCTCGAGCAGATGACGTTGCGGAACCTGAAGATCGAAGGGGTCGGGCAGGGGAACCGAGCGCGGCACTTGCAGGCGCGCACCTTTGGTCGACAGGTCACGCACCGTGCATTCGATCCGGATTGCTCCGCCCGAATGAACAATCTCGCCCTTCAAGAAAGAGCGGATCCGTGGGTGCTGTCGATGCTCCAGCATGGCGCTTGGGTGACCCGGAGGTTGTTGAGACCGAGTCACATCCTACAACCAAGCCGTTAAGGTTTTCTCGTATGCGCAGCGTGAAATCCGGACCTAGCCGGAGAGGTTTTCCGCATCATGCCCGTAAATCCAGCTGTAACGATCGAGTGCTGCGTTTTGCGGCAGCAGGCGCAGGGTCATGTCGCGCGCGGCGGCCAGCGGGCCGGAGAGGTGGTAGATCCGCCCCTGCGCGCGGGCGCCGGATTGGATGCGGGCGGTGCGGGAGATGCGCGCGCGATCGTAGCGCGCCAGCGCCGGCGCGAGGTTCGAGCCTGATCCCGCCGCACCGAGATGCGCTGCGAGGCTCGCGCCATCCTCGATCGCCTGGCTCGCGCCCTGCGCAAGGAAGGGCAGCATGGCATGGGCGGCATCGCCGATGAGCGTGATGCGCCCGCGCGACCAGCGGCTTTCCGGCGCGCGATCGATCAGCGCCCAGCGGTTCCAGCGCGGGGCGGCGGCGATGAGCGCGCGCGCATCCTCGCCCCAGCTCGCGAAGAGGCGGGCCAGCACATCCGGGTCACCCGGTGCGTTCCAGCCTTCCTCCATCCAGTCTTCGTCGATGATCGCGACGACATTCACCGCTTCCCCGCCCGAAACCGGGTAATGCACGAGATGCGCGTTCGGCCCGAGCCAGAGATTGACCTTTGCCTCGCGCGCGAAAATGGGCGCGGCCTCACGGGGGATCAAACCACGCCAGGCAGTCTTGCCCTGTGGGCTGGAAGGCTGCGGCAGGCCGGAAAGCGGCCGGACGCGTGACCAGAGGCCATCCGCGCCGATCAGCAGGTCGGCTGTGATGCGCTCCATGCCGCCCGAGGCGGTTTCGAAGATGCCGGCAACGTTGGATTCGGTCTCGCGAAGGTCCACGAGCTTGTGGCCAAGGCGGAATTCGATGCCGGGAGTCTTCTCCGCGCGCTGGCGCAGCACTTTTTGCAGATCACCGCGATGGATGACGAGAAAGGGCGCGCCGAAGCGGGCTTCCGCCGCCTTGCCCAGAACGGGGCGGGAGAGCACGCGACCATCATGCCGGCGCACCACCATATCCTGCGGGCGCACGGCGAGATCAGTGAAATCCGCCATCATGCCGAGCCGCGCGAGCAGGCGCGTGGCATTGGGCGAGAGTTGCAGGCCGGCGCCAACCTCGTGAAGCGATTCCTCGCGCTCGGCGAGGGTGACGCGCCAGCCTGCACGCACCAGGAACAGGGCCGTAGCGAGCCCGCCGATCCCCGCGCCGACAATCAGCGCATGGCGAGAGGCTTGCGGGGCAGCGTGGTCATCCGGCATGGCCGGCCTTGCCTCCGTTAGGCCGCCTTGGAATCGTGCCAGAGTGCATCGGCCGGCGCGGAGAGCGCGGGCTTCACGCTGGGATCGTAGCGGAAGAGGGTGGAGCAATAGGGGCAGACGATCTCGGTCTCTGTGCCCATATCGAGGAAGATATGCGGGTGATCGAAGGGCGGCTTCGCGCCGATGCACATGAATTCCTTGGCCGCGACACGGATGAGCGGCAGGCCGGCATCATTGCGGAAATGGGGAATGGACGTGGCGGCCATGGCGAGGAATCCTGTCAATCGCGGTGTCGCCCAGCGTTCTAGCGGGTTCGGATGCATCCTCCAAGCCCGGGATTGGGGAAAGGCCCTCGCCTTTGTGCGAACGCAACCGCTGCTCTTGCCAGCGCTCGTGCCGCGCGATACGCCCCGGACATGCTGAAGCATTTCCACCATAACGGTCTGAACCTCGCCTATCTCGACCGCTTCGATGGCGGGCACGGCACGCCCGTGCTGCTCATCCACGGTTTTGCCTCCTCCATTTCCACGAACTGGGACGGCCCGGCCTGGATCAAGACCTATGCCGCCGCGGGCTATCGCGTGCTGGCGATCGAAAATCGTGGCCATGGCGCTTCGGACAAACCGCGTGACCCCGCGGCCTATGACACCCACCTCATGGCCGGTGATGCTGTAGCGTTGCTGGATCATCTCGGCATCGAGCGGGCCTTCGTGCAGGGCTATTCGATGGGCGCGCGCATCTCGGCCTTCCTTGCCTTTCGCCATCCCCAGCGCGTGCGGGCCTTGGCACTTGGCGGCCTCGGCTTGCACCTGATTGAAGGTGTGGGCCTGCCCCTGGGCATCGCGGAGGCGCTGGAAATCGAGGATAAATCCACCATCACTGATCCTACACAGCGCATGTTCCGGCTCTTCGCGGAAGCGAACAAGCAGGATCTCGGCGCGCTCGCGGCCTGCATTAGGGGGTCGCGGCAGGCGCTGACGCGCGAGGAAGCCGCGAGCATCCGCGTGCCGACAATCATCTGCGTGGGCACGAATGATCCCATCGCCGGGCCTCCGCAGCCGCTCGCGGCGGTGATGCCCGAGGCGCGGGCCTTCGATATCGTGGGGCGCGACCACAATCTCGCGGTGGGCGACAAGACGCATCGCGCGGCGGTGCTCGCGTTTTTCGAGAGCGAGCGCGGCGCCCTGTAACCCTTCGCGCCGATTTGATGGATGCGGGGGTCGCAATTTTAACGCCCACGCTCTAAGATTAGCGGAATTGCGCTGTATTCCCTTTGCTCGGGAGAATTTTCATGGCCTCAGGACATCCCGCCGAACGCCGCAACGCGGTCTCACAGGTTGATCCCGTCTGGTCGAAGCTCCGGAGCGAGGCCGAGGCCGTTTACAGCGCCGAGCCCTCGTTGGCCGGGCTGATGCTCGCCTCGATCCTCCAGCAGCCGAGCCTTGAAGCGGCGGTGGCGCATCGCATTGCCGAGCGCCTGCATCATGCGGATCTGTCCGCGACCCTCATCCGTCAGGCCTTTGCGGAATTTGTGGAAGCGAACCCGGCCTATCGCGAAATCCTGCGCGCGGATATCGGCGCGGTGATCGACCGTGACGCCGCTTGCGAGCGTGTCATCGAGCCGGTGCTCTATTTCAAGGGCTTTCACGCGCTGCAAACGCATCGGCTCGCGCATTGGCTCTGGAAGGCGGGGCGGCGCGATTTCGCACTGCTGCTCCAGAGCATTTCCTCGGCCGTGCTTCAGGTGGATATCCACCCTGCGGCTCCGTTCGGGAAAGGCATCTTTCTCGATCATGCGACGGGGATCGTCATCGGAGAGACAGCCGCTCTCGGCGATAATGTCTCGATCCTCCAGGGCGTGACCCTCGGCGGCACGGGCAAGGAAGAGGGCGATCGGCATCCCAAGGTGCATAGCGGCGTGATGATCGGCTCTGGCGCGAAGGTGCTCGGCAACATCATTGTCGGGCATTGCGCGCGTGTCGGTGCGGGCTCGGTCGTGCTGAAGGAAGTTCCGCCCTGCACCACGGTGGCCGGCGTTCCGGCGAAGGTGGTGGGTGAAGCCGGATGCGCTGAGCCCGCACGCATGATGGACCAGCTTTTCCCCAATTGCGGCTGAGATAATCCTGGCCTCGCATGTGCATTGCGGCTTGCCGGGCCCGGCCGGGCATGGCAAGCGAGGGGCAACGCGCGATTCCTTGCGCAAACAGGCATTTGATGGAGTGACGGCAATGGATAAGGCGGTTCTGACGAAGCTTGAGACCTATCTGCGCCGGCAATTCTCGAATGCAGCGATCCGCGTGGTGCCGCGCGCCAAGAAGAAGGACTCCGCCGAGGTCTATATGGGCGACGAGTTCATCGGCGTGCTGACCGAAGACAAGGAAGACGGCGATACGTCTTACTTCTTCGAGATGGCCATCCTCGACGTCGACCTCGAAGACTAAGGGTTTTACCCCTCATCCAGCCCGCGCAGGCGGCGGATGATCTGAAGCGTTTCCGTGCCCATGCGCCGCCATTCACCGAGCGCCCGGGCGGGGAAGCGCAGTTCGGCTTCCACGCCATCCTGCCGCAGGCGGGCGATGCAAGGTTCGATATCCTGCGCTGCCCCGCGCGGGCAAAGCGCGATGAAGAGCCGGCCGATGCTGCCGCCTAGCGCTCCCGCGCCAATGAACAATTCCCGATCCTCATAGGGCGTGCCGGCGCGGAAGCGACGCAGCATTAGTCCGCCGCTGGCCTGTGCGGTTTCCGGCGCGAGGAAGCGCGCATAGATCTGCTGGAGCTGATCCGCCGGCGGCGCTTTCGGGCCGGGATTGGTCAGCACGACATGCAGCACTTCCGGCGCAGCTTCTCCCGGCTTGCGCATGAAGGACCCCGCCAGCGGCTGGTAATGCACGCGGTCCATCTGCAGGTCGAGGCGAGTGAGGCGGCCGCCGGCCTGCTGGGCGTGATCGGCGATCAGCGCGCGGCTCACTACCAGCGGCAGGCCTGCGAGGTCGATCTTCACCTCGCCGGTGGGGGGCGTGATAGGGGTGGGGGCGCGCATGAGCAGGGCCGCATTGGCAGCCACCGCCAAACCCAGAAGTCCCGTTGCGAGAAGCCATCGTGCCAACATGGGATGATCTCACCCCTGCATGGTTAACCAAAGGTAAAGATTCCGCATCCCTTGCGCCGAATTGGCGCTAAAACACCGTGCATGGATTTCGCAAGGAAGCGGGCAGGGCGCCCGCGACGCGGAACCCGCCCGACAAGTCCGGCGTATCCGGGAGGTGTGAAGCGATGGGAAGCGAACCGTTTTTGAGCCAGACGCAGCTGGATGCCTTCATGGCGATTGCTCTCGGCTTTGCCTTTGCGGGGTTGATCGCATCGGTCTATCGCGCGTTCCGCCATGAGCATGTGCAGTTCGAATTGCTGCTGACCGGCGGAAGCAAGACCGTCGCGGCCATTCCGCTGCTGGCGGCGGCGGGCCCGGCGGTCATCATGCGGAACACCTTGCGTGGCCGGAAATATGAGCGTCGGCAGGTGCATTTCGTGGCCATCGCCACCGCTTTGGCCTCGCTCTGGAGCATGGCCATCGGCTATCAGTTGATGAATCTGTTGCACGGCTTCACGGGCTGATTTCCGGTCGGGGGCCCCGCAGGCCACGGACCAAACGAGGAGTTCCCTATGCCGCTCTACGAACTCGATGGCGTTGCACCGCAAACCCCGGCCGAGGGCCAGTATTGGGTCGCGCCGGATGCGCATGTCATCGGCAAGGTGATCATCGAGGAGGGCGTGGGCATCTGGTTCGGAGCTGTCCTGCGCGGCGATAACGAGCCCATCCGGATCGGGCAGGATACGAACATCCAGGAGCACGCGATGCTCCACACGGATATGGGCTACCCGATGGAGATCGGGCAGGGTTGCACCATCGGGCATGGCGCCATCCTCCATGGCTGCGTGCTCGGCGAGAACGTGCTGATCGGCATGGGCGCGATTGTGCTCAACGGTGCAAAAATTGGTGCCGGCAGCCTTGTGGGGGCCGGTGCATTGGTGACAGAGGGCCGGGAATTTCCGCCTGGATCGCTGATTGTCGGCTCACCCGCCAAGGCGATCCGCACGCTCGATGATGCCACGCGCGAGAAGCTGAAAGGCTCGGCGGCGGGTTATGTGCGGAACTGGAAGCGTTTTGCCGCCGGTCTGAAGCGGATCGACTGAAAAAATTGGGCCGGCCGCATCGTGCGATGCAACCGGCCCGTTCACGAAGGCGATCACCTGGGGACGGAGGGGTGGGGACCTGACCGACCTTCGCGAAAGCTGCTATGCCACCTCGATCAGCGCTGCGAGGCGACTGTGCGGGTGTCGATGCCGCCGAGCGAGACCCAGCGCATGGGATTCTCATCCGACTGGCGCTTGATGAAGCGGTAGCCCGTTTCCTTCCAGGCCACGATCTTGCCGACCTGGTTGTCGAGCACGAAATCCCCGCGATCGGTTTTCACGGTCAGCACGGCATGCCCGTCGCCCTTGTGATCGCGCACCACGGTGATGAGCAACGCGCTGAGCGGGAAGCCAGCTTCCACGAGGCGGCGGCGCTTTTCGAGCACGTAATCCTCGCAATCGCCCTTGCCATCGGTCGGGTAGGACCAGACCTCCGGCGACCCCCAGTGCTCCTGGTCGGTCATCGCGACGATCTCGTTGTTCACATCGGCATTGATCTTCACGATCCGGCGCCAGGTCGCTTCGGTGAGCGAGATCGTCGCGGATTGCAGGGTGCGGTTTGTGCATTCGCCCGGGTTGTCCTGGCAGAACTGCACCCAGCCGATGGGCGGCGTGGTGGGCGCACCGAGTGCCACCTGGTTCTGCGCCTGCGCCGGGCTGGCGATGATCTTGCTGACCGCCAGTGCCAGTGTGACGCTGATGAATATTGCTTTCATGGACCCCTCCATTCGTCGAGGGGACGTTCCCATGCAGGCCTTTGATTTTACGCGGATTTGACGAGGAGAATCGGGTGTATTGCGGTAAGGCTCCGTCAAGCTTGACGAAGCGTCACCGGAACCCAAAAACGGGGTGGCGGAATTCGTTCATCATGCAAGTGCCTGATCTTGCTGGCCCCGTTCCGCATGTGGGCGAAACTTGCCTCAAATCGCGGCTTTCCGCGTTAACCCTGCTTTACCCTGTGGGTTAGAGAGGCGGAAAGGCTGATCCGCAAAGGCCTTCAGGCGGCTCTTCAGCTTTGTTCCCGAAATCGGTGCGCGAGTGACCTTGCGGGCATGAAAAAGCCGCGGGGAATGCCCGCGGCCGGTTTCTCGCAGCGATTGCCGCTGGGATCAGAGATGCATGTCCGGCGAGAACATCCGCTCCGGCACAGGCGCGCGGAATTCCGCCGCGACGCCGCCATCGAACACGCGCACCACGCGAGCCGGTGTCGTGCCGAGGATCAATTCGTCGCCGCGCTTGAAATCACCACGCACAGAAACGCTCGTGCCGCTGAGCGAGATATCAATGATGTGGCCCGCCACGGTGGGGGCGAGCGAATTCGAGAGGTTGCGCACCATGACGCGCGGATCGCGCGGCACGACACGGTCATGGCGGCGATCTTCGGGAAGACCGAGGATCTCGCGGTTCGCAAGCCAGATCAGCTGGGCCGCGATCTTGTCGCGTTTGCGCAAGGTGGTCGCGAGTTCAACCGCGAATCCGTCCTCCGTCACGCGTTCGACGGTTCCCTCGATCCGGCCGAGGGTATCGAAATAGCCGACGATGCGTTCGCCGATCCGCACATCGGCATCCGAGACAATGCGAAAGGCGCGGATGCTGGCTTCGATGGCCGTGCCGCCATGCTCGGTGCGGTCTTCCAGCATGAACCGGCCACCCACCTGAATTTTCACACGCGGAGGCGCGCGCCTGTCGCCCGCGATGCGAAACAGGCGAAACTGGGCGCCCTGGGGGCTGTTTGCGGACAGGGTATTCGGGAGCATGAGGGGCTTCCTGCCAAGAAATGCAGAATCACTCTGCCGGAAAGCCGCTGACGAATGATTAACCGAACCCGCTGTTCGGCCTTCACTCGATCTTGCCACCGCGCAAAACGGCGAGATGCCCGTGCCGTGCGAGCACCTCGCCCGCGCGCGAGCCGGGTACGAGCCCCAGCGGTGCTTTCGGTTGCGATTGGCGGCCGAGCATCCGCGTTCCGGTGATCGAAACCTCGATGGGCCTGTCCCGGGGTGTTGCTGGTGGCTCGAACAGCGCCAGCGCACCGATGAGCCGCGCTCCAAGACGCCCGCGATGCGTGAGCGGCAGCAGAATCATCTCGCCATGGCCCTCAAACGGGCGGCGGCGATCTGGTGGCGGAGCTTCCGCGCCCGTGCGGCGCAGCAGGCGCTCCATCGGCGTGGGGATGGGTGCGCCCTTATGTGGTGCCTTGCTCGCATCCCTGAGGCCGATCAGCACCGGCTCACCCTCCTGCGCCGCACGGTCGAGCATCTCGTTGGCGGTCGAAAGCGAGGACGTGTCGAAGATCGAGAGATAGCCTGTCCCGGTCACATCCCGGCCAAGGGCATGAACCAACCGGGAGCCCGCAAGGCGGAACGCGAAATTCTCGGTATCGCCATCGAGGATGAAGAGATCGCCCAGCTCCTTCGTGATCGTCTTCGGATCGATCTCGGACCGCGGGGGAGCCACCCGGCCGGCCGCGAGCGTGATCCAGGTGCGATAGAGCGCGCGAATGCTGTCGTGCCGCATAGTGTCTGTCCCTGTCTGGCGCATTTCCGTGCCGGCCTGTGACGCGACGAGACGCATCACCGGGCTGGCAGGGGAGGGACTGCGAGCGGCGTGCCGGAAGGGTCCGACGCGTTAACATTTGCGAAGGTAAGGTTAAGATTCGAGGCCGCTTGATTCAGCATGCGGGGTGTGAGAGGTTTCACTCGCTCCAAGGGTTTCAACACCGCGCCAGTGCTCCGGCGCGGTGTTTTCTTTTGTGCTGCAGGCCTTTGCGCACCTCCCTTGCATGGCTGCCGAACCCCATTGCGCTGCCGCCCCATTTGCGGAACACTTCCCCTCTCGCGGGGGTTCAGCTCAGGCGAAGGCCGGCCGGACCACCGCCAAGAAAGGCGACGGCTTGCCGATCGCCCCAACCACGGGAGGACAGCCATGAGTGTCGGAAGACTTCTGAACGGCAAGGGCCACGCCGTCATCACTGCGCATGAAGACCAGACGCTGCATGAGGCGAGCCGCCTGCTCGCGGAGTATCGCATCGGCGCGGTGATCATCGGCGGCGAGGGCGGAACGGTCGCCGGCATCCTCTCCGAGCGCGATATCGTGCGGGCCATGGCCCAGCATGGCGCGGCGGCACTCGAACACCCCGTGAGCCAGCACATGACCCGCAAGGTCATCACATGCACCGCCGCGATGGAGCTCAACGAGGTGATGGAAATCATGACCGCGGGCAAGTTCCGCCATGTGCCCGTGCTGAAGGATGGCCGGCTCGACGGCATGATCTCCATCGGGGATGTCGTGAAATATCGCCTCGCGCAGCTTGAGAATGAAAGCCGTTCGCTGCGCGATTACATCGCCGCGAGCTGAGCCCTTTGGCCATGCCCGGCTTCGTGAAAGGCGCTTTGGCCTTTGTGGCCGGGCTTGTGCTCGCCTGGTTGGCCGCAATGGTCATCTATGTCATCGGCGGCGAGCTAGGGTGGTGGCGGGATCGCGATGGCGGTGTCGCCATGGGCTTCGCCTTCACCATCGGCCCGTTTTTCGGGGTCATTGCCGGCATCGTTGCCGCGATCTGGGCGGTGCGACGTGGCAAGGTTGTCTCCCCACCTGTCGCGCATGCTGTCTCTTCTGCGCCGGCAACATTCGGGCCTGAAGCGAAGCTCTGGCCGAAGGCGATCCGCGTGCCACTTGCGGCGATAATCGCCGGTGGTGCTGCCTATCTCGCAGGCATCCTCGTGTTCTGGGTGTTCGCGCCCTATTCGGGGAGTTCCTACGCGCCGATGGGGCAATTGCTGTGGAACGCCCCGGCCTGGTTGGGCATTGGCGTGGCGCTCGGCGCGGCCATCCGGGAGATGCGCCGCTAGGCTTCGGGCTGCGACGTGATGCGGAGGATGGGGCCGTCTGCGCCCTGTTCCACCACCCGGTAGAAACATGATCTGCGATTGGTGTGGCAGGCCGGGCCCTTCTGCTCCACGCGGATGAGGATCGCGTCCTGATCGCAATCGACGCGCATTTCCACGACCCGCTGCGTGTTTCCGCTCGTCTCGCCCTTGCGCCAGAGCTTGTTGCGCGAGCGCGAGAAATACCAGGCGTCACCGGTGGAAACTGTGCGCGCCAAAGCCTCGGCATTCATATGCGCGAGCATGAGGATTTCGCCCGAGGCGTGATCCACGGTGATGACGGTAACAAGGCCATCCGCGTTAAATTTCGGGGTAAGGCCAGCACCTTCCTCCAGCTCCAGTTTGGTTCCGGGGGGCGCGAAGGGTGTCGAGGGGGTCCACATGGGCCCAAGCTTTGGCGGGCCCATGCGGAAGCGTCAAGCCGATCAGCGCTTGCCGCTGTTCAGCAGCGTGAAGAACCGCACCTGCTCGTTGGGATCATCCCGGAAGACGCCCGTGAACTGGCAGGTGGTGGTCGAAGCGCCGGGCTTCTGGATGCCGCGCATGGTCATGCACATATGCTCGGCCTCGATTACGACGGCGATTCCGCGCGGATGCAGGGCTTCCTGAATCGACTGGGTGATCTCGGCCGTCATGGTCTCCTGCGTCTGCAGGCGGCGCGCGAAGGTCTCGACCACGCGGGCGAGCTTCGAGAGGCCCACCACACCATCCGCCGGGTAATAGGCGATATGCGCGGTGCCATAGAACGGCACCATGTGGTGCTCGCAATGCGAGTGGAAGGGAATGTCCTTCACCAGCACGAGATCATCGTAGCCCTCGACATCCCGGAAGATCTTCTGGAGCGCCTCGGAGGCATCCATCCGGTAGCCCTGAAAGAGTTCCTCATAGGCCTTCACTACGCGTTTCGGCGTTTCGAGCAGGCCCTCGCGGGTGGGGTCATCCCCCGCCCAGGCGATCAGCGTGCGTACGGCTGCCTCGGCCTCGGCGCGGCTGGGGCGCACGACGCTGCGGGAATCGGTCTTGGGGTGCAAGGGCTTAACCACGGCATCCATGGTGCCTTCTCCTTTGGTTGTTGCGTGTCACTCTACGCTGGGTTCTGCCGCCCGGATGCCCCTTCGGTGGGGAATAATTTTTCAACCTTCCGTGATCCAGCCGATGGAAATGCACGTTGGCAGCGCTTATCTTGTCGGCAGCGAAAGGGCCCGCGATGCTCGACGACGTGTACAACCGGCGCATTCTGGAACTGGCGGCTGACATCCCCCGTCAGGGTCGTCTCGCGCATCCCGATGCGAGCGCGACCGCCCATTCCAAGCTCTGCGGTTCGACCGTGACGGTGGACCTGTCCATGGAGGGCGATGTCGTCACGGACTTCGCGACCGAGGTGCAGGCCTGCGCGCTGGGACAGGCTTCGTCCTCCATCATGGCGCGCAACGTGGTGGGTTCCACCGCGAACGAGTTGCGCGCGATGCGCGAGACCGTGCGTCTCATGCTGAAAGAGAATGGCGCGCCGCCGACCGGCAAATGGGAAGACCTGCGTGTGCTCGAACCCGTGCGCGAATACAAGGCGCGCCATGCTTCCACGCTTCTGACTTTCGATGCCGTGGTGGATGCCATCTCCCAGATCGAGGCGAAGCGCGCGGCGAGCCGGGCGGCGGAGTAACGTGCGTTTCGCCCGCCACATCTTCCTCACGCCGGTCTATCTCTACCGCTACACGCTCTCCGCTTTCATGGGCCGTACCTGCCGGCACATGCCCTCCTGCTCGGAATACATGATCGAGGCGGTGGGGAAGCACGGCATCTGGCCGGGCGGCTGGATGGGCTTCGCGCGGATCTGCCGCTGCCGGCCCGGCGGGACATCCGGTCTCGATTTCGTCTGCGAGGAATTGCCGCGCGAAGCGCGCTGGTATAGGCCGTGGGCTTATGGCCTGTGGCGCAGCGTGAATGCGCCGCGACGGGGCGGCGAGCCGGGACAGTAACCCGGCATTCACCATCCCGGCGTCACAAGCCGAAAACCGAAACACGAAGCCTACCCGCCTTGTTTGCGGGAGTGGGCAGGAGAGATGATGATGACGATCACCGTCACGTTCCCGGACGGCGCGCAGCGCCAGTTTCCCCAGAACATCACCGGCAAGGATATCGCGGGCGGGATTTCCCCCTCGCTGCTGAAGCGCACGGTCGCCATGGCGATCAATGGCGAGGTGCGCGATCTGGCCGATCCGATTTCCAGCGATGCGAAGATCGAGTTCCTGAACCGCGAAGACCCGCGCAGCCTCGAACTCATCCGCCATGATTGCGCGCATGTGCTCGCCGAGGCGGTGCAGGAACTCTGGCCCGGCACGCAGGTGACCATCGGCCCGGTGATCGAGAACGGCTTCTATTACGATTTCGCGCGCGAAACCCCGTTCACGCCCGAGGATTTCCCGGCCATCGAGAAGAAGATGCGCGAAATCATCGCGCGCGATGCTGCCTTCACGAAGGAAGAATGGTCGCGCGACCAGGCGAAGGATTTCTTCCGCGCCAAGGGCGAGGCCTTCAAGGTGGAGCTGGTGGATGCGATTCCGCCGGACCAGACCCTGAAGATGTACAAGCAGGGGCAGTGGATCGACCTTTGTCGCGGCCCGCATATGACCTCCGTCGGCAAGGTGGGCACGGCCTTCAAGCTGATGAAGGTCGCAGGGGCCTATTGGCGCGGGGATAGCAACAACCCGATGCTCACCCGCATCTACGGCACGGCCTTCGCGAAGCAGGAGGAGCTCGACGCCTATCTCCATCAGCTGGAGGAGGCCGAGAAGCGCGACCATCGCCGCCTGGGCCGCGAGATGGATCTCTTCCATTTCCAGGATGAAGGGCCGGGCACGGTCTTCTGGCATTCCAAGGGCTGGACGATGTTCCAGCAGCTCATTTCCTACATGCGTCGCCGCCTCAGGCGCGACTACGAGGAGGTGAATGCGCCGCAGATCCTCGACAAATCGCTCTGGGAGACCTCCGGCCATTGGGGCTGGTACCAAGAGAACATGTTCGCGGTGAAGTCGGCCTATGCCTTCATGAACCCGCAGGACCCGGAGGCGGACCAGAAGGTTTTCGCGCTGAAGCCGATGAACTGCCCCGGCCATGTGCAGCTTTTCAAGCATGGCCTCAAATCCTACCGCGACTTGCCGATCCGCATGGCGGAATTCGGCGTGGTGCATCGCTACGAGGCCTCCGGCGCGCTGCATGGCCTCATGCGTGTGCGCGGCTTTACGCAGGATGACGCGCATATCTTCTGCACCGAGGAGCAGCTTGAGGCCGAGTGCCTGAAGATCAATGATCTTATGCTCTCGGTTTATCGCGATTTTGGCTTCGACAGCCTCGTGGTGAAGCTCTCCACGCGGCCCGAGAAGCGCGTGGGCTCGGATGAGGCGTGGGATCGCGCCGAGGACATCATGACCCGCGTGCTCGCGAAGATCGAGCGCGAGAGCGGCGGGAAAATCCGCACCGGCATCAACCCCGGCGAGGGCGCGTTCTACGGGCCGAAATTCGAATACACCCTTCGCGATGCCATCGGGCGCGATTGGCAATGCGGCACCACGCAGGTGGATTTCAACCTGCCGGAGCGTTTCGGCGCCTTCTATATCGGCGCGGATGGCGAGAAGAAGCAGCCGGTGATGGTGCATCGCGCGATCTGCGGTTCGATGGAGCGCTTCCTCGGCATTCTCATCGAGAATTACGGCGGGCATTTCCCGCTCTGGCTTGCGCCGGAGCAGATCGTGGTCTGTCCGATCACGTCGGAAGCCGATGCTTATGCCGAAGAGGTGGTGGAAGCCTGCTTCGCGGCTGGCCTTCGCGCCCGCGCCGACCTTCGCAACGAGAAGATCAGCTATAAGGTGCGCGAACATTCGCTCGCCAAGGTGCCGGTGATCTTCGCGGTTGGAAAACGCGAGGCGGAGGAAAAGACGGTGACGATCCGTCGTCTCGGCAGCCAGGCGCAGGAAACGAAGTCGCTTGTCGATGCGCTGGCGGCGCTCGAAACTGAGGCCATTCCGCCCGATCAGCGGCGCTGAGCGGCACGCTCTGTTTGCGTTTGTGCAAGCGGGGATCACCGCATCGTGATCCTGCTTGCTCCGTGACACGATACTCTTCCGGGAGCCGGGGAAACAACCGGCAACCGGAGGAAACCATGCGCAAGATCATCTCATTGGCCACGGCAGCTCTCGCGCTGCTGGGCTTCGCCGGCTCTGCCGCGGCGCAAGCGCCCGCGCCGCCGCAATTCCCGAACATGACCTTCTTCATCACCGGCACGCCCGGCCCGGATGGCGCGAATTTCGGCGGCCTCGAAGGCGCCGATGCCTTCTGCCAGCGCCTCGCGACATCAGCCGGGGCTGGTTCAAAGACCTGGCGGGCCTATCTCAGCCAGCAGGCTATGGGCGGCAAGCCCGCCGTGAACGCGCGCGACCGCATCGGCAAGGGCCCTTGGGTGAATGCGCGCGGCGTGGAAATCGCCGCCAATGTGGATGACCTCCACACGCCGGAGAAGAACAAGATCAACGTCGAAACTGGCCTCACGGAAACCGGCCGCATGGTGATGAGCCGACTTTTCGTGGTGAATTACCACGACATCCTCACCGGCACGAACACCGATGGCACCACCTTTCCCGGCGACAAGGACATGACCTGCAACAACTGGACGAGCGGTGGCACGGGCTCGGCCATGGTGGGCCATCATGATCGCATGGGCCTGAACGACATGCCGCCGGCGAAAAGCTGGAACGCCTCGCACCCCTCGCAAGGCTGCGACAACGCCGCGCTTCGCCGCACGGGCGGCAACGGCCTGCTCTATTGCTTCGCGGCGAATTGAAACGACAAAGGCCGGGGAAGCCCGGCCTTTTCATTTTTACCCATACGCAGTGAGCCAAAGCGCCTTGCGGAAGCCCGCGATTTATCGCGTGGCGTCAGAAGGCTTTAAAGGTGATCACCGTCTGCGTGTCTTGGATGCCGGGGAGGGTCTGCACCTTCTGGCCCACGAAATGGCCGATATCCTGGCTGTCATCGAGGTGGAACTTGGCGAGAATGTCGTAATTGCCGGCCGTGGAATAGATTT
>JALOTF010000125.1 GCA_025458025.1 Beijerinckiaceae bacterium | reverse complement strand
CAGGCGATGGTCTATGGCAAGGATGCCTCGCGCTATCAGGAAGACACGCGCGCGGTGGAGAACAAGTATATCGGCCCGCTGGTGAAAACGGTGATGACGCGCTGCATCCATTGCACGCGCTGTGTCCGCTTCACCACCGAGGTCGCGGGCATCACGGAACTCGGCCTACTCGGCCGTGGCGAGGATGCCGAGATCACCACCTATCTCGAACGCGCGATGACCAGCGAGCTTCAGGGCAATGTGATCGACCTCTGCCCGGTCGGCGCGCTCACCTCGCGGCCCTATGCGTTCAATGCCCGCCCGTGGGAATTGCAGAAGACCGAGAGCATCGACGTGATGGATGCGGTGGGCTCGGCCATCCGCGTGGACAGCCGCGGCCGCGAGGTCATGCGCATCATGCCGCGCGTGAACGAGGCGGTGAACGAGGAATGGCTCTCGGACAAGGGCCGTTTCATCTGGGACGGCCTGAAGACCCAGCGCCTCGACCGGCCCTACATCCGCGAGAACGGCAAGCTGCGTCCGGCCTCGTGGGGCGAGGCTTTCGCGGCGATTGCTGCAAAGGTGAAGGCTGCCGCTCCGGCGAAGATCGGCGCGCTGGCCGGCCAGCTCGCGGGCGTGGAAGAGATGTTCGCGCTCAAGGCGCTGATGGGCAAGCTCGGCTCCGCGAATATGGACAGCCGTTTCCCCGGTTCGCCGCTCCACCCGAAGAATGGCCGCGCGAGCTACCTCTTCAACGCGACCATCGCGGGCATCGAGGATGCGGATTCGCTGATCATCATCGGCGCGAACCCCAAGAAGGAAGCGGCGGTGCTCAATGCGCGCATCCGCAAACGCTACCTCAAGGGCGGTTTCGAGATTTCCGTGATCGGCGAGAAGGTCGATTTCTCCTATCCCGTGACGTATCTCGGCGCGGGGCCGGAGACGCTGGCCGCGCTCCTCAAGGATGCGAAGGCCGAAGAGGGCAAGAAGCCGCTGGTGATCGTGGGGCAGGGCGCGCTGAACCGCGCCGATGGTGCCGCGATCTACGCCATGGCGATTGCGCTCGCCGACAAGCTCGGCGCCTTGCAGGCAGAATGGAACGGTTTCTCTGTGCTCCACACCGAGGCCAGCGCCGTGGGCTCGCTCGATCTCGGCTTCGTGCCGGGTGAGGGGGGGCTCGATACCGCCGGCATGCTGAAGCCGGGCGCGCTCGATGTGCTGTTCAATCTCGGCGCGGATGAGGTCGAAATTCCGGCTGGCGCCTTCGTGGTCTATCAGGGCACGCATGGCGATCGTGGCGCGCATCGCGCGGATGTCATCCTGCCGGGCGCGGCCTATACCGAGAAATCCGCGACCTACGTGAATCTTGAAGGCCGTGTGCAGATGACCAATCGCGCGATCTTCCCGCTCGGCGAGGCCAAGGAAGACTGGGCGATCCTGCGCGCGCTCTCCGATACCCTCGGCCAGCGTCTGCCGTTTGACAGCCTCGGCGCCTTGCGTGCCGCGCTTTACGCCGAGTTCCCGCATTTCGCGGGCCTCGACCAGATCGCGGGTGGCGATGCCGCTGCGCTCACGAAGCTCGGCAAGGCTGATGCCAAGGCCGACAAGGCTCCGTTCGTGAACGCGGTTTCGGCGTTCCATCTGACCAATGCGATTGCCCGCGCCTCCAAGGTGATGGGCGAATGCGCGAGCCTTGCCGCGGCACCCGCCGTGGCAGCCGAATGAGGAGGGAAACCGTGGTCGATTACACTCCTCCTGCCAAGAAATCGCTCGTCGGGCCCATCATTCTGGGCACTTTGGCCTTTGTTGGCCTCGCCGTTGCGGCGTTCGTGGCCTTCGTAGTGTTGCGCTACCTCGTGGTGCAGACCACGTGGTTCGTGCCGCTGCTGGTGGTGGCCGGCAAGACGCTGCTGCTGCTCGCAGGTTTGCTGATCTTCATCGCCTATATCCTGCTGGCTGACCGGAAAATCTGGGCGGCGGTGCAGCTCCGGCGTGGACCCAACGTGGTCGGGCCGTTCGGCCTGCTGCAGAGCTTCGCGGATTTCCTGAAATTCGTGCTGAAGGAGCCAGTTGTTCCGGCTTCTGCCGATAAGGTTCTGTTCCTGCTGGCACCGCTCCTCACCTGCGTGCTCGCGCTCGCGGCCTGGGCGGTCATCCCCGTAAATGCGGGCTGGGCCATCGCGGATATCAATGTCGGTGTGCTCTATATCTTCGCGATCTCGTCGCTGGGTGTGTATGGCATCATCATCGGCGGCTGGGCCTCGAACTCGAAATATCCATTCCTCGGCGCGTTGCGTTCGGCGGCGCAGATGGTCTCCTACGAGGTCTCCATCGGCTTCGTCATCATCACCGTGCTGATGATCGTGGGCTCGCTGAACCTCACGGATATCGTGATCGCGCAGCAGGACAAGGGCATCGCCAACATGCTTGGCGTGCCGTGGTTCACGATGCTGAACTGGTTTTTCATCCCGCTTTTCCCGATGTTCGTGATCTTCTTCATTTCGGCTCTGGCCGAGACGAACCGGCCTCCGTTTGACCTGCCGGAAGCGGAATCGGAGCTCGTCGCGGGCTTCATGTCGGAATACGGCTCGACGCCGTATCTCTTGTTCATGCTCGGCGAATACGTGGCGATCATGACCATGTGTGCGCTGACGGTGATCCTCTTCCTCGGGGGCTGGACGCCGCCACTCGCGATCGCGCCCTTCACCTGGGTGCCGGGCGTGGTGTGGTTCGTGCTGAAGGTCTGCGTGGTGTTCTTCGGCTTTGCGATGGTGAAGGCCATGGTGCCCCGATACCGCTATGACCAACTCATGCGCCTCGGCTGGAAGGTGTTCTTGCCGCTGAGCCTTGCGGCAGTGGTTATCGTCGCGGGCGTTCTGCAGATCACCGGGTGGTATCGCTGATGGCTCTCGCGATCGGAGCCTTGCTGGGAGCACTCACCGGGCTGGCGCTTGCGCTGGCGCAGGTGAAGCTCGTGCGGATCTATGCCGCCGGCAAGCCCGAGCACATCCAGCAGCGTGCTTTTGATACGATCGATCAATTGAAGCTCACGAGCTTTCTTGGTCTGCCGCTCATTTTCTCGATCATCGGCTACATGCTGGCCGTGACGTATTTCGGATAAGGGAGCCACCAAACATGGCACTCGCTCAGGCCGCCAAGGGCCTTCTCCTGAAGGAGTTCGTCTCAGCCTTCGTGCTGACGATGCGCTATTTCTTCAAGCCGAAGCCCACGCTGAACTATCCGTTCGAGAAAGGGCGGCTCTCACCGCGCTTCCGGGGCGAGCATGCTCTTCGCCGCTATCCCAACGGGGAAGAGCGCTGCATCGCCTGCAAGCTCTGCGAGGCGATCTGCCCCGCGCAGGCCATCACCATCGAGGCCGGCCCGCGCCGCAATGATGGCACGCGCCGTACCACCCGCTACGACATTGACATGACCAAGTGCATCTATTGCGGCTTCTGCCAGGAAGCCTGCCCGGTGGATGCGATTGTCGAGGGGCCGAATTTCGAATTCGCGACCGAAACGCGCGAGGAGCTTTTCTACAACAAGGAAAAGCTGCTTGCGAACGGCGCACGCTGGGAGCGGGAAATCGCGCGCAATATCGCGATGGACGCTCCATACCGCTGAGGGAAACCGCAAAATGTCCGTTGTCTCCCTCTTCTTTTACCTCTTCTCGGGGGTGCTGATCGCCTCGGCCGTGATGGTCGTGTCGAGCCGCAACCCGGTGCATGCGGTTTTGTTCCTCATCCTCGCCTTCTTCAACGCGGCAGGCCTCTTCCTGCTGATGGGTGCCGAGTTCCTCGCGATGATCCTCATCGTCGTCTATGTCGGCGCGGTGGCGGTGCTCTTCCTCTTCGTCGTGATGATGCTCGACGTGGATTTCGCGGAATTGCGGCAAGGCTTCCTGCAATATCTGCCGCTCGGCGCGCTGCTGACCGCGATCTTCTTCCTGGAACTTGCTCTGGTGCTCGGCACCTGGCAACTGGCGCCGGATGCGCTGGCCCTGCGCAAGGCCGCGACCGCGATGCCCGTGGATGCGATGAATGCCCGCGCTTTGGGCCGCGTGCTCTACACCGAGTATGTCTACTTCTTCCAGGCGGCAGGTTTGATCCTGCTCGTCGCGATGATCGGCGCGATTGTGCTCACGCTGCGTGAGCGCGAGGGCGTGCGCCGCCAGAGCATTCCGCAACAGAATGCACGCACCAAGGCCGGCTCGATGGTGGTTGTCGATGTGCCGGTGGGGCAGGGCGTTTCCAACGAAGGCGTGTTCCGCAAGGACGCGGCCGGGCAGAAGGTTTGAGGGCGATGGAGATCGGTCTTTCCCATTATCTCGTCGTCGCGGCGATGCTGTTCACGCTCGGCGTGTTCGGCATCTTCATCAACCGCAAGAACGTGATCGTCATCCTAATGTCGATCGAGCTGATCCTGCTCGCGGTGAACATCAACCTCGTGGCGTTTTCCACGCATCTCGGGGATCTGACCGGGCAGGTTTTCGCGCTGCTCGTGCTGACGGTTGCGGCGGCGGAAGCCGCGATCGGCCTTGCGATCCTCGTCGTCTATTTCCGCAACCGCGGCACGATTGCGGTTGAAGACATCAACGTGATGAAGGGCTGAGGGCGGAATTATGGCTACGGCAATTGTCTTTCTGCCGCTGCTCGGCTTCCTGATCGCCGGCATCGCGAGCCTTCTGGCGCACAAGCCCGCCCGCGAGGCGGATGTGATCACCTTCGGCAAGGCGGATCATTCGGATCACGGGCATGGTCATGGTCATGGTGCCCATGGCCATGATGATCATCACCATGACGATCACCACGCGCCCGAGCCGTCGCCGCATTCGGAGGCGGTGTCGCGATTTGCGGAAGTGCTGACGACCGGCTTCCTGCTGGTAGCCTGCATCCTCTCCTGGGTGCTGTTCACGCAGATCGCGCTCGGCTCCGCGCAGCCCATCCGCATCACGGTGGCCTCGTGGATCCATGTCGGCACGTTCGTCGCCGACTGGAACATCCGCGTCGATACACTCACGGCCGTGATGCTGGTTGTGGTGACGACCGTCTCGGCGCTCGTGCACCTCTATTCCATCGGCTACATGCATGAAGACCCGGCGCGGCCGCGCTTCATGGCCTATCTCTCGCTCTTCACCTTCGCGATGCTGATGCTCGTGACGGCCGATAATCTCGTGCAGATGTTCTTCGGCTGGGAAGGCGTGGGTCTCGCGAGCTACCTGCTCATCGGCTTCTGGTTCAAGAAGAAGTCCGCCAACGACGCCGCGATGAAGGCCTTCATCGTGAACCGCGTCGGCGATTTCGGCTTCGCGCTCGGCATTTTCCTCGTGTTCTGGGTGTTCGGCGCGGTGAGCTTCGATCCGATCTTCGCGGCCGTGCCCGGCAAGGCGAAGGAGGTGGTGAGCTTCCTCGGCTACAATCTCAACGCGCTCGAACTCGCCTGCTGCCTGCTCTTCATGGGCGCAATGGGCAAATCCGCGCAGTTCCTTCTGCACACCTGGCTGCCGGACGCGATGGAAGGCCCGACCCCGGTCTCCGCGCTCATCCATGCCGCGACGATGGTGACCGCCGGCGTG
>JALOTF010000124.1 GCA_025458025.1 Beijerinckiaceae bacterium | reverse complement strand
GGCTGCGGGTTCCGCGAGGTGATCCGTCACGCGCTCCGCCAAAGCGACGAAGCCCTGCAGGAACATGCCGAAAGCCTGCGTGCGCGCGAGCATGCGCACGTTTGGACGCGCGCATAACGCGGAAAGCGCCTCGGTGCGGAAAAGAGCTTCGGCACTCTCCGGCGTGGCGTTGCGCAACCAGCCGCCGAAATCATTCTCCATGTCGCAGAGGATGACGCGGGCCTCGGCGTTGGCGGAAGCATCAAGCGCCGCGTTCAGTCCCGCCTCGCCAGAGCCGACCACCAGCACCTCGCAATGCGCGAAGGTGGAGGCATATTGATCGGGGTCCGGCGCTTCCGGAGGCCGGCCGAGGCCTGCCGCGCGGCGGATCAGCGGCTCGAACAGGCGGTTCCAGAGGACAGCCTTGCCGCTAACGGCCGGGCCCATAAAGGTCTTGTAATAGAAGCCTGCCGGGAAAAGCGGCTTCAGCCGGGCATTGATGGCACCGAGATCGAAATTGAGGCTGGGGAAGCGGTTCTGGCTCGTGGCAACGAGGCCTTCGTAAAGCTCCACCTCGCTGGCGCGCAGGTTGGGCGTCATCCGCCCCTCGCCGCGAATGACGGTGACGAGCGCGTTCGGCTCTTCCGCGCCCGCTGCGAGAAGCCCGCGCGGACGGTGATACTTGAAGCTCCGGCCCATCAGGCTGACGCCGTTCGCCAGCAGTGCGGCGGCGAGCGTATCGTCCGCAAGACCCTGATACGGTACGCCATCGAAGGTGAAATTCAGCACGCGCGCGCGATCAACCGCGCCCGCTCGTTCACTGCGGAAGCCACTCATGTCGTGACCTCCGGCTTCGGCTCGCCCGGTTTGTAGGCCACGAGAATGCGGTCACTCACGGTGTCACGCAGGAGGTTGAAGAACCTCCCGCAGCCATGCGCGTGCCGCCAGCGCTCGGCGGTGACACCCCTCGGGTTGTCGCGCTCGAACAGGAAGGCGGCATAGGCCTCGTCGCTCGCGGGTTCTTCGGGGCGCATGAGATGCGCCTCGCCCGCATGCTTGAACTCGATTTCGGGGCGGGCAAATCCGCAATAGGGACAGGGGATCAGAAGCATGAGAAACGGCCCCTAGTGAGCCACGGCGGCGGCGGCCGCTTCGTCGATCAGCCGCCCGGTGCGGAAGCGATCCAGCGAGAACGGCGCCGCGATGGGATGCGGCTCACCCTTCGCGAGCGTTGCCGCGAAGACATGGCCCGAGCCGGTGGTGGCCTTGAAGCCGCCCGTGCCCCAGCCGCAATTGACGAACAGCCCCGGCACCGGCGTCTTCCCGATGATCGGCGAACGATCCGGCGTGACATCGACGATGCCGCCCCAGTTGCGCAGCATCTTCATGCGCCGCGTGACGGGGAAAAGTTCGCAGATCGCTTCCAGCGTGTGCTGCGTCACCTGCAAGCCGCCGGCCTGCGAATAGCTGGTATAGACATCCGTGCCCGCGCCGATCACCAACTCGCCTTTGTCGGATTGCGACATATAGGCGTGGATGGTGTTGGACATGGCCACGCAGGGCATCATCGGCTTCACGGGCTCGGAGACAAGCGCCTGGAGCGGGAAACTCTCCAGCGGCATCCGCACGCCGGCCATTTCCATCACCACCGAGGTATGCCCAGCCGCGACGACGCCGACGCGCTTCGCGCCGATGAAGCCCTTCGCGGTTTCCACCCCGGTCACCGCGCCGTCGCCCCCGCGACGAACGCCGGTGACGGCGCAGTTCTCGATGATGTCCACGCCCAGTGCACTTGCCGCGCGGGCATAGCCCCAGGCTACGGCATCATGCCGCGCGACGCCACCGCGCCGTTGCAGCGACGCCCCGATGACCGGATAGCGGATGGAGGGATCGATATTCAGGATGGGGCAGAAGGCCTTCGCCTCCTCGGCCGAAAGCCATTCATTGTCGATGCCGGCGAGCCGGTTCGCGTGAACGTGCCGCTTCAGCACCACTGCATCGTGATGGTTATGCGCGAGCATCATCACGCCGCGCGGAGAATACATCACGTTGATGTTGAGCGCGTGGCTCAGGCCTTCCCAGAGCTTGAGCGAGTGCTCGTAAATCGCCTCGGATTCCTGCCAGAGGTAATTCGAGCGGATGACAGTGGTGTTGCGCGCGGTATTGCCGCCGCCAAGCCAGCCCTTTTCCACAACCGCGATGTTGCGACAGCCGAACTCGCTCGCGAGATAATAGGCCGTGGCGAGGCCATGCCCGCCTGCGCCGACAATCACGATGTCATAGGCCGGTTTGGGCGTTAGCGTCTGGCGCCAATAGGGTTCCCAGCCGGCATGGCCGGAAAATGCCTGGCGAAGCAGGGAGAGGAAGGAGAAATGCACGAGGGTTTTTCCCGGACTTTTCGCAAGGATAGGCTGATCCGGCTCTCCGCCGCAACCATCCGCAGTTGATCGGCATCAAGGGCTTTCCCCCTTTTCAGAGCGAGAATGTGGAGGCAGGATAGCGGAAAAAGCGCTCATCTCGGGGGAGGAATTTCATGAACGAGGCCGTCAGCGACTTGCCAGTCCGTCGCGACCCTGTGGTGCGTGCGGTGACGCAAGCCGATATTGCCGAGGCAATCAGCGCGGGCCTGCGGGATTTTCAGGCGAAACCGCTGTTTGGCCTCGTGTTCGGCGGCCTCTATGCGCTGGGCGGCATGGCCATCGTTCTTTCCGTCACCGCATTGCAGATGAGCTACCTCGCCTATCCGCTTGCAGCGGGATTCGCCCTTGTCGGCCCTTTTGTCGCGGTCGGTCTCTATGAGGTGAGCCGGCGCCTCGAAACCGGCGAGGCCATCAGCTTCGGCAGCATCTGGCGCAAGGTGCGCGGCCGCGCCGAAGTGGGCTGGATGGCATTTGTCACGCTCTTCATCTTCATCGTGTGGATGTATCAGGTGCGGCTGCTGATGGCCTTGTTCTTCGGCATCAACACGAATTTCTCGACCATGCCGGAATTCATCAACGTGCTGGTTTCCACGAGCCAGGGCCTCGTCTTCCTGATGATCGGCAATGTGATCGGCGCGGCCCTGTCGGTCATCATGTTCTCGCTCACGGTGGTGTCCTTCCCACTGCTGCTCGACCGGGACGTGGATTTCGTCACCGCGATGATCACCTCGGTGCGTGCAGTGATGACGAGCCCGTTGCCACTCGTCACATGGGCGCTGGCCATCGTGGCCTTGCTGATCGTTTCGGCCCTGCCCTTCTTCCTCGGGCTGATCATCACGCTGCCCGTGCTCGGGCACACGACCTGGCACCTCTATCGCCGCCTTGTGGAACCGGAGGCCTGAGGACAGCGACAACAGGTCCATTGCCTCCAGGCGCGCGGGCTGCACAATCGGTAGCTCATCGCTGGAGGAGAATCATGTCGGCGTTTCGAGCACTGGCCGTGTCGGGGGGCGCAGCCGTTCTTGTTCTCGCGGGAGCTGCATCCGCCTTGGCGCAACAACCATCCCCGCGCGGCTCGCAATGGACGAAATGCGCGACAGAGGGCCAGCGCTGCTACATTCCCTACGGCACCGTCGTGGCCTATGGCGCGAATGGCGTCTGGGCGCGCAAAACCTACCGGGGTGCAGGCAATGTTGATTGCTCCCACCGCAATTTCGGCGATCCACTCGTGGGCATCCACAAATCCTGTTTCTTCCGGGTGAAGGCTGCGCCGCCGCCGAGCCAGCCCATCCAGTGGTCGCGCTGCGCCATGGAGAACGAGCCTTGCTTCATCCCCTACGGCACAACGGTCGCCTATGGGGCCAATGGCGTGTGGACGCGCAAGCGATTCAGTAGACCCGGAAGCGTCGATTGCTCGAACCGCATGTTCGGCGATCCACTGCCGGGGGTGGTGAAATCCTGCAGCTTCGAGGTCCGGCGCTAGGGCCTCACGCCCGGCGCATCGCTGGCCATGCCGGCGGCGCGCTGGCGCAGGTAGATTTCGAGATCGATCCATTCCGAAGCGCCGGCGGGAAACGGCTCAGCCCGCACGCCCGTAAAGCAATTCCTGAGGCGACGCTGAAGCGATCCCATCGCCTGCCATTCCAGCCGGAAGATGGGGTAGCCTGTGGGGTGCCCCTGCGGAATGCGCGTGCCGCCAAGCGAGCGACCCCAATGGTCATCATGGCACTGGGCGCAGGAGAGGTTGAGCTGGCCCAATCGCTGCCGATACAGCGCCTCGCCGCGCGAAACGGCCTCAGATAGCCCGCGCGAGGCGGGCGCTTCGATCTGCATGCCCCGCGAGCGCAGGGCAACCGCCGCCTGAAGCGCGAGCAGGCCCGCACTCTCGCGGGGCTCGGGCGTGATGGCCTGATGCTGGCTCTGACAGGTCTGGATGCGCCCGGTGAGATCCATCACCGCACCATTCGCCTGCCGGGCGGGGTAGCGCGCATCCACGCCGCGCATGGTCGCGTTGATGTCACCATGGCAGCCGGAACAGGCGGGTTTGCCATTCGCTGGCGCGCTGTTCCATGCCGCCTCCCCCGCCGCGACTCCGAGCATGGCGGGATTGGAGAAATCGTCGCGCTGCATGGCCTGCGCTTCCGGCCCCATCGTCTCGAAGCCGGAGCGCCTGTCCTGAGGAGCGATGCCTTGCGCGAGGGCTGGAACAGCAGCGATAAGCGCCAGAAAAATAAAAAACCGCAACGGCTTATCCTGTCACCGTCAGCTGCGCGCTCTGGCGATGGCGAAAGCCATTATCGCCCACCCATTCAAACTCCACGGGACCGGTTTTCGTGGCGACAACGCCAAAGGACATGAAAGGATTGGCCGCAATCGCCTGGTGCATCTCGACCGAGAACACCTCCACGCCATCGTAGCGGCAGATCATCCGGCGGATGATGTTGCGCGGGATTTCCTCGCCATTTTCGGTACGGCGATAGCCCGTTTCCATGGGGTGGCTGATCATGGCCTTGAGCATCACCACATCACCGGAGCGGATGGGCGTGCGCGGCACGAGGATCATGGCGGTGGTCATGCGCGCCTCCTCAATCTTCGGTGCAGGCGGCGATGGTGACGATCACCTCGCGGGTTTCCTGCCAATGGCTGCCATCGGACAGGCGCGCTACAGCCGCCACGTTCTGCGTGGTGGCCAATCGCATGCGCGTGACCACATGCGCGCGGCCGGATTGCGGCGAGAGATGGAACACCGCGACATCCGGCACGGGGTTTTTCTCGGTGAAGATCGCAATCTCGCTCACGAAGCTCTCGGGCGTCATGGGATGATCGACCTTCACTTCCACACCGACCGCATTGCCGTTTTCCACCAGCGGCGCGATGTCAAGCGTCACCTTGCCTGTTTTCGGCTCTGCACCGCCCGTAAATTTGCGGATGGCCGCGGCCATGTCCGGGCTCGCGGCAGCGGGTTCGACGGCGAGCGCCGTGACGAGCATCGCACCCGCGCCGATCAGCGCCCGGCGATCCAGCTCAATCCCGGAGTGTGGTGAGAAAGGCCGTGACATCCTCGATCTCCTCCGCAGTCAGGATCGTCCCGCCATCTTTCCGAAAATAGGGCGGCATGATGGTTTCAGGGTTGATCGCCGTGCTGCCGATCAGCCGGGCGCGTATCTGTCCTTCCGTCCAGCGCGAGCCCGTGCCGGCGAGGCTTGGCGCGAGATCGCCATGGAACCGCTCCTCCGGGAACGGGCCGGAATGGCAGAGCAGGCAGAACCCGCGCCGCCGTTCCACCACGATTTTCCGCCCGCTCGCAGGGTCCGCGGGCCGCGAAACCGGAAGCGGTGCCGCTTCGGGCACTGCTCCGCTCGCCATCGGAGCCTGCGCCGCAGCAGGCAAAGCCAGCAGCAGCGCAAACCCGATCGCGCCCGCGCTAAGCCTCATACGCGGCGCAGATCCGCGTTCTTCAGCGGCAGCGAGCGCACGCGCTTGCCCGTGGCGGCGAAGATCGCGTTCATGACGGCAGGTGCGGCCACCGCGATCGTGGGTTCGCC
>JALOTF010000062.1 GCA_025458025.1 Beijerinckiaceae bacterium | reverse complement strand
CAGCTCGAGGAGCCAAACTTTTCCCCTATCCCGACGCGCTGTGCATTTCGGCCCGATGGTCTGAATAAGCTGGCGCGTCCCGCATGAGACGCGGCAGAAGTCACGCGCCAACTGACCAGCCATAGGCCAGGTCTCCGGCAGGTAAGTTGTCTGTCCCTCTGCAAGTACCGAAAGCCTTCGGCATTTGTTAGTCTTGCCACCCTGATTGCGTGGGGAAGTGCGAAAGTTGGCTATGGATTTCAGTGACTGGGTGCACCCGGACAATCGGGTTAAGTCCGTGCTTTTCCATCACTAGGGCTCGAAACGCCAAGTCATTGAGCGGCTTTCTCCCGCTGTGTATCCCGCTCGCGATCTGGCCCGGGGATGTTCGGCACATCGCCCTGCCTGTTGCGATCCGGGTGATAGTGATGCGCCTGCTGCGCCCGCGGATTTTTGCGAGGGCCAGTCCTGGGGTTGGCGCGATCGAAACAGTCGATCCGGGCGAGGACTGCCGATTTGCCCCGGCCCGGATCGCTTGTTTTAGTTTTGGATCAGGCAGCCGCGCGTTCGCTGCTACCGAATTGCGTCGATTCCTGACCGGCCGCGACCTGCGTGAGGAATTCCTCGACCGCCTTTGAAAGCTGGTCTGCAACCGAACTGAGCTCATGCGAGACAGATTGAACGCTGCCCGCCTGCATAGAGGTCTGCTCGATGGCGGCTGCCATCGTGTTCACATTGGCGGTGGCCTCCGAGCTTCCCTGCGATGCAACTCCAATCGAATGTGAAATATCGTTCGTCGCCTTGTCCTGCTCGCGCACGGCATGGGTGATGAGGTTCATGAAGCTCGCAATCTCGGTGACCGCCCCCGCGATATCGCGGATCGCCTGCACGCTCTCATCGGTCGAGGCCTGCACGGCCGCGATCTGCTCGGCGATCTCGGCGGTGGCTTTGGCCGTCTGGCTCGCGAGCGATTTCACTTCGGTGGCAACGACCGCGAAGCCCCGGCCCGCCTCCCCGGCCCGCGCCGCCTCGATCGTGGCATTGAGCGCGAGGAGATTGGTCTGGTCGGCGATGGATCGAATCATCACCACGACATCGCCAATGCGCTGTGCGGCTTCAGCAAGGCTGCCCACCTTGTCGTTCGTTTGCCGGGCCACCTCGCTGGCCCGCTCCACCACGATGAAGGCGTTGTTGGCTTGCGAGGAAATATCACGGATCGAGGTGCTCAAGGTCTGTGCGGCATCGGCAACGGACTGGACTTCGTTCGCCGCCGTCTCCGAAGCGCCGCGGGCGGCATTGGCCTGTCCGGCTGCAGTCTGGGCGAGCCCGGTGAGTTCCGAAGCGGTATGCCCCATCATCTTGGTGCTCTCGGTTACACTCGAGAGCGACCTCGCCATCACGCGGCGAAACTCGACGATGAGCCCGTCAATGCGCGCCTGCCGTGTCGCTTCGCGGGCCCTTTCGCTGGCAGCCAGCCCCTCAAGCCGGGTGCGCTCCACCGCATTGTCGCGGAAAACCGATACGGTGCGGGCCATTTCGCCGATTTCATCACGCCGCTCGAGCGCCTCGATGCGCACATCCTGATTGCCACTGGCAAGCGCCTGCATGACCCCGCGCAACGTGCGGATGGGCACAATGATCGAGCGCCCGACGAGAGTTGCAGCAGCGACTGCGAAGATCAGGCCAATGGCCAGGGCAATCACCGCGACCTGCTGGAAGCCGCCCGCACTCGTGGCCACCATCTGCCCGATGCTGCGATTCTGCGCCTCCATGTGGTCGATGAAGCGATTGATGGCGGCGAGCCAGTCCACGAAAAGCTGGTTGACCTGCTTCTGCAGCAATTCCTTTGCCCCGGAGGCATTGCCGGAATCGCGCAAGCGGATGATGTCGGCCACAAGCGGGTTGGTGCGGGCCTGAATATCAGCAATCTGGCCGAGGATGGCTGTGGGCTCGCTACCGAGTCGGACCTGTTCGGCCAGACGCTTCATGAGCTGCTCGTTTTCCGCGTAGCTCGCGGCGAGCTTCTCGATCAGCTTCGTCTCGCCTTCGCGCTGACGGGGATCATCCAGCAACACCACATCGCGGATCGCGATAGCGCGATCATGCACGCTGCCACGGAAGTTGATAGCATAGCGCTGCAGAACGCTGTTTACTTCGTTGATTTGACGCAGGTTTCTGTCGAGCGTGTTGACTTCCTGCACCGAGAGGAACGTCAGAACGCCCATCAGCATCAGGACGAACGCGAAACCGATGCCAAGCCTGACACCGATCCCTCCATTGAAAATTTTCATCATCTGGACTCCGCAACGCATGGTTTGGATGTGGTTGCAACTCTTACGGCAAAACAACGGCCAGCGGTTGAAAGCACATCTCTCGATTGCAATTAGTTTGGTGATTTGGGTGAAACGTCAGTTAATCGAATTGCATGGAAAACGTTGGCGGGGCTGACGCGAAAAAATTCACGGCATGCCCATTGCCTCCGTCCGCCGATGGGCCTTTCCGAACGGTTTGCAACTGCAAACCTCGACCGACGCAATCCGACCCGCATCGTGCGCCCCATGCCTAGGTTCCTTCAGCCACGCTTCGTCGCCTTGGCCTGTGGAGACAAGGATGCCCCTGATCCTGAAACGCACCGGACCGGCTCGCCCGTCACAGGCTTGACCCGCGCATACCCGTATGCTGTATGCAGTATTGCTCGAACCTGATCCCGAGGCGGTTTTGCTCGCGGATTGCGCCCGCCCTCAACGGGAATCGGGTCCGGCTGCAACTGCCCGCCTGATCCGGCGACCGGCCGGAGCCTTTCGGAAAGGTCGATCCATCGTGTCTGCCCCGCATGTCCCCACCATCGCGCTTGCAACGGGCTGCCCGGCCGGAATCGGGGCCGAGCTTGTGGCCGAAGTGCTCTCCGCCGACCGGGAGGTTTCTCCGCACCGTCTGATCGTGCTGGGCGATGTGCGCGTGCTCTCGAAAGGCGCCGAGGCGCGCAAGCTGCGCATCAACGCAACGTTCCTCACAGCGGATAGCCCGATCCCGACCCAGCCCGGGCGCTATTTCATCGATCTCGGCAATCTTGACCCCGCAACCATTCCCGTTGGGGAAATCTCGCCAGAAGCGGGACGCTTCGGCATCGAGACCTTCTCGCGCGCGATTGAATTGGGCCAGCAGGGCATCGCGGATGTCGTGGCCTGGACGCCGTTCAACAAGGCGTCGATGCGGCTCGCACATCCCTCTTACGAGGATGAGATCGTCTTCACGGCGGAGAAGCTGGGCTTCAAGGGCGTGGCGAGCGAATTCAACATCCTGCCGACTTTGTGGAATGCGCGCGTCACCTCGCATGTGCCGGTGTCGAAGGTCGCTTCGCTCATCACCTTCGACAACGTGATGCGCTCCCTGAAGCTCACACATTCCGCGATGGTCGAGAGCGGATTCGCGAAGCCCCGCATCGCCATTGCCGGCCTCAACCCGCATGCGGGGGATGGCGGGAATTTCGGGCGCGAGGAAATCGACGTGCTAGAGCCGGTGGTCGCGGCGGCACAGAAGCAGGGCATCGCCTGCGATGGCCCCTTCCCGTCCGATACGGTGTTCATGCGGGCCCGGCGCGGCGATTTCGATGCCGTGCTTACGATGTATCACGATCAGGGGCAGATCGCGATGAAGCTGATCGGCTTCGAGGAGGGCGTGACACTGCTTGGCGGCTTCCCCTTCCCGCTCGTTACGGCGGCGCATGGCTCGGCCTATGACATTGCCTACAAGGGCATCGCGCATCCCGGTGCAATGATGAATGCCATGGCGATTGCCGCGCGCATGGCGGCCTCACGCCACCGGGCGAAAGCGGCGTGAGCGCGCGCGACCATTCCTGACCAGAAGGCTTGAGACCATGCCCATCCCATTCCAGCGCCCCTATCGCGGTGTGTTCCCGGTCGTGCCGACCATCTTCATGGCGGATGGCGGGCTGGACCTTGAGGGCCAGAAGCGCTGCCTCGATTTCATGATCGATGCGGGCTCGCATGGCCTGTGCATTCTTGCGAATTTCTCCGAGCAATTCGTGCTCTCCGATGCTGAGCGCGAGGTACTGACGAAGCTGTGCCTCGAACATGTCGCGGGCCGCGTGCCGGTGATCGTGACGACCACGCATTTCTCCTCGCGCATCTGCGCCGAGCGCTCGCAGCAGGCGGAGGAGATGGGTGCTGCCATGGTGATGGTGATGCCGCCCTACCATGGCGCAACTTTCCGGGTAAGCGAGGGGCAGGTGCGGGAGTTCTTCCGCGTGCTCTCCGGTGCCATCTCCATCCCCATCATGATTCAGGATGCGCCCGTGGCGGGCACGCCGATGAGCCCCACCCTGCTCGCGAGCCTTGCGCGGGAATTCGAGAATATCCGCTATTTCAAGATCGAGACGGCGGGTGCCGCGACGAAACTGCGTGAACTCATCCGTCTTGGCGGCGATGCCATCGAGGGCCCGTGGGATGGCGAGGAAGCGATCACGCTGATGGCCGATCTCGATGCGGGCTGCACCGGCGCGATGACCGGCGGCGGCTATCCCGATGGCATCCGCGAAATCATGGACCCGTGGGCGCAGGGCGACCGGCCGGCCACCCGCACGGCCTATGCGAAATGGCTGCCGCTCATCAACCACGAGAACCGGCAGACCGGTTTCGCGACCGCGAAGATCCTCATGAAGGCCGGCGGCATCATCGCCTGCGATGATGTGCGCCACCCTATCAGCCGCCCTCACCCTGCGGCCGAGGCCGGGTTGATCGAACTCGCGCGCGATCTCGATGTGATGGCCCTGCGCTGGGCGCGCTGAGGCCCGAGGCTTGCTTGACCGCAACGGGCCGAGGCATAGAGTGCGCCTCGGCTGAAGGGGAAAAGGCATGGCGAACAAGGACGCGAGCGGCACGATGGACATGCCGGATTCGGCCTTCGACGGCATGGTGCGCATCGCGCGCATGACCCTGCATGACGCCGCGCTGAACCAGATCCGCGACATGATCATCGAGGGCAAGCTCGCGCCGGGCATGCGCATCAATGAGGGACAGGTCGGCGCGATGCTTGGCGTTTCGCGCACGCCCCTGCGCGAGGCGATCAAGAGCCTTGTCGGCGAAGGCCTCGTTGAAATCCTGCCGGCGAAGGGCGCTGTCGTGCGGCGCTTCAGCATCGAGGATATCCGCGACATTCTCGAGGTCATCAAGGCGCTGGAGCAGAGCGCTGCGCGGCTCGCCTGCGAACGGGCCTCCGATGCCGAGATTGCGACTATCGCGGCCTTGCACGAGGAGATGCTCGCGCTTTATCGCAGCCGCAATCGCCTCGCCTATTTCAAGCTCAATCAGGCGATCCACTCGGCGCTTGTGCGCGCGAGCGGCAACCCCGTGCTCAGCGAGACGCATGAGCAATTGCAGGCGCGCATCAAGCGCATCCGCTTCATCGGCAACGAGACGCCCGACCGTTGGGCCGGAGCCGTGGAGGATCACGAGGCGATGATCGAGGCCCTGCGCCGGCGGGATGCCCCTGCCCTTGTCGAGGCCGTGGGCGTGCATCTCGACCGCACTTTGGACCGCGTGCGCGACACCGTGGTGTGAAGCTCAGGCCCTGCGGCGCACCGCGCCCATCACCGCCACGAGAATGCACAGGGCGATGAGGCTGGAAATCACAACCGCCAGCGGCGAACCCAAGAAGGCCGAGAATTTCCCGCCCGAGAGCAGCATGGATTGCCGGAAGGCATCTTCCATCCGGTCGCCCAGCACCATGCCGAGCACGAGCGGCGCTAGCGGATAATCCAGCGCCTTCATCACGAAGCCGACGACGCCGAAGACCATCAGCAGCCAGAGATCGAACGGCGCACCCGCGACCGTCCACGCCCCGATGACGCAGATCATCGCGATGATCGGCCCGGTGATCGAGAACGGCACCTGCATCATCCGCGCGAAAAGCGGCACGGTCGCCAGCGCCATGATCACCGCAACGACATTCGCGAGATACATCGAGGAAATCAGGCCCCAGACGAATTCTGGCTTCTCGCGGAAAAGCGTGGGGCCGGGCGTAATGCCCCAGATGAGAAGCCCGCCGAGCAGCACCGCCGCTGTGGCAGAACTCGGCAGGCCGAGCGCGAGCATCGGCAGCATCGCGGCAGAGCCCGCGGCCTGATCCGCCGTTTCTGCCGAGACGAGGCCATCCGGCTCGCCCTTGCCGAAATTCGCGCCGTTGCGCGACATGCGCTTGCCGATACCGTAGCTCATGAAGGAGGCCGCCGTTGGCCCACCGGGCGCAATGCCCATCCAGCAGCCGATGATCGCGCTGCGCAGGAGCGAGGCGTAGTGGCGGGGCCAGATCATGGCCGAGCGGAACACCTCGGCCCAATCGAGCCGCGTGGTCACGGCCTTCGCGGCATAGGGGTTCTGCATCGTTTCCAGCAATTCGCCGAGGCCGAACAGGCCGATCACCACCACAAGGAAGCTGATGCCCCGGATCAGTTCCGGGATATCGTAGGTGAGGCGCATGGATCCGGAGATCGTGTCCATGCCAACCGAGGCGAGCGCGAGCCCGATGAGGATGGAAACGATCGTCTTCAGCGGCGAGCCCGCGCCAAAGGCGATGAAACTCGCGAAGGCAAGCACGAAGACGAGGAAATACTCCACCGGCGAGAAAAGCAGCGCGAATTTCGTGATGGAACTCGCGAGCAGCGTCACCACGACCACGCCGAACAAAGCGCCAAAGCCGGAGGACAGGAAGGCGAAGGTCAGCGCCTTAGTGGCCTCGCCCCGTTTCGCCATGGGGTAGCCATCGAAGGTGGTAGCGATGGAGGATGGCTCGCCGGGAATGTTGAACAGGATGGAGGTGGTCGATCCGCCGATCAGCGCGCCCCAATACATGCTCGTGAGCAGGATGACGGCGGAAACCGGCTCCATGGTGAAGGTCAGCGGCAGCAGGAGGCTCACGCCATTCGGCGCGCCAAGGCCGGGCATCACGCCGACGACGAGGCCGAACATCACCCCGGCCATCATCAGCGCAATGTGATAGGCCGAGAGCGAAACCGCGAAGCCCTGCATCAACTGGGTGAAATTCTCGACCATCGCGCCCTCAGATCAGCCCGAAAAGTGGGCCGAGTGGCCCCTTGGGCAGCGGCGCCTTGAAGGCATATTCAAACGCGATGAACAGGAAAACGGGCACGAGTACCGCGATCAGCCCGCTTTTCAGCCAAGGCACGCGCCCGATGAGGCCGATCGCCACAAACAGATAGGCCGCCCCTGCGAGATAAAGCCCGACAGGCCCGATCAGCAGCACAAAGCCGATCAGCGGCAGCAGGAAGGCCAGCAGCTTCTTCGCTGCACCCCAGCTCAGGAAGGGTTCGCTCGGGCCACGCTGGAGCAGCACACGCAGGAGAATGACACCCGAAGCGGCCATCAGCAGCATGCCCAGACGGAACGGGAAATACCCGGCTTCTGGGCCGGAGCGCGACCAGCCCGTATCATGCTCCATCGCTCCGAAGAGGATCACAAACCCGGCCAGACCCGCGAGGATCGCGAAACCGATTTCAGCCTGCCTCCGGCTCAGCACGATGGTCTCGTCTCCGAGGGGCATGAAGGGCCTCGCGCGGCAGAAACAGAAGAAAATGCGCCGTCGGGAGGGAGAATCCCGACGGCGCCCGAGGCGACCTTACTTCACGAGCCAGTTTTCGGCTTCAAAGACCTTCCGGCTGCGGGCTTCATCCGCAACCATGAAGCGGGTGAATTCCTCACCGGCGAGGAATGTGCCGGTCTGCGAGGTGCGGGCGATGTATTCCTTCCACTCATCCGTCGCGAAGACCTTGCGCAGCACATCGGCCCAGAAAGCCACGGCCGGCGCCGGCATGTTCGGCGGCAGGTAGACCACGCGCGGCATCTTGTATTCCTCGATCGCCAGGCCCTGCTCCTTGCAGGTGGGGATGTCGGACCAGGCCATGGTGTCGGTCACCTTCGGGCCAGCCGCGAGGCGCGTGGGGCTGAAGACGCAGATCGGACGAGCCTGCCCCGCCTTCCACTGGCCGACATTTTCAGCCGGATTGTTGGTGTTCAGATCGATATGCCCGCCCGCGAGCTGCACCGCCGCCTCACCGCCCGACTTGAACGGGATGTAGGTGGTCTTGATACCCGCGACCTGCTCGACAATGCGCAGCAGCGTTTCATCGAGATCCTTCGATTGCGAGCCGCCGACTTTGATGTTCCCGGCCTTCGCCGCCGCGACCAGCTCGCCGGCGGTCTTCCACGGGGCATCAGGGCGCGTCCAGAGCAGGAATTCATCGAAAGCGAGCGCGGCTACAGGCGTGAGTTCCTCGCGCTTCCAGCCGACCTTCGCCACCATCGGCAGCAGCCACTGGTTCGAAGTGCCGAAAATCAGCCGATGCGGATCGCCTGCGCCGGTCTTGCCATAGACGAAGCCTTCCGCGCCCGAGCCGCCGCCCTTCAGTGTCACCACCACGGGCTGGCTCATGAGGTTGTGCTTCTGGATGATCGACTGGATCGTGCGCGCGAAGATATCCGTGCCGCCGCCAGCGCCAGCGGTCACCACGAATTCAACCGGCTTGGAGGGCGAAAACGCCATGGCCGAGACCGCCGATGCGATGACGAAAGCCGCGCTCAGGAACTTGGACCGATAACCTCTCATGACGTCTCCCCTGGCATTTTTTGTGGTCCGGTGTGACCCCGGAACCTTGAACGGATGGCACCACCCGTAAGGATAGCGACGGATGCTGTATGCAGCATGCCAGCCGAAAAGGCAAGCTGCGCCTGCCCTATCAGCAGCCTGCGCGCCGCTGGTCGGGCCCCTCTGCGAGCGAGGCTGATCCCGCCCTCAGGCGGGGTTCCATTCGGTGAAACTGGGGATATCCGGCTTGCGGCCTTCCGATTCCACGAAGGCCACGAAATCGCGCGCGAGCACCGCCTCGAATTGCGGGAGCGTCGAGATCGTCATCTGGTGTCCGCGATCGAAGATCACCAGCGTTTCGCCCTGCCCCAGCACGTTGCGCATCAGAGCAGGGATGGCCGAGGCCTTCCACGCGGCGGGGCGGTCGGGAGCGATGAACAGCACGACCGCCTTTTCCACCGGGTCGCGATGGAAATAGGCCCCGGCCTCCAGCGGGTGGGGAATGCGATTGCGATCCGGGCTGCCAGCGAGACGCGCCGAAAGATAGGCGCAATTGTAGCTGATGCAGGCCGCAGGACGCTGGGATTCGCCGAAAATGCCACAACCCTGATCGCGGATATGCCCGCAGCGGCGATACATCGGCTTGTCGAGCGCGGTGATGGTCGGCAGCACGCAGCAATAGGTGCAGGTGCGACACCAGCTGATGCGCGCGCCGGCTTCCCGTTTTTTCTTCGCCTGCCCCATCCGTCGCATCTCCACTCTGTCGCGCCCGGACGCGGATTTCTGCCGAGACAACCGGAACGCACGGAGAGTATCGCCGCCTCCGGGGAAATCCAGTTGCCGGGGCCTGTCGTAAGTCGACCACCAGCCGGGCTTGCCTGGCGATTCCGGATTGCCTCGCATGCCTTTGCCCTCTGGCGTAACCGCGCTCCACTGGTTCCGCAACGATCTCCGCCTCGATGACAACCCGGCCCTGAAACGCGCGAGCGAATCTGGCGCGATGCTGGCGATCTTCATCGACGAGACCGACGGAACGCTCCGCCCGCGCGGTGGCGCGCAGGGCTGGTTCCTGCACCATGCGCTGGCGCGGCTGGGCGAAAGCCTGCGCGAAAAGGGCTCGGATATGATCATCCTGCGCGGGGAATCGCGCGTGCTCGTGCCGCGAGTGGCGGCGGCCATCGGCGCGGGGCTGGTGACCTGGAACCGGCGCTATGGCGCGGCGGAACGCGAGATTGATGCGGGCATCAAGGCCGATCTCAAGGCGCAGGATATCAGCGCCGAGAGCTATAACGGTCACCTGCTCTATGAGCCGATGGAAATCCGCTCGCAGGCCGGCGGGCCGATGCGGGTCTTCACGCCGTTCTGGCGGGCTTGTCGCGCGAAAAGGCCGGTAGAGGCGCCGCTTTCGCCGCCGGAAACCTTGCCGCCCCTTCCCGCCTTTCCCGATCTGCCGGGCCGCGTGACCCTCGATGATCTCGGGCTTCTGCCCACGAAGCCGGATTGGGCCGGTGGCCTGCGCGAGACCTGGGAGCCGGGCGAGGCTGGCGCGCGCAAGCGGCTGCTCACGTTCCTGACGGATGGGCTCAAGGGCTACGCCGAGGATCGCAACCGGCCGGATCTGCCCTCGACCTCCATGCTCTCGCCGCATCTCGCGATGGGCGATATCTCCGTGCGGCGCATCTGGCAGGTTACGGAGCAGGCGCTGCAGGCCGGGGAGACGCGCGGCAGCGCGAATGATGTCGAGAAGTTCTTCTCCGAACTCGGCTGGCGCGAGTTTGCCCATCACCTGCTCTATCACTACCCCACGCTGGCGAGCGTGAATTACCAGCCGAAATTCAACGCGTTTCCGTGGGATACAAACGCGAAAGCGCTCTCCGCCTGGCAGAAAGGGCTCACGGGCTACCCGATCGTGGATGCCGGCATGCGTCAGCTGTGGCAGACCGGCTTCATGCACAATCGCGTGCGGATGATCGTGGCGTCGTTCCTCATCAAGCACCTGCTGATCGACTGGCGGGAGGGCGAAAAATGGTTCTGGGACACGCTTTGCGATGCTGATCCGGCCAATAATCCCGCGAGCTGGCAATGGGTGGCGGGGTCCGGAGCCGATGCCGCGCCGTATTTCCGGATCTTCAATCCGATCACGCAAGGCGAGAAATTCGATCCGGATGGGAATTTTGTCCGTGCTTATATCCCGGAAATTGCTAAGCTTCCTGCCAAGATGATCCACCGTCCATGGGAGGCGCCGGGTCCTGTTCTGATACGCGCGGGCATTCGACTCGGCGAAACCTATCCACGGCCCATCGTGTCGCATGAAGATGCGCGCGAGCGGGCCCTCGAAGCCTTCAAGTCGCTGCCGGCCGCAGCGTCCCACGCCGAATGAAAGGGCGCTCTATGCGGATTGCAGTGATTGGCAGCGGGATTTCCGGTCTCGGGGCAGCCTACCGATTGAGCCGGCATTTCGGCCCGGATGCCATCACCGTCTTCGAGAAGGACAACCGCCTCGGCGGCCATTCCGCCACAGTGGATATCGAGTATGCCGGCCAGAGCATCGCGGTGGATACCGGCTTCATCGTATTCAACACGCTGAATTACCCGCTGCTCACCGCCCTGTTCTCGGAACTCGGTGTCGCCACGCATCGCTCGGATATGGGCTTCTCGCTCTCGCTCGATGGCGGGCGTTTTGAATGGTCCGGGCAGGAGACGAATGTACTCTCCTCGTTCTTTGCGCAGCGCTCCAACCTGCTGAAGCCGCGCCTCTGGCGGATGCTCTCGGGCATGCGGCGCTTTTCCGCCGAGGCGATCGAGGATCGCGCGGCGGGCCGCATCGGCAAGGGCAGCATGCGCGATTATCTCGCCGCGAAAGGCGCGTCGCGCGAGGTGATCGAGGATTACGTGCTGCCCATGGGGGCCGCGATCTGGTCCATGTCGGCGGAAGCCGTGCTGGATTTCCCGGCCGAGAGCTTCATCGCCTTCTTCGATAACCATCGCCTGCTGCACTGGAATCGTCCGGCCTGGCGCACGGTCACCGGCGGTTCGCGCTCTTACGTGCAGAAGCTTGTGGCCACGGCCGGCTTCAACACCCGCATCGGCGAAGGTGTCGCGTCCCTGCGTCGCATGTCCGGTGGGGTCGAGATCGTCACCACGCGCGGCCAGCGCGGGCATTTCGATGCCGTGGTCTGTGCCACGCATACCGATCAGGCGCTGGCACTCATCGATGATGCCAGCAACGACGAACGCGCCGTGCTGGGTGGCCTGCGCTATGCCGAGAACGAAGTGATCCTCCATCGGGATCCGCGCCTCATGCCCAAGCGCAAACGCGCCTGGGCCGCGTGGAACGTGCTGCGCGCCACCGGCGAGGTGAATCGCCCCGTGATGGTCAGCTACTGGATGAACCGCCTGCAGGGCATCGATGATTCCCGCCCGCTTTTCGTGACGCTCAACCCGCGCATAACGCCGTCGCCGGATCTGGTTTTCGGGCGGTTCAATTATGCGCATCCGCAATATGATGCCTCGGCGCTGGCGGCGCAGAAGGCGCTGCCGGGCATCCAGGGTCGCGGTGGCGTGTTTTATGCCGGAGCCTGGACAGGCTACGGCTTCCACGAGGATGGCCTGCGTGCCGGCTTCGAGGCTGCTGGCCGGCTGATTGCCGCGCATGGCCTGCAGGGCGGCACCAGCCTGCCCGAACGGGCGGTGGGTGCGCCTTCGGTCTGACCATGGACCCGCTCTTCCCTCCCCCTCCCGATGCCGCGCTCTTCTATGTCGGCTCGGTGATGCATGCGCGGATGAAGCCGAAAGCGCATCGCTTCACCTATTCGGTCTTCGCGCTGCTGGTCGATCTCGATCGGCTGGAGGAGGCGCATCGGCTCTCGCCATTCTTCTCGGTGGGGAAATTCAACCTGATCGGGTTCGATCTGCGCCCGCATGGCATGACCAAGGGTTCGCCCAACCCGAAGGACGACGTTGTGAAGGCGCTGATGGCCGCCGGCCTCACGGAAGAGCCGGCGCGCGTGCTGCTGCTCTGCTATCCGCGCGTGCTGGGCTTCGTGTTCAACCCGCTCTCGGTCTATTTCGCCTATGCCGCCGATGGCCGGCTGATCGGCGTGCATTACGAGGTGCGCAACACCTTCGGCGAGCGCCACGCCTATGTGGAGCCGGTGGAGCCGGGCCAACTCAGCGAAGCTGGCTTGAGGCAGGAAGCGGATAAGCTTTTCTACGTCTCGCCCTTCATGCCCATGGAGCAGCGCTACCATTTCCGCGTGCGCCCGCCGGGCTCGGAAGATATCGCCGTGCGCATCCACGAGACGGATGTCGAGGGGCCCATTCTGGCCGCCACCTTCCACGGCAAGGCAGAGCGCATCAGCGCCCTCTCCTGCCTGAAGCTGGCTGTCGCCATGCCCTTGATGACGCTCAAGGTTGTAGCGGGCATCCATTGGGAAGCGTTGCGCCTGTGGGTGAAGGGTGTCACATTGGTGACGAGGCCGGAACCTCCACCCCCGGCTTCTCACGGAGGGCAGTTTTTGTCGGTTGCGACCGACGCCACACGGAAGGCACATCATGCAGGATAAGACGACGAAGGCGCCCATCCTTCTGACGGACGCGAATTTCGCCGCCGAGACCCGTTTCGTGCCGCGTGCCAGCCGTGAAATGCTCCGCTTCGCCCTCGGGCTCAGCGTGGGCTCGCTGACGATTACCTTCCCCGATGGGCGCCTTTTCAAGGTGGAAACCGGCCAGCCCGGCCCGCAGGCCGAGATCCTCATCCGCAACTGGCGTTTCGCGCGCCGTGTGATGTTCGCAGGCGATGTGGGCCTCGGCGACACCTATGGTGACGGGGATTGGGACAGCCCGGATGTCACCGAGGCGGTGAAGCTCTTCGCCATCAACGAGGATCTCACCGCGAATTTCCTCGCGCGTTCGCCGCTGGCGCGCTTCGCCTTCCAGATCATGCATTTCCTGAACCGGAACACGAAATCCGGCTCGAAGCGCAACATTTCAGCGCATTATGACCTCGGCAATGCCTTCTACAGCGCGTGGCTCGACCGCTCGATGACCTATTCCTCGGCGATCTTCGCGCCGGGCGACAACGATCTCTCCAGCGCGCAGGAGCGGAAGTATCGCCGTCTCGCGGATGATATGGGCGTGCAGCCCGGTGAGCATGTGCTGGAAATCGGCTGCGGCTGGGGCGGTTTCGCAGAGTTTCTCGCGCGCGAACGCGGCGCGAAGGTCACCGCGCTGACCATCAGCCGCGAGCAGTTCGAATATGCCCAGAAGCGCATTCAGGAGGCAGGCCTCTCCGAGCAGGTGGAAATCCGCTTTCAGGATTATCGCGACGAACGCGGCACCTATGATCGCATCGGCTCGATCGAGATGTTCGAGGCGGTGGGCGAGAGCTACTGGAACAGCTATTTCTCCACCCTGCGCGACAGGCTGAAATCCGGCGGCACGGCCGGCTTGCAGATCATCACGGTCGCGGATCGTTTCTTCGAGGATTACCGGAAGAACATCGATTTCATCCGCCGGTTTATCTTCCCCGGCGGCATGCTGCCCTCGCCGGGCAAGCTCGCGGAACTCGCGAGCAGCCATGGCTTTGCCAGCCAGTCCGATCTCTCGATCCGCCATGATTACGCGGAAACCCTGCGCCAGTGGCGGGACAGTTTCGATTCGGCCTGGCCGCGCTTGCAACCCATGGGGTTTGACGAGCGCTTCCGCCGGCTCTGGCGCTATTATCTCAGCTATTGCGAAGGCGGTTTCGACGCTTGTTCCATCGACGTGCACCAGTTGGTCTATCGCAAGGTGTAACGGCGGGCAGGCAACAGCCCTGCCCTTTGCGCGCGAATCAGCGCGTCAATGCGCGCCGGTAGAGCGCTTCATCAGCCAGAAATAGAGGCGATAAGGCAGGATCGCGAGGAACTTCAGCTGCCACGCAAAGCGGCGCGGGAAGAAGATTTCGAAGCGCCCGTCTTCCAGCCCCTCGGCGATGCGCCGCGCGGCTTCATCCACCTTCATCAGATAGGGCATCTCGAACGCGTTCTGCGCGGTCGCCGGCGTTTCCACGAAACCGGGATTGACCAGCTGGAACAGGATGCCGCGCCGGTCGCCATCGAATTTCAGGCTCTCGACCATGTTGATGAGGCCAGCCTTCGTGGCACCATAGGCCGCCGAGGTCGGCATCCCGGTATAGCCTGCGACGCTGGCATTCACCGCGATCTGCCCGCTCCCGCGCGCGAGCATGCCCGGCACAATCGCGCCCAGCGCATTCACGACGCCGCCAAGATTGACCGCGAAGCTCTTGTGATATTTCGCCGTATCGAAAGGCTCGATCTCAACGGGGTAGAATACGCCGGCATTGAGAAAGGCACGGGCGATGACACCGTGCTTCGCCTCGACTTCCGCCACGAGCGCGCGCATGGCGGTTTCGTCAGAGACATCGCATGGCGCGGGAATGATGGCGCCGGGCACAGGGGAGGCCTTCGCCAGTGCTTCCAGCTCCTCGGCACGGCGGGCGGTGGCGACAACGCGCCAGCCGCGCCGAGCGCTTTCGAGCGCAAGCTCGCGCCCGATGCCGGAGCTTGCCCCGGTGATCCAGAACAGACCATCCGAGGGCTTCTGGGGCCGCGGAACGGCCACGGCCTCAGTGCCGGATGAAGCGGTTGAGATACTTGCCGATGGGCCCGGTGAGCCGCAACGGCGCATCCATCACCGCGAAGCAGAGGCACTCCTCGCCCTCGACCGCCACCGGGGTGTGATCGATGTCCTCGTCGGTGATCGCCACCGCACCACGGCCATAGGTTCCGGTTTCGTCGCGGAAGGCGCCACGGATGACGAGGGTCACTTCCGAGCCTTCATGCGTGTGCTGCGGCATCTTCTTGCCACCACGGATGCGATAGAGCATGGCGGTCGTGCCATCATCGGTCTCGATGCGACATTCCTTCACGCCTGGCAGCACCGTGCGGAATTCCATCGCCTCGATGCTCTTGCCGAGGAAGTGGCGAAGCGCCTTGGGCTCATCCATCAGCGGGTCATCTGAAACGTGTTCGCTGCTGACTGCACGCGACACCGGTGCGGCGGCGAAAATCTCATCAAGGCGGGCGCGGCGGTTCTTCACGGCCACAGGGGCGCTTTCATCCACCGAGGAGGCGAGCGCGGTTTCCAGAGCGTGGACGTAAACGCTGCTCTCCGGGCTCAGCTCCAGATGCGAGCCGACCAGGGCATGCAGGGATTTCGGCAGGCCGCCAGCAGCGTAAGCCGCAAGCAATGCGTCCATCGCGGAACCCTGCGAATGCGAGGGAGAATGCTGATTCAAGTCCGTTCACTCCGAAGAAGTGTCACATTTGCCGTGTCAGGCTGAGTTACGCGGTGCTTTCGGCGATGGATCACAATTCACGAACAAACTTGGCTGACAGGCCGCTTCTGCTCAATCCCGCTGATTGACGCAGCGACCAAAGCGCCCAAGGTCACTGCGCAAGCCCTCCATCTTGCGCCCTGCGCCACGAGCGTGCCATGCCTTGTGGGGCAAATCCAGCATCGGCACCCGAGCCGCGCGAGTTCATTCCATGATTCCCGAAGCCTCTGAAATCACGTCCTCGTTTCCCGCAACGCGGATGCTCTTCCGCGAGGATGCCTATCTCCAGGCGGCCGACGCGACCGTTCTGGGCGCTTCGGGCGATTTTCTCGTCCTCGATTCGACACTGTTCTATGCGGCTTCCGGCGGGCAGCCGGCGGATCACGGCACAATTACCCTGCCCTCGGGCGAATCCTTTCCGATCACCGAGGTGCGCTTTCTCGATCCCGCCAAGACGCGAATCGGTCACGTCTTGCCGTCGGGCGTTGCGGCCGGCCTCGCGGGGCAGAACGCGCGCCTCGCTCTGGATTGGGAGCGGCGCCATCGGCTGATGCGCGTACACACAGCCCTGCATCTGCTCTCGGTCGTGCTGCCCTACCCCGTGACCGGCGGCGCGGTGAATGCCGATGACGGGCGGCTCGATTTCGACATTCCCGAAGCGGGGCTCGACCGCGAGGCGATCGAGGCTGAGCTGAACCGGCTCATCGGCACCGATGCTTCCGTGACGGACCGGCTCATCACCGAGGCCGAGCTCGATGCCAATCCGGGCCTCGTGAAAACGATGTCCGTGCAGCCTCCGCGCGGCACCGGCACGGTGCGGCTCGTGGAAATTGCGGGGCTCGATCTGCAGCCCTGCGGTGGCACGCATGTTAAGAACACCGGCGAGATCGGCCGCATGGCCGTCACCGCCATCGAGAAGAAGGGCAAGATGAACCGCCGCGTGCGGATCGCTTTTGCCTGATCACAACCGCCGGAGCACAAGCCGTGGCCAATCTCTTCGCTGAAATCCCCTTCGTTTCGACCGCCTGGCTGGGCGAAAACCTTACGCGCCCGGAAGTGAAAATTGTCGATGGCAGCTGGCATCTGCCGCCCACGGGCCGCAAGGCGGCGGTGGAATATGGCGAGGCGCATATTACCGGCGCTGTGTTCCTGAACATCGATACGGTTGCGGATCTCACCTCCAGCCTGCCGCATATGCTGCCCACGGCCGAGCATTTCGCCCGTGAGGCCAGCGCGCTCGGCCTTTCGGAGGGCGATACGATCATCGTCTATGACCAGTCCGGGCTTTTCACCGCGCCGCGCGTGGCGTGGATGCTCCGCATCTATGGCGCGCGGGATGTGCGCATTCTCGAAGGTGGTCTACCGCGCTGGAAGGCGGAAAACCGCCCGGTGGAAAGCGGCACGCCCTCGCCGGCTCCGGCCACCTTCCATGCGAAGCTCGATCGCAGCATGGTCGCGGCCCTGCAGGATGTGCAGGCCGCGCTCGCGACCGGTTCGGCGCAGGTCGTGGATGCCCGCCCCGCGCCGCGTTTTCGCGGTGAAGCGCCCGAGCCGCGTCCGGGTGTGCGCGCTGGCCACATGCCCGGAAGCCGCAACCTGCCCTTCGATGTGATCACCGCGAATGGCGCGCTGAAATCCGCCGATGAGATTCGCGCGGCGATGGCCGCGAACGGCATTGATCCGTCAAAGCCGGTGGTCTGCTCCTGCGGGTCTGGTGTCTCGGCGGCCGTCATCGCCATGGCAATGAGCCGCGCGGGCGTCGAGGTGCAGGCGATCTATGACGGCTCCTGGGCCGAATGGGGCGCGCGCGAGGAGCTTCCGGTCGCGACTGGGGCGGAATAGCACTTTCGAGCGAAATGTTTCCGGTTCGCGTGAAGAAAGTGCGTTGAAACAGGATTCAGGCGCCTTTGCGGGGAATCCAACCCGGCGTCAACGCAAGATAAGCGAGGTAGGGCTCGCCAAAACGGCGGGCCAGTTCCTTCTCCTCAAATCGCGCCTGCGCGATCACCGCCACAATGCCCGCGACGAGGCAGATGAGCGAAAAGACCGAGGGCATCGAGAAGAACAGGCCCAGCTGGGAAATCACCACGCCCAGAAACATGGGGTGGCGGAGCCTCGAAAAGGGGCCCGAGGTGATAAGGCTCGTCTCCGCCCGCTCATCCACGCCCGTACGCCAGTCGCTCGCCATGTAATGGTGGACATACGAGCACAGGGTGAAGCCGACGAGCAGCAGAGCGAGGCCGGACAGCACGAGAGCGGGCTGCATCAGGGCCGGAAACACGCCGATCTGTGCATCGAATTGTGGAAACGGCACCCGGATGATGGTGACGCCCCAGACCGCGAGGCGCAGGGTGCGGAAGAGCGAATGGGTGACGTGTTGCACTGAGCCCGGCCGCGCACTCGCACTCAGCGACAACCCGGCGCGTGCTTCCGCGCCTGCCATGCGCGTGATGTAAACCAGCGCCAGCAGGGTAAAAAAGGTCGGCAATGCCGCGCGGGCAAAGTCGAGAGCAGGCATCGGCTTCCCCCTTCCGATGCAGATTTCACCAATCACATTATGGACCTAGCGCCCGACAGGCGATAGCCCCCCGGGCGGATATGTCGCGGTTGGTCGGGGCATACCAAAGGCCCGGGCGCGGCCGGCAGGCGCGCCCGGGAGCCCGGCTCTCAGTGCAGGATCTGGCTGAGGAAGAGCTTGGTGCGCTCGTGCTGCGGGTTCTTGAAGAACGTGTCGGGCTTGTTGATCTCGACGATCTGGCCTTGGTCCATGAAGATCACGCGGTCGGCCACCTGACGGGCGAAGCCCATTTCATGGGTCACGCAGAGCATGGTCATGCCCTCTTCCGCGAGGCCCACCATGGTGTCGAGAACCTCCTTCACCATCTCGGGGTCGAGCGCGGAGGTGGGCTCATCGAACAGCATGATCTTCGGGCTCATGCAGAGCGAGCGGGCGATCGCCACGCGCTGCTGCTGGCCGCCCGAGAGCTGGCCCGGATACTTATTCGCCTGCTCGGGGATCTTCACGCGGGTTAGGTAATGCATGGCCACCTCCTCCGCTTCCTTCTTCGGCATCTTCTTCACCCAGATCGGCGCGAGCGTGCAGTTCTCGAGGATCGTGAGATGCGGGAAGAGGTTGAAGTGCTGGAACACCATGCCGACATCGCGACGTATCTCGTCGACCTTCTTCACGTCGTTGGTCAGCTCCACGCCATCCACCACGATTTGCCCCTTCTGGTGCTCTTCGAGGCGGTTGATGCAGCGGATCATCGTCGATTTGCCGGAGCCCGAGGGCCCGCAGATGACGAGGCGTTCGCCCTTGGCGACCGTGAGGTTCACGTCCTTGAGCACATGGAATTCGCCATACCACTTGTGCACATCCGTGAGCTTCACGGCGGTGTCGGTCTTGAGCGGGGTCGGCTTCAGGTTGGAAATAGCCATCGGGATGCTCCTTACCTCTTGTCGCCCACGGAAAGCCGCCGCTCCATGGAGCGCGCATAAAGGGCCATGCCGTAGCAGAAGATGAAATACACGATCGCGGCGAAGGCATAGCCGGTCGCCGAGGTGGTGGGGGCGGCCCATTGCGGGTCGACGCGGGCGGTTTCGATGGCCTTCAGGAAGTCGAAGATGCCCACGATGAGCAGCAGCGACGTATCCTTGAACAGGCCGATATAGGTGTTCACGATGTTCGGGATGGTGATCTTCAGCGCCTGCGGCAGGATGATCAGGCGCATCATCTGCCAGTAGCCGAGGCCCATCGCCATCGCGCCCTCATACTGCCCCTTCGGCAAGGCCTGAAGGCCGGCGCGCACCACTTCCGCCATATAGGCCGAGGCAAAAAGTCCGATGCCGACCAGCGCACGCAGCAGTTTGTCCACCGTGATGTTGTCCGGCAGGAACAAGGGCAGCATCGTATACGACATCAAGAGCACCGTGATGAGCGGCACGCCACGCACGAACTC
>JALOTF010000061.1 GCA_025458025.1 Beijerinckiaceae bacterium | reverse complement strand
CGCGCCATGCACCACGAGCGGGAAATACATGGTCATCGGGTGGTAGCCCTCGTCGATCATCGCCTTCGCGAAATCGAGCGTGGTGACGCCGGTATCCTTCAGCCACGTATCGTCGAAAAGCGCCTCGTGCATCGAGGGATGCTCGGGGAACGGCACGGACATCAGGTCCTGCAGCCCGGCACGGATGTAGTTGGCCGAGAGCACGGCATCTTCCGAAGCCTGCTTCATGCCATCCGCGCCGTGGCTCAGCATATAGGCGAGCGCGCGCACATACATGCCCATCTGGCCGTGGAAGGCCGTGACGCGGCCGAAAGGCTGCGCCTTGCCGGCATCGGCGGCATGCTCCACCAGCTCCAGCTTCTTGCCCTTGCGACGGATGAACGGCACCGGCGCGAACGGCGCGAGCCGCTTCGAGAGCACCACCGGGCCTGCCCCCGGACCACCACCGCCATGGGGCGTCGAGAAGGTCTTGTGCAGGTTGATATGCATGCAATCGATGCCGAGATCACCCGGCTTCGCCTTGCCAACGATGGCATTGAAATTCGCGCCATCGCAGTAGAAATAAGCCCCGGCCTTCTTCATGGCCCTGGCGATTTCCACGATCTGCGGCTCGAAAATGCCGCAGGTATTGGGGTTCGTGAGCATGATCGCCGCGACATCCGGGCCGAGCAGCTTCTTCACGTCCTTCACATGCACCGTGCCATCGGCGCGGGCCGGAACCGGCTTCACCTCGAAGCCAATGAGGGCGGCAGTGGCGGGGTTGGTTCCATGGGCCGAATCCGGCACGAGCACCACACGGCGTGTTTCGCCCTCGCCCTTGGCTTCAATGGCGGCCTTGATCGCCATCATGCCGCAGAGCTCGCCATGCGCACCGGCTTTCGGCGACATCGCGACGGCTTCCGTGCCGGTCAGCGTCATCAGGTAATGCGCGAGCATCTCGATGAGTTCGAGGCCCGGCAGGCGCGCCATCTTCTCGTTGAGGCGCGGATTGTGCTTCATCGTGCAGGAACCGAGCGGGAAAAGTCCGGTATCGATGCCGTAGTTCTTCTGGGAGAGGCGCACGAAATGGCGCATCGTCTCGGGCTCGGAGAGACCAACGAGGCCAATGGGAGCCTTGCGCTCCTGCCCTCCGAGGCGCGATTTCACCGCCTTGGGGGTGGGCACATCGACGCCCGTGGTCTCGGCGCGGCCAATCTCGAAGAGAAGCGCTTCCTCCACGATCAGCGCTCGGTTGCCCGTGAAGGTGGGGTGCGCATGGGCAGCAGCTTCACCGGCTGAGGTGGGACGACCCTGATTGTTGAGCATTTCTTTTCCTCTCAGAATTCGACGCCAGTGTGCTTCTTGACTTGGGTTTTGATTAACCCCTTCGCAATTTCACCCAACAAATCCAAAGTGAAGCCACCACACTTGTTCGCAATTTCCTTTGTTTTTGACCAGGTCGCGTCATCTCTTATCGAGTCAAGGAATTCATATCCATTCCAAGCGATGCCCTCGACTTCGATCATGAAAATGCCAGTACTAAATTCACTGGACTTTATGAAGCCTGCATCACGTAATAGATTGACGTGCTCTACAATTTGATCTGGACTGTATTCCTTGAATTGAAGAGCATCGATTAACCCACTGGCTGTGTTTTCTTTTTCTAGATTTAAAAGAATAAGCCTGACGAGATCCATATCCCGCTTCATCACACCACCGCCTTCAGCGCAGTGATGAACGCCTCGCGATCGTCATCGGTGTTCACTTCGGTGTTGGCGACGATCAGGAGATCGTCGAAGCCAGCGCCCGGCAGGAGGCGCGAAACCGGCACGCCCGCGAGCACGCCCTTTTTCGCCATCTTCTCCACCGCTTCCGCCGCATTCACCGGCAGCTTCACGGTGAATTCGTTGAAGAAGGCGGATGTGAGCACCTTCACGCCCTTTACGGCTTCGAGCCGCTCGGCGAGGTCCACCGCATTGGCGTGGTTGGCTTGCGCCACCTGGCGCAGGCCCTTCTCGCCGAGAAGCGTCATGTGGATGGTGAAGGCGAGGCAGCAGAGGCCCGAATTCGTGCAGATGTTCGAGGTGGCCTTGTCGCGGCGGATATGCTGCTCGCGCGTGGAAAGCGTGAGCACGAAGCCGCGCTTGCCTTCCGCATCCACCGTTTCGCCACAGAGGCGGCCCGGCATCTGGCGCACATATTTCTGCTTTGCGGCAAAGAGCCCGACATAGGGCCCGCCGAAATTCAGGCCGTTGCCGATGGACTGGCCCTCGCCCACCACGATATCCGCACCCTGCGCGCCCGGGCTCTCGATGAGGCCGAGCGACATCGCTTCCGTGAAGACCGCGATCAGCAGCGCGCCCTTGGCCTGCGCGGCGGCTGCCAGCGGTCGGAGATCGCGGATATTGCCGAAGACATCCGGGTTCTGCACCACGATGCAGGAGGTCTCGTTGTCGATGAGCTTGGCGAGATCCTCCGTGCCGGTGACGTCGGCAGGGGCCGCGACCACGGCATCATTCGCCATCGCCGAAAGCGTCTTCACCACATCGGCATATTGCGGATGCAGGCCACCCGAGAGCACCGCCTTGCGGCGCTTGGTGACGCGATGCGCCATCAGAACCGCCTCGCCCGTGCCGGTCGAGCCATCATACATCGAGGCGTTGGCGACCTCCATGCCGGTGAGCAAAGCCACCTGCGTCTGGAATTCGAAGAGATATTGCAGCGTGCCCTGCGCAATTTCCGGCTGGTAGGGCGTGTAGCTCGTGAGGAATTCCGAGCGCTGGATCAGGTGATCCACCGTCGCCGGCACATGGTGCTTGTAGGCGCCCGCCCCCACGAAGAACGGCACGGAAGAGGCCGGCACATTCTTCGCAGCCATCGCGCCGAGCTTGCGCTCGACGGCGAGTTCGCCCGCATGGTGCGGCAGGTTCACAGGCTCCTTCAGGAGCTTGTCGGCGGGGATATCCGAGAAGAGATCATCGACGGTTGCCACGCCGATCCGGGCGAGCATGCCGGCGCGATCATCGGGGGTGAGCGGCAGATAGCGCATCGCGGCCTCACGCAATCGATTTCAGATATTCGGCGTATTCCGCTTCGCTCATCAGGCCATCGAGTTCGGCCTTGTTCGCGAGCTTGATCTTGATGAACCAGCCGGCACCGGCGGGGTCTTCATTCACGGTCGCGGGGGAATCCGGCAGCTTGTCATTCACGGCGATGACCTCGCCGGAAACGGGGGCGTAGACTTCCGAAGCCGCCTTCACGCTCTCCACCACGGCGGCCTCGCCGCCCTTGGAGACTGTCTTGCCGACATCCGGCAATTCGACGAACACGACATCGCCGAGCTGGGCCTGCGCGTAATCCGAGATGCCGACGATGCCGACATCGCCTTCGACGCGGATGTATTCGTGATCCTTGGTGTAGCGGGTCGTCATGGAAGGCTCCTGTCAGCGGAAGTAGCGATGGGGGGCGAAAGGCATGGCGGCGATGCGGGCTGGCAATTCCTTGCCGCGCACCACGAGCGTCACGGGGGTCTCGGGCTTGGCGAAAGCGGACTCGACATAGCCCATGGCGACCGGGGACTGCGCGGTGGGGCCGAAGCCGCCGGAGGTGACGATTCCGATCCTGCGGCCATCAGCGAAGATCTCCGTGCCCTCGCGGGCCGGCTGGCGCCCCTCGGGCTGGATGCCGACGCGCAGGCGGGCCGGGCCATTCGCCAGTTCGGCCTGAATGCGCGCCGCACCCGGGAAGCCGCCTTCCTCGCGACGGCGCTTCTGGATCGACCATTTCAGATCCGCCTCGATGGGCGAAGTGGTGGTGTCGATGTCATGGCCATAGAGGCAGAGGCCGGCTTCAAGGCGCAGCGAATCCCGCGCGCCGAGGCCGATGGGCTTCACGCGCTCATCCTTCAGAAGAATGTTCGCGAGTGCCTCAACATCCTCGTTTTTCACGGAAATCTCGACGCCGTCCTCGCCCGTGTAGCCCGTGCGCGAGACATGGCACCAGATGCCGGCGACCGGCAGATCGGTCGAGGTCATGAACTTGAGATCGGCCAGAGCGGGCGCATGGGCGGCAATCGCGGCCACGGCCTTGGGGCCTTGCAGCGCCAGAAGCGCCAGATTGTCGGCAATTTTCAACGTGACGCTCTTTGGCAGATGTGCGGCGAGGTGCTTGTAATCCTCAACCTTGCAGCCCGCATTCACGACCAGATAAATCCAGTGCTCATGGCCTGCGAAGCCGAGGCGGGTGATCATCAGGTCATCGAGAATGCCACCCTCGGTATTCAGGAACTGCGAATAACGCTGCTGGCCCGGCTTGAGGTTCAGCACATCGGCGGGAACCAGCTTTTCCAGCGCCGCAGCGGCAGTCTCATACTTGCCATCCTCTGGGATGAGGAAGCACTGGCCCATATGGGAGACATCGAAGAGCCCGGCGCTCTCACGCGTCCAGTTGTGCTCGCCCATGATGCCGAGAGGATATTGCACCGGCATGTTGTAGCCGGCGAAGGGCACCATCTTCGCGCCCTGCGCGACATGCCAGGCCGCGAGCGGCGTTTCGAGCAGCGTTTCCGCACTTTCGGGAGAAGCCATGGCAAACCGGCTCGCGCCGCCTCCTTGATCGGACAGGTTGCCGACGCCCGGGCTCGCGCCTTGGCTTCGGAACTGCCCCCTCTGTCACGGAGACCTGAGAGATTTCAGGTCCGGAAACCGGACCCTTACTCCTTCGGTGGCGAGGCCTTGCAGCCCGGCGCTTTCCAGAGCGGCTTTTCTCGCGCGGTCCTTTTGCCTGAGCGTTTCCGGGGCGGTTGCGCCTTCGGCGACGGGAATCCCGTTCTCTCCCGCGCGGGAGATGGCCTAAACGCAGTCACCTAGTCCTTTTGCCGGAACTGTCAACGCCGCCGATTGCGCGGCGCACTCCGACCCTGTGGATCAAGGCCCACGACGATGGTGAATTCCTCGCCGGGATCATTCGCGCTGAGGGGCAAGGACACGCTGTCATCAATGATGGTGAAAGTGCCTTGCGTATCGGTCGCGGGAACCGCGACAGTGGCGGTCGTCAGCTTCGAATAGACCGTATCACCGCCGGTGCGCCGGACGGCCACGCGAACGGGCACCGTGTAATTCCCGGGCTTGCCGCTCTCGCCCAGAACGAGGCGGCCCTGCACGCCCACCTTGATGTTGATCCTGTCGCCGGCCACCAGCGCGCATTCGCGCGCCGTATCACGGATGGAAGCCTGATAGCCCACGCCGCGCGCCGAGCCCGTATCGCCCGAACGCAAAGCCACGGTACCATCGAGGATCTCGACCGCCGGGCAGGAATATTCGCGCTTTTCCGTGGGAGGCGGTTCGGAGAAACGGCGGCCGCCATAGAGGATGGCCGTGCCCCAGCCCGAGCCGTCACCCGCAACCGTGCCATCGCCACCGCCCGAACCCGAGACGGACGAGCCGCAGCCTGCGAGGAGAACCAGCGAAAGGCCAAGAGCCGCAAGAGCCGCGCCACGCGGCAGGCCGGACTTTTCACTCACCATGACGGAACCACCCAATCTTCTTCTTGCACGCGCCGGGCGCATCATTGGAGTTTCGCGAAACCGTCAGCGAAACCGCCGAGGGTCACCGGAAGGCCGCGCCCCTCCTGAGGCGTGAGGAACACGGCGAAGAGCGCCACCTTGCCCTTGGAGAACAGGTCGATCAAGTTCTGATCCATGTCCACTTCCGCCACACAGCCGGATTCAAGGCAGCGGACGAAATCGGTGGAGCCCACCTCACGGTCATCCACCTTCAGGCCAAGCCCGCGCGGGAGCAGGATGCCCAGCGGCGCGATGACACGCAGCACCGGGCGGCGGATGGCCGGTGCGCTCGCATTCGTCTTGCGCGCTTCGGCGGTCGCAACCTGATCCTCGACGCGCAGGATCACCACCGCGAGGTTCAGATCCTGCTGGTCGAGCACATTCTGGATGAGGATGCATTGCTCGGCGCCGCTCTGCGCCACGCGGTCGCAGCGATATTGCCAATCACCATAGGCCCCGCGCAGCTGACCCTGCGCCCAGGCCCCCGAGGTGACGCCGATCCACGCCATGGCCGCCAGCAGGCCCACCCGAACGGTGCTTATGGCGGAGCTTTTCCTCATCGTCATTGAAACCCCTGTGGCTTGGCCAGCCTGTCCATGTGGCCCCGAATCGGCGAAATTGAGGCTTCCGACCGAGCGCCAGCCTGCTCGCGTGGCGTAACAGAGCCGTTTCCGGTGTCAAGAAAGCGCAGGCCGGAGTGAACCCTGCTGCAATTCGCCGCTGCTCTGTGGAGGACAAGGTGGCGTAAAGCGAATACGACGAAAAGCAGTCCTTGCCTTGGCGAAATTCGCTTGCCTTTTTGGCGAAGCTGGGGCTTGCAGTGAACTTCAAATCCGGGCCCCGGCCGCGGGCGTCGCATTTTTGCGCCAGCGTGGTCTTAGACGGGGCTGGTGCGCAACGCGTTGCGGGAAATCAAGCGGGCTCTGCCCCGGTCTTTCCCTCGCGCGGCTCGCGGACGACAGACCAAACGCCCCGCCTCGACAGGCGAGCGCCGGGCGCGACGCAAGGGAGTGGCGATGGCCATGAAGCGACTGGGTGACACGGAACGGAACGCGGGCGGGCTTCGCGCGCGGATCTCGGGTTGGATGGCGGGTGTTGCATTGCTGGGCCTGCCGTCAGCGGCTCTGGCCGGCATGGGGCAACCTACGCCCTGGCAAATGGGCCTGCAAACGCCGGCAACGCCGATCGCCGAGAACACCCAATGGTTCCACAACGCGATCCTTCTGCCGATCATCACGATCATCTCGCTGTTCGTGCTGATCCTGCTGGCGCTTGTGGTGGCGAAATTCAAATCCTCCAAGAATCCGGTTCCCTCGAAGACCACGCACCATGCCGGCCTCGAAGTGGCCTGGACGCTTATTCCGGTGCTGATCCTCGTCGCGATCGCGGTTCCATCGTTCCGCCTGCTGCGTGACCAGGTGACGATCCCCAAGGCGGATCTCACCATCAAGGCGACGGGGTATGCCTGGTACTGGAAATTCGCCTATCCGCAGGATGCCGGCGGCTTCGAGTTCGAAGTGCGCATGCTCTCGGATGAGGAGCGCGCTGCTGCCGTGAAGGCCGGCAAGGGCAGCAATGCCGATTTCCCGCGCCTACTGGCGGTGGATAACGAGGTCGTGGTTCCGGTGAACAAGACCGTGGCCGTGCAGGTGACCGCCGGCGACGTGCTGCACGCCTTCGCCGTTCCATCCTTCGCCGTGAAGGCCGACGCTGTCCCGGGCCGCCTGAACCAGACCTGGTTCCGCGCCACCAAGGAAGGCATCTTCTACGGCCAGTGCTCGGAACTCTGCGGCAAGGACCATGCCTTCATGCCGCTGGCGATCCGTGTCGTCAGCCAGGAGAAGTATGACGCCTGGCTCGCGGACGCGAAGAAGAAATTTGCCCGTATCGAGAATGCGCCGGTGCAGACTGCGCAGACCGATCCGGCCCGCTGATTAAAGCGCCGCGACAAGACGCTTCGACAGGAGTAGACAAGAATGGCACAGGCTCACGCGCACGCCGACGACCACGCGCATGACATGCCGCATGGCTGGCGGCGGTATCTCTATTCCACCAACCACAAGGACATCGGTACGATGTACCTGCTCTTCGCCTTGATGGCGGGGCTGGTCGGTGGCTTCCTTTCCATCATGATGCGCATCGAGCTTCAGGAGCCCGGTCTGCAGGTTTTCGCCAACCCGCATACGTTCAACGTTTTCGTCACGGGCCATGGCCTCATCATGATCTTCTTCATGGTGATGCCGGCGCTGATCGGCGGCTTCGCGAACTGGTTCATCCCGATCATGATCGGCGCGCCGGACATGGCGTTCCCGCGCATGAACAACATCTCGTTCTGGCTGCTGCCGGCCGCTTTCGGCCTGCTCATCCTCTCGATGTTCGTGGAAGGCCCGGCCGGCGGCCTCGGCGTGGGTGGTGGCTGGACGATCTATCCGCCGCTTTCGACCTCCGGCCAGCCTGGCCCGGCGATGGATTTCGCGATCCTCTCGCTGCATATCGCGGGCGCCTCGTCGATCCTCGGTGCGATCAACTTCATCACCACGATCTTCAACATGCGCGCTCCGGGCATGACGCTGCACAAGATGCCGCTCTTCGCCTGGTCGGTGCTGGTGACCGCCTTCCTGCTCGTGCTATCGCTCCCGGTTCTCGCCGGCGGCATCACCATGCTGCTGACAGACCGCAACTTCGGCACGACCTTCTTCGCGCCGGAAGGCGGTGGTGACCCGATCCTGTTCCAGCATCTGTTCTGGTTCTTCGGTCACCCGGAAGTGTACATCCTCATCCTGCCGGCCTTCGGCATCGTGAGCCACATCGTCTCGACCTTCTCGAAGAAGCCGGTCTTCGGCTATCTCGGCATGGCCTATGCGATGGTGGCGATCGGCTTCGTGGGCTTCGTCGTGTGGGCGCACCACATGTACACCACGGGTATCAGCCTCGCGGCCCAGCAGTACTTCGTTGCGGCCACGATGGTCATCGCCGTGCCGACGGGTGTGAAGATCTTCTCCTGGATCGCGACTATGTGGGGTGGCTCGATCACTTTCCGTCCGCCGATGGTCTGGGCGATTGGCTTCATCTTCCTGTTCACGGTCGGCGGCGTGACGGGCGTGGTGCTCGCCAATGCCGGCGTGGACCGCGTGCTGCATGACACCTATTACGTCGTGGCGCATTTCCACTACGTGCTCTCGCTCGGCGCAGTCTTCGCGATCTTCGCCGGCTGGTACTACTGGTTCCCGAAGATCACCGGCTACATGATCCCGGACTGGATCGGCCACACCCACTTCGCGGTGGCCTTCGTGGGTGCGAACGTGCTGTTCTTCCCGCAGCACTTCCTCGGCCTCGCCGGCATGCCGCGCCGCTACGTGGATTATCCGGATGCCTATGCGGGCTGGAACTACATCTCCTCAATGGGTTCCTACATCTTCGCCTTCGGCCTGCTGATCTTCTTCTACGGCATCTTCCTGGCCTACAGCCGCAAGGAAAAGGCCGGTGATAATCCGTGGGGCGAAGGTGCGACGACGCTGGAATGGACCCTGTCCTCTCCCCCGCCGTTCCACCAGTTCGAGACGCTGCCGCGCATCACTGGCTCGAACCACTAACCTTTCCGGTGGAGCCTCGTCCCACGAGGCTCCACCCCATCCGAAAGCGGCCCTTCTCGGCCGCTTCCGCATGGGGTCAACCCCTGAAGCACAGAGTTGAGGCAGGCCGACGTGAGCGACGCGGGAGCTGATATCCGGCGCGAAGCGCTGATTTCAAATGCAGACCCCAGCGATTTCTGGGCGCTGATGAAGCCGCGCGTCATGTCACTGGTGGTCTTCACGGCGCTGGTCGGCATGTTGATCGCGCCGGGCAACATCCATCCGGTCATCGGCTTTATTGCCATCCTCGCGATTGCGCTGGGCGGCGGCGCCTCAGGCGCGCTCAACATGTGGTATGATGCCGATATCGACCAGGTGATGCGCCGCACCGCGAACCGCCCGATTCCGGGTGGCCGCGTTTCGGGCGAAGAGGCGAAGATTTTCGGCCTCCTGCTCTCGTTCTTCTCGGTGATGGTTCTTGGTCTTGCAACCAACTGGCTCGCGGGCGGCCTCCTTGCCTTCACGATCTTCTTCTATGTCGTGATCTACACGATGGGCCTGAAGCGTTCGACCGCGCAGAACATCGTGATCGGTGGCGCAGCGGGCGCCTTCCCGCCGGTCATTGGCTGGGCTGCCGTGACGGGCTCGATTGCCATCGAGCCGATCGTGCTCTTCCTCATCATCTTCCTGTGGACGCCCCCGCATTTCTGGGCTCTGGCGCTTGTGAAGAACGAGGATTACACTCGCGCTGGCGTGCCGATGCTCCCGGTCGTGGCCGGTGAAGCTGCAACGCGCCGCCAGATCCTGATCTACACGATCCTGCTCACGCTCTCGGCTTTCGCGCCGGTCGCTTTGGGCTTTGGCCACTGGCTTTATCTCGCGACGGGCGTGATCGGCTCCGCGATGATGCTGCGCTGGTCCTGGATGATCCTGCGCGCGGCCACACCCGAAAGTGACCGCAAGGCTTGCTGGTCGATGTTCGGTGGGTCGATTCTCTATCTCTTCGCGCTGTTCGCAGCTTTGCTCGTCGAGCGGATCGTCTTCCTCGCGCTCCCGCTCTTGGCGCGCCTCACGGGGGTCGGCGCATGAGCGAGAGCAAGCCGGAAGGCATCATTCTCACGCCCGAGGAAAAGGCGCGCCGCCAGCGCCGGTCGCGCGCCATTGCGCTCTCGGTCGTCGGGCTTGTCGTGTTGTTCTACGTCATCACCATTTTCAAGATGGGACCGGCCATTCTGGCCCGGCCGATGTGACGCCATGGATCGCGAATCACCTGCTCCCCGCCCCGTGACGATTGACCCGCGCCGCAACCTGCGTGTGGCGAGCTATGCTTTGGGCGGCACGCTCTTCATGCTCGGCATGTCGTTCGCGGCCGTGCCGCTCTACGATCTCTTCTGCCGCGTCACGGGCTATGGCGGCACGACACAGGTGGCCGTGAAGGCACCGGACCGGACGACCGAACGACTCTTCACCATCCGCATGGATGCGAATGTCGCGCCCGGCCTCGGCTGGCGGTTTGAGCCCGAACTCCCCACCGTGACGGTGAAGGGCGGCGAAGTGCGCACGGTGAGCTACACCATTCGCAATACCTCGCCCCGCGCGGTGACCGGCATTGCGAGCTACAATGTCTCGCCCGATCAGGCCGGCGCGTGGTTCAACAAAATCGCCTGCTTCTGCTTTAACGAAATCACCCTCCAGCCGGGCGAGAGCCGCACGGAAGAAGTGGTGTTTTTTGTCGACCCGGAAATCTCGAAGGAGAAGTCCCTCGATTTCATCCAGTCGATCACCTTGTCTTATACGTTTTTTCCCGCCAAGAACGCGGCGAAGCCACTCGCGGATGCCTCATCCGCGATGATTCCGGCGCGTTGAGGAAAAGACGAGCCGGAACGCCTAACGAAGAAGGGGGCCTCGGATGGCCAACGCGCACGCCAAGAACCACGATTACCACATCCTTCCGCTGAGCCCGTGGCCGTTCGTCGGTTCGGTTTCGGCCTTCGTCATGGCCGTCGGTGCCGTGATGTGGATGAAGAAGATGACGCTCGGCGGCATGGCAATCGGCAGCTATCTCACCATCGCCGGCCTGCTTGGCGTGCTCTACACAATGTATGGCTGGTGGGCCGATGTCGTGAACGAGGCCGAGGCGGGCGACCATACCCGCGTGGTGCAGATGCACCATCGCTACGGCATGATCCTCTTCATCGCCTCCGAAGTGATGTTCTTCGTGGCGTGGTTCTGGGCCTATTTCGATGCCGCCTTCTATGCGGGCGAGGCCATCCAGTACACCCGCACCGAACTCACCGGCGGCCATTGGCCCCCGAAGGGCATTGCGGTGTTCAATCCGTGGGAATTGCCGCTCTTCAACACTCTCATCCTGCTCACCTCGGGCACCACGGTTACCTGGGCGCATCATGCGCTGCTGCATGGCGACCGCGAGGGCGTGAAGAAGGCGCTGTGGCTCACCATCCTGCTCGGCGCGCTGTTCTCGGTCGTGCAGGTCTATGAATACTCGCATGCCGCCTTCAAGTTCTCGGGCCACATCTATGGCGCGACCTTCTTTATGGCGACCGGCTTCCATGGCTTCCATGTCTTCGTGGGCACCATCTTCCTCGCCGTGTGCCTCGCGCGCGTTTACAAGGGCCACTTCACGCCGAAGCAGCATCTCGGCTTCGAATTTGCGGCCTGGTACTGGCATTTCGTGGACGTGGTGTGGCTGTTCCTTTTTGCGGCCATCTATGTCTGGGGCTCCAACTACGGTTTCGCCCCGAACATCATCGGCCATTGATCGCACACCACCAGCAATCCCGAAGGGCGGCCGCGTGCCGCCCTTTTTCGTGGAGGGGAGCATGGAATATCGCGGCATCGAGGCGGATCCTGTCTCCGCCAGCCTGCGCGGGCGCTGTCCCCGCTGCGGCGAAGGGCGCCTCTTTTCGGGTTTCATCACAGTCGCGCCGCGCTGCCAGGCTTGCGGGCTGGATTACAAGTTCGCCGATTCGGGCGATGGCCCGGCAGTGTTCGTCATCCTGCTGGCAGGCTTCGTGGTGGTGGGCCTCGCACTCTGGACCGAAATTCACTACGAGCCGCCGATGTGGCTGCACATGCTGGTCTTCCTGCCGCTGACGCTGGTGGTCTGCCTCGGGCTGTTGCGGCCCATGAAGGGCATCATGATCGGCCTGCAATACAAGAACCGCGCCGAGGAAGGCCGGAGAGCCGAGTGATGCGCGGTCGCGGGCTGCTGTTCTTTCTGGCCTTCACGCTCATCGGCAGCATCGTGCTGGTGAGCCTCGGCACCTGGCAATGGCAGCGCCGCAGCGAGAAGCAGGCGTTCATCGCGCACATCGCCGAGGCTGCGACGAAATCCGCCAAGCCGTTTGCCGAGGGGAAGCTCTGGGAGCGCGTGAGCGTGAGCGGGCGCTACAGGCAAGAAAAAACCGCCTATATCCGCACCTCGCGCCCCGCGCCCAAACCCGGCGAGCGTGACCGCTTTGGCCGGGTGCCGGTGAGTGGCTTCGGCGTGCAGGTCATCACCGCCTTCAACACGGAATTCTGCGAAGCGGGGAATTGCCGCCCGGCTGTCATTCTCGTCAATCGCGGCTTCCTGCCGACGCCTCCTTCCGGTGCGATCCCGCCGATCGAGACACCCACCGGCCTGGTGACGCTGACCGGTTTCCTGCGGCCGAGCGAGCGCGAGGGCGTTTTCCCGCCCTACAATGATCCGGCGAAAGGCACGTTCTTCTTCCGCTCCACGCCGGATATCGCGCGCCATCTCGGGCTTTCGCCGCAGGGCGAGCACCCGGCCCTTGCCTTTGCGGCCTCCTTCGACCGCGAGGCGGAAGGTGCGGAGAGCCTGCCGCCTTTCGGCATGGATGTGCCGGACATGCTGCGCTCGATCCCCAACAATCACCTGGAATATGCGATCACATGGTGGAGCCTTGCGGCGACCAATCTTGCGGTGGCCGGCGTATTTCTGTTCGGCCAGCGCCGACGACGCAACGAAAACGCCGTGACGGACAAGGTTTGATCAGCTAAACGCCCGCCATGCGCTATACATCGACCCGCGGCCTTGCGCCCACCCTCGACTTTTCCGAATGCCTGCTGACGGGCCTCGCCCGCGATGGCGGCCTCTATGTGCCGGAAAGCTGGCCGCAGATTTCGCATGCCGAGATCGCGGCCTATGCCGGCCAGCCCTTTCATGCGGTTGCTTTCGATGTGATCCGCCGCTTCACGGGTGGGTCCATTCCCGATGATGTGCTGCGCGAGGCCTGCGAAGCCGCCTATGCGAGCTTTGCGCATGAAGCCGTGACGCCGCTGCAGCAGATCGGCCCGAACCGCTTCATCCTCGAGCTGTTCCACGGCCCCACCCTCGCTTTCAAGGATGTCGCGATGCAGTTGCTCGCGCGCCTGATGGATTATTCCCTGAAGGTGAAGAGCCAGCGCGCGACCATCGTCGGCGCGACCTCGGGCGACACCGGCGGTGCAGCGATCGAGGCTTTCCGCGCCAGTGAGCGGGCGGACGTGTTCATCCTCTTCCCCACGGGGCGTGTGTCGGATGTGCAGCGCCGGATGATGACCACCCCCACCGAGGCGCATATCCACGCGCTGTCGATCGAGGGGAATTTCGACGATTGCCAGGCCCTCGTGAAGGGCATGTTCAACGATCACGCCTTCCGCGATTCGGTTGGCTTGTCGGGCGTGAACTCCATCAACTGGGTGCGCATCGTTGCGCAGGTCACGTATTATTTCGTCGCCGCCGTGGCGCTCGGCGCGCCGCATAGGAAGGTGGCCTTCTCCGTGCCCACCGGCAATTTCGGGGATATTTTCGCCGGGCATGTTGCGCGGCGCATGGGCCTGCCCATCGAGACGCTGATCGTCGCGACCAACGCAAATGACATCCTCGCGCGCACGCTCGCAACCGGCGTCTACGAAACGCGCGGCGTGGAGGCGACCACCTCGCCTTCCATGGATATCCAGGTCTCCTCGAATTTCGAGCGCCTGCTGTTCGAAGCTGCTGGCAACGATGCCGCAGCCGTGCGCTCCATGATGGAAAGCCTGAAGCAATCCGGCCATTTCACCCTACCGGAGACGGTGCTGAAGGCAATCCGCGCGGAGTTCCACGCCCATCGCGGCAGCGAGCCGGAGGTGGCGGAAATCATCCGCAAGACTTTGGCGGAGAGCGCGTATCTGCTGGAGCCACATACCGCCACGGGCGTGATCGCAGCGGAGAAGGCGGGCCTTCCGGCTTCGGTGCCGATGGTGGTTCTGGCGACAGCCGCGCCGGCGAAATTCCCGGATGCGATCCGCGCGATCACCGGGCTTGAGGCGGGGTTGCCGCCGCGCCTCGCGCATCTCATGACCGACGCCGAGCGGATGGTGGAGATCCCCAACGATCTCGCTGGCCTCGAAGCCTATATCCGGGCCAAGCGCCGGGCGTGATGGGCATGCGCTGGTTCCTCGATGGCGTTGCGGGTCTGGGCCGACCGCCCCATCCCCGGATCGCCGGGGACGGACTCACCCTGCGCGCGCCGGAAATGGCGGATTTTCCCGGCTGGGTGGCGTTGCGCGAGAAGTCCCGCGCCTTTCTCGCGCCATGGGAGCCGCTCTGGCCCGAGGATGATCTGAGCCGCGCGGCCTTCCGTCGTCGGCTCGACCGGCTGCGCGAGGAAGTGGCCGAGGAGACCGGCTTTTCGTTCCTCATCCTCGCGGGCGAGAGCGAGGAACTCGTGGGCGGCATCACGCTCTCGAACATCCGCCGGCGTGCCGCGCAGACCGGCACGCTGGGCTACTGGATGGGCCAGCCCTTCGCTGGGCAGGGGCACATGACGCGGGCCGTGCGGCTTCTCAGCGATTTCGCTTTTCGTACGCTGGATCTCGAACGGCTCGAGGCCGCATGCCTGCCGGAAAATGCCGCGTCGATCCGCGTCCTTGAAAAGGCCGGGTTTCGGCGCGAAGGCTATGCGCGCGCCTATCTCGCTATTGCCGGGCGGCGGCGCGACCATGTGCTCTACGGCCTGTTGAAATCGGATCTTTTCCCCTCCAATTCCGCCGCTTCCTAACCATGCCAGGCGCGCCGCGCTTGCTGCCAGAGAGACCGGACGTTACCACTCGACCATGATGCGGCGCGTTGCTTCCTTCCCGCCTGGTAATGTCTCGAGCCCATGGGTTCGCGGCATGGCCGCACCGCGCGTGTCGCCCCTGGCTTTCCTGCTGCTCCTGCTGGCGCTTCTCGCCCCGCTTTCGGCTGCGCGCGCGCTTGATGCCATCCGCATCACGCCGCAATCGGAAGCGATTGACCTGCTCCCGGCCATCCAGACCTATCAGTCGCGAGAGGATCGTCTTGAGATCCAGACCGCGCGGGATGCCAATGGCATCGTGCGGCGCATCGAGGTGCAGGCCCGCGAGACCGGCGCTCGCCCGCGCTGGATTGCCTTCGCGCTGCAGAATGATTCGAACGAGGTGGTCGAGCGCGTGCTGGTGGCCCCGCGCTTCAAGCTCGCAGGTTCGGGCGTGTTCTGGCCTGATCTCGCCTCCGTGCGTATCGAGGCGATCACCGCGAGCCATGGCTTCCGCCCCGAGCGCGAGGAAGGCACCGAGGCCGATCTCTTCGCGATCACGCTCGATCCCGGCGCGATTGTCACCTTCGTGGCGGAATTGCGTGGCTCGCGCCTGCCGGAACTCACTCTATGGGACCCTGAGGTCTACAAGGACAAGCTGAACGCACTAACGCTCTATCGCGGCATCGTCACTGGTATCGCGGGCCTGCTCGCGATCTTCCTGACCATCGTGCTCGCCCTGCGCGCGGCGCTGATCTTCCCGGCCTCGGCGGCCTTGGCGTGGTCGGTTCTCGTGTATCTCGGCATTGATTTCGGTTTCATCGGGCGGTTCTTCGCACTGAGGCCGGAGGTCGAGAACATCTACCGCGCGGGTGCTGAAGCGGTGCTCGGCGGCACGCTGCTCGTGTTCCTCTTTGCCTATCTCAACCTCAATCGCTGGCATTCGCGCTACGGGCATATCACACTGGTCTGGCTTGGCCTGCTCGGCGTGCTGATTGCCCTCTCAAGCATCGATCCAGGCGTGGCCTCGGGCATTGCGCGCATTTCCATGGCGACGATTGCCGCGATCGGCTTCGTGCTGATCGTCTACCTCGCCTTCCACCGCTATGATCGCGCGATCATGCTGGTGCCGACCTGGTTCCTGTTGCTCGGCTGGGTGGGCGGCGCGGCCTTGGTCGTCTCCGGGCAGGTCACGAATGATGTCGCGGCCCCGGCCTTGCTTGGTGGCCTCGTGCTCATCGTGCTGATGATTTCATTCACGGTGATGCAGAACGTCTTCTCCTCCGGCGCGGTGATCAGCGGCGCAGTGCCGGATGCCGAGCGCAAGGCTTTGGCCTTTGTCGGCAGCGGTGACCTGCTCTTCGATTGGGATGTGAGCGACGATCACCTGCATCTCTCCTCCGAACTCGAGATGCATCTCGGGCTCGAACGGGGTTCGCTGGATGGCCGGGCCTCCGTGCTGATCAACGTGATCCACCCTGCCGATCGTGACCGTTATCGGGCCGCGCTTGATGCGATGATCGAGCAGAAGCGCGGGCGTATCGGGCAGGATTTCCGCCTGATGGCGCGCGATGGTTCCACCGTCTGGTATCGCCTGAAGGCGCGCCCCGTGGTGAACCGCGATGGCGAGGTGATCCGCATTGTCGGCAGCCTGCTCGACGTCACCGCCGTGCACACCACGCAGGATCGCCTGCTGCATGATGCGATCCATGACCACCTCACCGGCCTGCCGAACCGCCGCCTTCTGCTCGACCGTATGGAAAGCGCGCTGATTCAGGCCCGTCAGAACGGCGAGGGGCGTCGCAAGCCGGCGCTGATCGTGCTGGATATCGACCGCTTCAAGCAGGTGAACGAATCAGTCGGCGTTTCGGCCGGTGACATCATCCTGCTGACCATTGCGCGGCGCCTCGCCCGCGTGGCACGCCCCGGCGACACACTCGCGCGCATCTCCGGCGACAGTTTCGCGCTGGTCGTGCTCTCCGAGCAGGAGCCGCAGCGCGTGATGGCGCTGGCCGATCTCGTGCGCCGCGCGGTCTCGACACCCATCACCCATGGCGACCGGCAGATCTATCTCACCGGCTCGGTGGGCGTGGCCCTGCTCGATGAAACCTCGCTCAACGACAAGGAAGCCTTCATCCGCAATGCGGAGCTGGCCGCCATCCATGCCAAGCGCACGGGCCGCGATCGCGTGGAAATCTATCGTGCCTCCATGCGCAACACGCCGCATGACCGTTTCAGCCTCTCGAACGATCTGCGCCGCGCGCTGGAGCGCAACGAGCTCGAAGTGCAGTTCCAGCCCATCGTGCGGCTGGAAGATCGCTCCATCGCCGGCTTCGAGGCGCTCATACGCTGGAACCATCCGCGTCTCGGGCGCCTGCCGCCGGGCGAGTTCATCTCCATCGCGGAGGAAAGCGGGCTGATCGTCGATATCGGTCTCTTTGTGCTCGAAACCACGGCGCGTGAGCTTTCAGCCTGGCAGCAATCTCTCGTGGTCGATCCGCCGATTTTCGCGAGCGTGAACGTCTCGAGCCGCCAGCTCATCCGGCAGGATATCCTGCAGGATCTCAAGAACGTGCTGCTGCGCCACCCTTGCGCGCGCGGCTCGCTGAAGCTGGAAATCACCGAAACTCTGGTGATGGAAAACCCGGAATATGCCGCGCAGATCCTCGAAAAGGCGCGCGAACTCGGCGCTGGCCTCGCGCTGGATGATTTCGGCACGGGCTTCTCGTCGCTCTCCTACCTCCAGCGCTTCCCCTTCGACACACTGAAGATCGACCAGAGCTTCGTGCGGCATGATGAAACCGGCAAACGTCCGCTCATCCTGCGGTCCATCGTGGGCCTCGCGCAGGATCTCGGCATGGATATCGTGGCGGAAGGGGCTGAATCCGAGGCGGATACGGTCGAACTGTTCCAGCTGGGTTGCCAGTTTGCGCAAGGCTATGTGTTCGGGCCGGCGATCAGCATCGATCAAGCGCGCAAGCTCATCGGGCTTTCCAGCGCCGCGTGAGGCGCGTTACCCGTGCCCGGCCTCGCTGGAGAGGAAAACCGGATCGATGCCGAGCATGCGCAACGCGGCATCGTATTTCCGCTCCTGGTCGACCCCGAACAGCAACTCCGCTGTGGCCGGGGCGTGAAGCCAGGCATTGGCATGCAGCTCGGTCTCCAGCTGGCCCGCACCCCAGCTTGAATAGCCGAGCGCCAGAAGCGCGCGATTAGGCCCCTCGCCGCGTGCGATGGCCTTGAGGATATCCACCGTGATCGTCAGCCCGACCTGCTCGGATACCGGCAGCGTGGAATTCTCGATGGCGTAATCGGCGGAATGCAGCACGAAACCGCGCGTGGGCTCCACCGGCCCGCCCGAGAGCACCGCCGTGCTCGCCGCACGCTCCGGCAGGCGGATCGCCTGATCCCGCGAGATAAGATCGAGCTGCACCAGCAATTCCGGGAAATTCAGGTTCTGCGCCCGACGATTGACCACAAGGCCCATCGCCCCTTCATCGGAATGTGCGCAGATATAGATGACGCTGCGGGAAAAACGCTCATCCGGCATCGAGGGCATCGCGATGAGCAAATGCCCATCGAGGAACCCCTTCTTGCCACCGCCACGGATCTTGTCGAGCTTCATCAGGATAGCTTCGCAAGTGTAAGCCGACTTGCCAAGAGCCTCGACGGATAAGGGCCTGCCTCGAAAACGCGTCCTCACGGGAATGTGGATAGTTTTTGAACGTCTGCCGGGCAATATGCCGCTCATGCGTTGGTTGCTGGCCCTTTTTGCCCTGTGGATGTCGTTCGTTCCTGCGTTCGCCGGGGGGGCACGCGCATCGGCCTGGGCCGAATTTCGCGAGGCGCGCGTGCGCCTGCTGCTTGTGGAGCCCGCACCGGGCGACACAATGATCCGCGGCGGCATCGGCATTCGCCTCATGCCGGATTACAAGACCTACTGGCGCAATCCCGGTGATTCCGGTGTGCCGCCGATGTTCGATTTTGCGGGCTCGAAAGGCGTGGGCGAGGTCGAGGTGCGCTTTCCCATGCCCACGCGCTTCGATGATGGTGCAGGCGGGCAGGCCTGGGGCTACAAGACCGATATAATCCTGCCTTTCAGCGCGAAACGCACCGGAAACGGGCCGGTTTCGCTGTCGCTGAAGCTCGATTTCGCTGTCTGCGGCACAATGTGCATTCCGCTAAGTGCGAACCTCCATCTCGATGGCGGGCAGCCTGTGGGCATGGAGGTGGTCGAGGCCATTGCGCGCGCGGAATCCCGCGTGCCGAAGCGGCTTTCGGCTGAGGAATTCGCAGCGCGCGTGCGCGTGGAACGCCGCGATGCCGGCGAACGACCGGTCTACACGCTGCATATCCGCCATGAAGCAAGCGTGGAAGATTTCGCGGTCTTCACCGAATCGCGCGGCTACCTGCACATCAAGACGCCTGTGGCGCTGGAAGCCGGCCGCTTTCAGGTGGTGCTGAAGGGCCAGCGTCCACCAGGCGACGACAAGAGCTTTGGCCCCGTGCGCTTCACCTTCGGTTCGAAGAAAGCGCCCTATGAAGGCGTGCTGGACCTCGACGGGACAGGCGCTTCGCCATAAATAGCGGAGCAGCATCGGGGTTCCCGCGTGCTTTTCCCAATCGTTCCAACCTGAGGTGTCCCATGCCGATCGCCGCCGGAGATCGTCTCCCCGATGTAAAGTTCTACGTGATCGGCGAGGCCGGCCCCAAGCCGCTCACCACGGCCGAAGTGTTCGCCGGCAAGACCTCGGTCATCATCGGCGTGCCCGGTGCCTTTACGCCGACCTGCCACAAGACCCACCTGCCGGGCTTCCTGAAGGAGGCCGAGAGCTTCAAGGCCAAGGGCGTGGACCAGATCGTCGTGATCTCCGTGAACGACCCCTGGGTGATGCAGCGCTGGGAAGAGGAAACCGGAGCAGCCGGCAAGATTAAGTTCCTGTCGGATGGCAATGCGGAATTCGCGAAGGCCACGGGTCTTGATGCGGATATCTCGGTCGTCGGTTTCGGCACGCGCCTCAAGCGCTGCTCCATGCTCGTGAAGGATGGCGTGGTCGAGACGATCAACATTGAGGTGGAGCGCGGTGCGGTGAACCTCTCCTCCGCCGAAACGCTGATGTGCCAGCTCTGATCTGATGTGTTCCGGTCGCTGGACCGGAGACAAGACATTCAGGCCGCGGCGTTTCCGCCCGCGGCCTTTTTTGCATCCCGCATCGCCTTGATGGCCTCGCGCGCGAGTTCGTCGGCGCGCTCGTTCAACTCGTTGCCGGCATGGCCCTTCACCCAGCGCCATTCGATCTCGTGGCGACGGATGGCCTCATCGAGGGCCTGCCAGAGATCGACATTCTTCACGGGCTTCTTGTCGGCGGTGCGCCAGCCGTTCTTCTTCCAGCCGAAAATCCAGCCTGTGATGCCGCCCTTCACATATTGGCTGTCGGTGTGGAGCACCACCTTGCAGGGGCGCTTCAGCGCGGAAAGTGCGGCGATGGCCGCCTGCAACTCCATACGATTGTTGGTGGTTTCCAGCTCGGCGCCAGACATTTCTTTCCGCAATTCGCCATAAAGCAGGATTACGCCCCACCCGCCAGGACCAGGATTGCCGGAGCAGGCGCCATCAGTCCAGATCTCGACAGCCTGCGTCGCTTCGCTCACAGCGCGAGCCCATAGGCCGAGGCATCATCCACGGATTGAT
>JALOTF010000123.1 GCA_025458025.1 Beijerinckiaceae bacterium | reverse complement strand
GCCGTGGCGCAGGCGCTGACGGCCCGGAAGGAAGAGCTTTACGCGCTTTCGGTCCTCACCGGTGCCACCCGTGCGGATAGCTGGATCGATATCGATGGCGGCATCGGCACGCTCTTTGTCTATGCCTCGAAGGGCAAGCGCGAATTGCCGAACGAGACCTTCCTGATCGATGGCGCGGTGGAGGGCCTTTCCAAGACCGGCAGCTTCCTCGGCCAGCATATCTATGTGCCGCGCGAGGGCGTGGCGGTGCAGATCAACGCCTATAACTTCCCGGTCTGGGGCATGCTGGAAAAGCTGGGCCCCTCGATCCTCGCGGGGCTCCCGGTCATCGCCAAGCCTGCGAGCGCCACGGCATGGCTCGCGGAGAAAGCCGCGCGGATCATCATCGAGAGCGGCGTGCTGCCGGAAGGTGTGTTCCAGTTCATTGCGGGCTCCACGGGCGATCTCTTCGATCACCTCACGAGCCAGGATCACGTGGCCTTCACAGGCTCACTCGCAACCTCGACGACGCTGCAAGCGCATCCGGTCATCCTGAAAAATGCGGTGCATTTCACCGCCGAGCGCGACAGCCTGAACTGCTCGATCCTCGGGCCGGATGCCGTGCCGGGCACGCCGGAATTCGATCTCTTCATCAAGGAGGTCGCGAAGGAAATGTGCACGAAGGCCGGGCAGAAATGCACGGCCATCCGCCGGATCATCGTGCCGCAATCGCAGGCCGAAGCCGTCTCAGCCGCGCTTGGCAAACGGCTCGCGGGCGTCGCGATCGGCGATCCGCGTGCCGAGACCACCCGCATGGGGCCCCTCGCCTCGCTCGCCCAGCGCGCGGATGTGCGAAGCCAGATCGCCCGCCTGCGAGAGGAATGCGAGATCCTCTACGGTGATCCCGAGACGCTCAACCTCCCCGGCCTCGATACCGAGAAGGGTGCATTCCTCTCGCCCGTCCTGCTCGCCGCGCGCGACGCCAAAACCGCCGAGCGCCCGCATGACACCGAAGCCTTCGGCCCCGTCGCGACCCTGATGACCTATTCCGACCTCGGCGAAGCCATTCAGCTTGCGAAAAAGGGCGACGGCTCGCTCGCGGGATCGCTGGTGACGGCGGATGCGAGAATCGCGCGCGAAGTGGTGTTCGGCGCAGGCGCCTTCCATGGCCGCCTGCTGCTGCTGAACGCGGAATGCGCGGCCGAAAGCACCGGCCATGGCTCGCCCATGCCGCATCTCGTGCATGGCGGGCCAGGACGCGCAGGCGGTGGCGAGGAACTCGGCGGCATGCGCGCCGTGCATCACCAGATGCAACGTGTGGCTTTGCAGGGTTCGCCTGCCTTCCTCACGGCGATCACGAAAAGTTATGTGAAGGGCACACCCGAGCCCGTAGCCCCCGCCCACCCCTTCCGCATCCCCTTCGAGGATCTGGTGCCGGGACAGAGCTTCCACTCAGCCGAGCGCGTCATCAGCCTCGAAGACATTGAACACTTTGCGCATTTTACCGGAGACACCTTCTACGCCCACATGGACGAGGAGGCCGTAAAGGGCCATCCGTTCTTCCCCGGTCGCGTTGCACATGGCTACCTGCTGCTCTCGTTTGCGGCGGGCCTCTTCGTAGAGCCCAAGCGCGGACCGGTTCTCGCGAATTACGGGCTTGACAACCTGAGGTTCCTGAAGCCCGTTTCTCCCGGGGAAGCCATCAAGGTCCGTCTCACGGTGAAATCGAAATCACCGCGCAACGCGGCCTATGGCGAAGTGCGCTGGGACGTGGAGATCCAGACTGGGTCTGGTGAAACCGCTGCCACCTATGAGCTTCTCACCATGAACGCCTATCGCGAGGCGGCATGAGCAACGAGCTTTCTGCCGCCGGCGAAGCGGACCTGGGAGAGGCGATGCCGGAGGTTCTGCGGGTCTGGCGAGACGGCGAGGTAGCGGTCTTCGAGATCGACAACCCGCCCGTCAACGCGACCTCGCAATCCGTGCGCCGCGCCCTGCTCGATGCCGTGCAGCGCGCGCAATCCGAGCCCGAGACGAAGGCGCTCGTGATCTGCGGCGCGGGCCGCACCTTCACGGCAGGCGGCGACATCTCCGAATTCGGCAAGCCCCCGCGCGAGCCGCACCTGCCGGATGTGATCAACCGCATCGAGGAGAGCGCGAAGCCCGTTGTCGTCGCGTGGCACGGCACCGCGCTCGGCGGCGGCTGCGAGATCGGCCTTGGCGCGCACAAGCGCATCATCGCGAAGGATGGCCTCGTGGGCCTGCCCGAGGTGAAACTCGGCCTGCTGCCGGGTGCCGGTGGCACGCAGCGCCTGCCACGCCTCATCGGGCCGGTCGCAGCGCTCGATCTCATCGCCACGGGCAGGATGGTCGGTGCGGAGGAAGCCCTGCGCCTCGGCCTCGTCGATGCCATAGCGCGAGACGATCTGCGCGCCGAGGCAATCGAACTCGCGCGCGGGCTCATCGGGCAGATGCAGCCGCGCCTTTCCTTGCGCAACACGCCCGCCGCCGAGCCCGAGGCCTGGCAGGCCATGGTGGACAAGGTGAATCGCGAGGCGCGCGGGCGCATGGCCCCGCAACGGGCGATCGAACTCGTCTCGCAAAGCCTCACTTTGCCCTTCTCCATCGGGCAACCCAACGAGCGCCGCGCCTTTTTCGAGCTGATGAATTCCGAGCAATCGCGCGGTCTCCGCCACCTCTTCCTCGCTGAGCGCGAGGCCGGAAAGCGCCCGGAACTGGCGGGCGTGACGCCTCGAGATGTGCGGCAGGTCGGCGTGATCGGCGCCGGCACCATGGGTTCGGGCATCGCCGTGGCCTTCCTCGATGCCGGCTACAAGGTGATGCTGATCGAGGCGGATGATGCCGCCCTGCAGGCCGGGCTGGACCGTGTGAACGGGCTTTACCTCCGGTCCATCCGCTCGGGCCGCATCGACGAGAACACCCGCCTCGCGCGCCTCGCGAACCTCGCGCCCACCACGGAAATGGGCCGCCTCGCCGCTTGCGATCTCGTGATCGAAGCGATCTTCGAGGATATGGGCGTGAAGCTGGAGCTGATGAAAAAGCTCGCGGGGCTCCTGTCCGCTTCAACGCTCATTGCCACCAACACCTCCTATCTCGATCTCGAGCCGATGGCGGATGCCCTGCCCGCGCCCGAGCGATTCCTCGGGCTGCATTTTTTCTCGCCAGCCCATGTGATGAAGCTGCTGGAGATTGTGCGCGCGCGACGCACGAGCCATGAAGCCTTGGCCACTGCGCTCGCCATCGGCCGGAAGCTGAAGAAAATCGCCGTGATTTCCGGCGTGTGCGAAGGCTTCATCGGCAATCGCATTCTCGCGAAATTCCGCGCGCAATGCGAATTCATGCTGGAGGAAGGCGCTCTCCCCCGCGAGATCGACGCCGCGATGGAAGCCTTCGGCCTCGCCATGGGCCCCTTCGCCGTGCAGGATCTCGCCGGGCTCGACATCGCCTGGGCGCGCCGCAAGCGCCTCGCCGCCACGCGCGACCCGAACGAGCGCGATGTGCCCATCGTGGATCGCCTGTGCGAACTCGGTCGCTTCGGCCAGAAAGCCGGCAAAGGCTGGTACACATACGAGAATGGCCGCCGCGTGCCCGATCCGGCGGTAGAAAGCCTTGTGCGCGCCCACGCAACCGCCACCGGACGCCGGCAACGGAGCTTTTCCGCACAGGAAATCCAGAATCGCGTGCTCACTGCCATGGTCAACGAGGGCGCGAAGATTGTCGGCGAGGGCATTGCCGCGCGCCCCGCGGATGTCGATCTCGTGCTGGTCAACGGCTACGGCTTCCCCAACTGGCGGGGCGGGCCCATGCACCATGCCGATATGTTAGGTCTGGCGAAAATCGTGGTCATTGCCGAGGAAACCGCCGCGCGCGATGGTCAGGCCTTCTCGGTTGCACCGCTCCTGAAGGAACTGGTGGCCTCGCAAGGTAGCTTTGCCGCGCTCAACGGCGGATAACCTCGCCTTCCGGCGACCCAAAACCACACATTCAGGAATGCTGACGATGTCCGAAGCCTATCTCATTGATGGAACCCGCACCCCCATTGGCCGCTATGCCGGAGCGCTCGCGAGCGTGCGTGCTGACGACATGGCCGCGCATGTCATCCGCGCGCTGATGAGCCGTTTTCCGGCAGAACTCGCTGCTTCCGTGGATGAAATCATCCTCGGTTCCGCCAATCAGGCGGGCGAGGATAATCGCAATGTCGCGCGGATGGCGGGCCTGCTCGCGGGGCTGCCGGTGGAAGTTCCGGGCACCACGGTCAATCGCCTCTGCGGCTCCGGCCTCGATGCGGTGGGCATTGCCGCCCGCGCGATCAAGGCCGGCGAAGCCGATCTCATGATCGCCGGCGGCGTCGAGAGCATGACGCGCGCCCCTCTCGTGATGGGCAAGGCACAGGAGGCTTTCCAGCGCTCGGCGGAGGTGTTCGACACCACCATCGGCTGGCGTTTCGTGAACCCCCTCATGAAGGCGCAATACGGCATCGATTCCATGCCCGAGACCGCCGAAAATGTGGCGGAGGATTTCAAGATTTCCCGCGAGGATCAGGACAAGTTCGCGCTTGAATCGCAGGCCCGCGCTTCACGTGCACAGAAATCTGGCCGTTTCGCCCGCGAGATCACGCCCGTTACCATCCCGCAGCGCAAAGGCGACCCCATCATCGTGGATCGCGATGAGCATCCGCGTGAGACGACGCTGGAAAAGCTCGCCGCCCTCGGCACGCCCTTCCGCAAGGGCGGCTCGGTGACGGCCGGCAACGCCTCGGGCGTGAATGACGGTGCCGCCGCCCTCCTCATCGCCAGCGAAGCCGCCGTGAAGCGCTTCGGCCTCACCCCGCTCGCGCGCGTCACGGGCCTCGCGACGGCGGGCGTTCCGCCGCGCATCATGGGCATCGGCCCGGCTCCGGCCACGCAGAAGCTCTGCGCGCGCCTTGGCATCAAGCCATCCGATTTCGACGTGATCGAACTCAACGAGGCCTTCGCCGCGCAGGGTCTCGCGAGCCTGCGCCTGCTCGGCTTGCCGGACAGTGCGGAGCATATCAACCCGAATGGCGGCGCGATTGCGCTCGGTCATCCGCTCGGCATGTCCGGCGCGCGCCTCGCGCTCACGGCAGCCATTGAGATGAAGGATCGCGGGGGAAAGCGCGCCTGCGCCACCATGTGCATCGGCGTGGGCCAGGGCATCGCGCTGGCGCTGGAGAGCGTGTGAATCAATCTCTCAACACGCGGAATCAGAATGCGAGGGACCGGAATCGATCTCTCGCTATTCCACTGCAAAGCATTGAAATACCTTCACTTCAGACCTGATCGTAATCCACCGCGAGAGCGCCGCTGGTGGGCCGGCACTGGCAGGTGAGAACGTAGCCGCCCTCGACCTCCCACGGCTCGAGGCTGAAATTCAGGTCCATGCTCGCGGTGCCTTCGGTCACCTTCGCGCGGCAGGTGCAGCACATGCCGCCCCGGCAGGAATAGGGCACATCGAGCCCTGCGCGCTCCGCAGCTTCCAGCACCGTCTCGCCCTCATGCAGCGTCAGCGCATGGCTCTGGCCGTCATGCGTGATGGTGAGCGGAATGCCCTTGTACGCCTCGGGTGCCACCTTGCGAGCGCCCGCACGCGGCGGGGCAGAGCCGGTCGAGAACAGTTCGACATGGATGCGCGAGGGCTCGGCCCCCATCTCCTCCAGCACCGTGCGGGCAGCGCCGGTCATGTCCTCCGGACCGCAGAGATAGATGTCGTCGATGGCCTTCACACCGCCAAGCGTGCGCACGAGC
>JALOTF010000060.1 GCA_025458025.1 Beijerinckiaceae bacterium | reverse complement strand
CCGGCGATCCTGATGCGCTCGGGCATCGGGCCGGCGGCCGATCTCGCCGCCCTCGGCATCCCGGTGCTGCACGCCCATGAGGGGGTGGGGCGCGGGCTGATGGACCACCCCATCCTGCGCGCGACGCTGCACCTCAAGCCCGAGCACCGCGCGCGCGGCGCCGAGGCGCGCCACACCAACTGCGCCGTGCCCTACTCAAGTGGCATGGCTGGGCGACGGGACATGATCCTGCTGGCCTACAACCATCGCGGCCTGACGGAGGATGGGCGGCCTGGGCCGCAGGGCGCGGTGGGCGTGGCGCTTTACGAAGCGTTCTCGCGCGGGGTTGCCTCGCGCGTTTTGCTTTTGGAGAAAACCAGGGGTCAGACGGAACATTGTTCCATTCAGGCCTGTCGTCGGAAGCCAGGAATTTTCGGGTATGCGTCGGTTCAGGCGCATCGCCATGGAAGAAACGGGAGCGGGTCGCCGTATCCCGAGCGGTTGAGGAGAAGAGCGGTGGCTCGTATTGCCGGCGTCAACATTCCGACGAATAAGCGCGTGATGATCGCGCTTCGCTACATTCACGGCATCGGCCCGGTGAATGCCGTTGAAATCTGCCAGAAGGTTGGCATCCCGGCCGAGCGCCGCGTCAACCAGCTGACGGACGCCGAAGTGCTGCAGATCCGCGAGACGATCGACCGCGATTACATCGTGGAAGGCGACCTGCGTCGCGAGACCGCGATGAACATCAAGCGGCTGATGGATCTCGGTTGCTATCGCGGCCTGCGCCATCGTCGTGGCCTGCCCGTTCACGGCCAGCGCACGAGCACCAACGCCCGCACCCGCAAGGGCAAGGCGAAGCCGATCGCCGGCAAGAAGAAGTAAGCTTTTTCCGGCCGTGCTCCGCTTTTCTGGCGGAACGGCCGATGACAGGACGAAGGCGCTGAGAGCATGGCCAAGGAAGCAACCCGAGTTCGCCGCCGCGAACGCAAGAACATCGTGTCGGGGATCGTTCACGTGAACGCGTCCTTCAACAACACGATGATCACCATTACCGACGCGCAGGGCAACACCATTGCCTGGTCCACGTCGGGCGCGATGGGCTTCAAGGGTTCCAAGAAGTCGACCCCGTATGCGGCGCAGGTCGCGGCGGAAGATGCGGCCCGCAAGGCGTCCGAGCACGGCATGCGCACCGTCGAGGTGGAAGTGTCGGGTCCGGGTTCGGGTCGTGAATCGGCGCTCCGCGCCCTTCAGGCCGCCGGCTTCAACGTCACCTCGATCCGTGACGTGACGCCGATCCCGCATAACGGCTGCCGCCCGCGCAAGCGCCGCCGCGTCTGATTTCGTTCCGCGAGACTGCTCCCGCCCGCGCTTCATGGCGCGGGCCGTTCCGTATCCGTCGAGAGGTTTGCACGTGATCCAGAAGAACTGGCAGGAACTGATCAAGCCGAAGAAGCTCGAGGTCATCCCGGGTGATGATGCCGGCCGCGTGGCGACCGTCGTGGCCGAGCCGCTGGAGCGTGGCTTTGGCATGACGCTCGGCAACGCGCTGCGTCGCGTTCTTCTGTCCTCGCTGCAGGGCGCGTCCGTTACCGCGATCCACATCGACGGCGTGCTGCATGAGTTCTCCTCGATCCCGGGCGTCCGCGAGGACGTCACCGATATCGTGCTGAATGTGAAGGACATCGCGCTCAAGATGGGCGGCGATGGCACCAAGCGCCTTATGCTGCGCAAGCAGGGCCCGGGCGTTGTCACTGCCGGCGATATCGGCGTGACCGGCGACATTCAGGTGCTCAACCCGGAACTCGAGATCTGCACGCTCGATGACGGCGCCGAGATCCGCATGGAACTCCATGTCACTAGCGGCAAGGGCTATGTCCCTGCCGAGCGCAACCGTCCGGAAGACGCGATGATCGGCCTTATCCCGGTCGACAGCCTGTTCTCCCCGGTGCGCAAGGTGTCGTATCGCGTCGAGAATACCCGTTCGGGCCAGATTCTCGATTACGACAAGCTGACCATGACCATCGAGACCGATGGCTCGGTGACTCCGGAAGATGCGCTCGCCTTCTCGGCGCGCATCCTGCAGGACCAGTTGGATATCTTCCTCAATTTCGAGGAGCCGAAGAAGCAGGAAGCCGCACCGGCTATTCCGGATCTCGCCTTCAATCCGGCTCTGCTGAAGAAGGTGGACGAACTGGAACTCTCGGTCCGCTCGGCGAACTGCCTGAAGAACGATAACATCGTCTATATCGGCGATCTGATCCAGAAGTCGGAAGCAGAAATGCTCCGCACCCCGAACTTTGGCCGTAAGTCGCTCAACGAGATCAAGGAAGTTCTCGCACAGATGGGGCTGCATCTCGGCATGGAAGTGCCGGGCTGGCCGCCCGAGAACATCGAAGATCTCGCGAAGCGCTTCGAAGAACACTACTGAGCCTTTTCCGCCTCCGGTTCGCGGCGGCGGGACAATCAAGAAGCGCAGCCATTCCTTGACACGGTGGCTGGCTGAAATGGAGTAAGGTCCATGCGTCACGGTTTCCGCGGTCGTCGCTTCTCGCGTACGTCCAGCCATCGCAAGGCGATGTTCGCCAATCTTGCGCAGGCGCTCATCAATCACGAGCAGATCGTGACCACGCTGCCGAAGGCGAAGGATCTTCGTCCGGTCGTGGAGAAGCTCGTCACGCTCGGTAAGAAGGGCGATCTTAATGCTCGCCGCCAGGCCATTTCCGAGCTGCGCGACGAGACGCTGGTCCGCAAGCTCTTCGACGTGCTCGCTCCGCGTTATGCCGCGCGCAATGGTGGCTACACCCGCGTGCTGAAGGCCGGCTTCCGCTACGGCGACTCGGCTCCGATGGCCGTCATCGAGTTCGTGGATCGCGATGTCGATGCCAAGGGCAAGGCCGACAAGGCTCGCGCAGCCGAGAAGGGTGAGGCCGCTGTGGCCTGAAGGCATGCAGCGCCAACCCGGTGAACAAGGCGGCTTCGGCCGCCTTTTTTGTTGCCGTTTTCAGGGGCTGGCGTTCGGTTCCTTCAGCCGCCCGGCCTCGCGCAGCGCGCGGGCAATGATGCCCGCGAAAGGGAATTCCAGTTTCTGAGGCTGGATCAATGGTCGCGGAACTGGTGTAAACGAGCTGTGTGTTCAAGACGCGGATTCTCCCCGACCGCGCCCTCCTGCATCTTCAGGGTTATGAAGCCATGACAAACACAACCTGTGCCAAACGCGCCCGCCGCAACGGCTGGCTGCCGTGCGCCCTTCTGGTTCTCTTCGGCTTGGGCCTCGCACAGGCTGCTTTTGCGCAGGGTGGCCCGCTGGATTTCCTGCGGCGGGGTGATCCGCGTCCGCCGGCGAACAAGGCCGAAATAGGCCTGTCTTTTTCGCCGGTGGTGAAGAAGGCCGCGCCGGCTGTGGTGAATATCTACGCTTCGCAGCGTTCCAACCGCGCGCGCAACCCCTTCGAGGGCGACCCCTTCTTCGAGCGCTTCTTCGGTGGTGCACCAGAACGCACGCGCCAATCTGTTGGTTCCGGCGTGATCCTCGCAAAGGATGGCCTCGTGGTGACGAACAACCACGTCATCGAAGGCATGAACGAGATTAAGGTCTCGCTGGCGGATCGCCGTGAATTTGAGGCGAGCATCGTGCTGCGCGACCCCAAGACCGATCTTGCCGTGCTGAAGCTGAAGGGCGGGGTGGAATTCCCGTTCCTCGATCTCGGCAATTCCGACGATCTCGAGGTGGGTGATCTCGTGCTTGCGATCGGCAATCCTTTTGGCGTGGGCCAGACCGTGACGCAGGGCATCATCTCTGCGGTGGCGCGCACGCAGGTGGGAATCTCGGATTACCAGTTCTTCCTGCAGACGGATGCGGCCATCAACCCCGGGAATTCGGGCGGCGCGCTGGTGGATATGGCGGGCCGGGTGATGGGCATCAACACCGCGATTTTCTCGCGGTCCGGCGGTAGTCACGGCATCGGATTCGCGATTCCCGCCAATATGGTGGCAAGCGTTCTTGCCAGCGCACGTCAGGGTGGCGGCGTGGTGCGCCGGCCGTGGTTTGGGGCCTCGCTCCAGCCGGTGACGGCGGAACTGGCGGAAACCCTGTCGCTTCCGCGTCCGGTCGGCGCGCTGGTGGCCAATCTCGTGCCCGGTGGACCGGCCGATGCTGCCGGCCTGAAGCGGCTCGATGTCATCACGCAGGTTGACGGCCACGCGATCGATGATCCCGACGGCTTCGGCTTCCGCTTTGCGACCAGGCCCGTGGGCGGAACTGTGAAGATGTCCATCCTGCGCGCGGGGAAGGTTCAGGAGGTCACCGTCGCGCTTCAGGGCGCACCCGAGGTGCCGCCGCGCCAGCCCGTGACGATTTCGGTCGCCTCGCCCTTCCGGGGTGTGACGGTCGTGAACAATTCGCCCGCGACGCGTGAGGAATTCTCGGTCAGCGGGATCGATGATGGCGTGGTCGTGAGTGCGGTCGCGGCAGGTTCCACGGCGGAGCAGGTTGGTTTCCAGCCCGGCGATGTGCTGCTCGCCATCAACGGCCAGCGCCTCACCGATACGGTCGCGTTTGATCGCGCCGCGAAGGGGCGTACCTATCTCTGGCGCATCGTGTTCAACCGCGCCGGGCAGACTCTGACGACAACCCTGGGTGGGTGACATGGACGCGCCGGCGCGGCCTCTGGCGGATCGCCTGCGTCCGCTCGCGGTGGGCGATCTCGTGGGGCAGGAGCACCTGACCGGCGAGGGTGGCGCGATTGCGCGCCTGCTCGAAGCGCTGGATCTGCCCTCGATGATCCTCTGGGGGCCGCCCGGCTCGGGCAAGACCAGCTTCGCCCGCGCGCTGGCGGCGAGCCGCCCTGCCTATGCTTTCGAGCCGATTTCAGCGATTTTCTCTGGCGTTGCCGACCTCAAGAAGGCCTTCGAGGCTGCGCGCCTGCGCCGGCAGATGGGGCAGGGCACGCTTCTTTTCGTGGATGAGATCCACCGCTTCAACAAGGCACAGCAGGACAGCTTCCTTCCCGTCATGGAGGATGGCACCGTCACGCTGATCGGGGCCACGACCGAAAACCCGAGCTTCGCGCTCAATTCCGCGCTGCTATCGCGTGCGCGTGTGCTCACCTTCCAATCGCTGGATGAGGCGGCTCTGGAGCGGCTTCTTGCGCGGGCCGAGGCCACTATGGGCGAGCCCTTGCCGCTGACGCCGGAGGCGCGCCAGACCCTTCTCGGCATGGCCGATGGCGATGGCCGTGCAATTCTCACACTTGCCGAGGATGTCTGGCGGGCGGCTAAGCCCGACGAAACGCTCGATGAAGCCGCGCTGATGGCCGCCCTTCAGCGGCGCGCGCCGCTCTACGACAAGGCGGAGGAGGGGCATTACAACCTCATTTCCGCCCTGCACAAATGCGTGCGCGGCTCTGACCCCGATGCCGCGCTCTATTATTTCTGCCGCATGGTGGAGGCAGGGGAAGACCCGCGCTTCCTCGCGCGGCGGCTCGTGCGGATGGCGGTGGAGGATATCGGCCTCGCGGATCCGCAGGCGCTGATCCATGCCCGCGCGGCGGCGGAGGCCTCTGAGCAACTCGGCTCGCCCGAGGGCGAACTCGCGCTTGCTAATTGTGTTCTCTACCTCGCGACCGCACCGAAATCGAACGCGGCTTATGTCGCCTTTAAGGCCGCAAACCGGGTGGCGAAGGAAGCGGGATCGCTGATGCCACCGAAGACCATCCTCAACGCGCCGACGAAACTCATGAAGAACGAGGGCTACGGCTCGGGCTACGCCTACGATCACGATGAGCCGCATGCCTTTTCCGGGCAGGATTACTGGCCGGAAAAGCTGGGGCGCCAGCATTTCTATCAGCCGCCCGAGCGCGGCTTCGAGCGGGAAATCCTGAAGCGGTTGGAATTCTGGGATCGCCTGCGCCGGGAGCGCAAGGGCGAATGACGGATATGCGAAGGAGCGGGCGCGTTTTCGCCGGGGCGATCGCGGCGCTCGGTTTAGTTTCGCTTGTCGCACAGGCGATTGTGCTGGTCTGGAAAGGCCGGGAGATGGGCCTCGGCACCATTGCCTCGCTCTGGTGGTTCCTCGGCTATTTCACCATCCTCACGAATATCACGATTGTCGCTATTATGGCGCGGATCGCCTTTGGGCACGCGGCCAAGGCCGGGATACTTGCGAGCCTCACGGTCTGCATCGCGCTGGTCGGCGCAGTCTATCACCTGCTGCTCAGCGGCTTGTGGAACCCCGTGGGCCTGCATTGGTGGGCCGATCAGGGTCTGCATACGGCCATGCCGCTGCTGACTTTCGCTTTCTGGCTGCGTTTCTCACCGAAAGCGGGGCTCGCTTATGCGGATGTCGCGCGCTGGCTCGCTTTTCCCGTAGGCTATGCGTTCTATGCGCAGATCCGGGGGAAGCTGGAGGGGTGGTATCCGTATCCGTTCCTCGATGCGAAAACGCTGGGCTACGGGCAGGTGGCCATCAATTCGGCGGTGATTGGCTTCTTCTTCGCGCTGGCCTGCCTCGGCATGGTGGCTTTGGCGAAGCGGCTTGAAGCACGGTTGCCCTCTCCCTGAGCCGGGAGAGGGCTCGGTTGTGGTTCTGGCATCACAGGCTCACGCATGCAGCGCGACCGTCGCCGCCGCGAGCTTCTCCGAGGCCCAGAGGCGCGCGCCGAGCTGGATATCCGCATCCTGGCTTACCTTCGCGAGGATCGCGAGATCGCCATTGTTGCGCGGTGTTTCATGCAGGATGGCTACGAGCTTACCGTAGCGCGCTTCGGCGATCCGGTTCGCCTCGCCACCGAGGCGCATCCAGCCCGGCGTCGAGTTGCCGGTGCGGGAAGCGGCTGCGGCGATCGCCCCGCGATGCGCGGCGAGCTTTGAGGCGAGGGTTTGCGCTTCGCTCCAGAGCGTCGCGATGGGCGTGGGCGCTGTTCCCGTCGCGGCAAAGGCCGGAGCAGCGGCGAGCGCACCCGCACCCGCCACGAGCGCGCGGCGGGAGAGTTTCTTCATTTCGGTCATGGGAAGCCTCGATCAAGAGAGGGATGAGCCGGCTCGGGAGACGCATGCCCTGTTCCTTTCCGGCCCGATGAAGCTGCGCTGTTGTGCCTGAACGCGGGGTGACGGCGCCGTGCAGCTTGCGTTAGGCCAGCGGAAAGGCTTCGGAAATTTTCTAGTCGAAGATCTCTTCTTTTTTCGCGAGGGCCGCAGGGCCTGAATACCAATCAGATATAATAAAAGCGTTTCTGTCGACTGTATGCAGTTCCGATTGAAGTGAAACAAAGAAATCTACACAATTGGATTCGACAAAATAGAAAAATTTATATTCCAATTTTTCTATTTTTATTTTTTCGCAATCATCGATATCGTTTGGCAATAAATCTAATTTCAATAAATTCATATATTTGCGTGTTTTGTTTAATTGATCGACCTCTGCTGGCGTGTGATCTGTGGCAGGTGATTCGCGTGCCCTTTTTTGTTCAATTAATTCCGAGATATCGAAGTGAGAAAACAAGTAAAAACAGAAAGTTGTCATCTTTTTTCTCATAGAATGACGGGCAAAACATGCATGTAAAAAGATAGAATTATTGCTTATCAGGAGCAAGCAGGTCTCGCTTCTATCTGGCTTGCCGCATGCGCCTTCGCCTGTCACAAGGGCCCGATGCAAACGGCTTTTCTCATCTTTCTCGGTGGAGGCGCCGGCTCCGTGCTGCGCTGGCTCACGGGGCTGGGAGCGGCACGGGTGTTCGGCACGGGCTTTCCGGCGGGAACGCTCGCGGTTAACCTCATCGGCTGCTTCGTGATGGGGCTGCTGGCGCGCCTGCTCTTGTCGCCGGATGCGGGCGGTGCTGATGCGCGCTTCCTGCTGATGACCGGCGTGCTCGGGGGCTATACGACCTTCTCCGCCTTCGCGCTGGATGCCGCAGGCTTGTGGATGCGCGAGGCGAGCGGCCTTGCGCTGGTTTATGTCGGCGTGTCGGTGATGGGATCACTGGCGGCTGTCGCGCTCGGCCTGTGGCTCGGCGCGGGATGGGCGAGGTAATTATGGCCGGTGTCACCACCCGTCACGTGAAAGAAGACGAAGCCGGAATGCGGCTCGATCGTTGGTTCAAGGCGCATTTCCCCGATCTCGCCTTCGGCCACCTGCAGAAGCTGCTGCGCACCGGGCAGGTGCGGGTCGATGGCGCGCGTTGCAAGGCCGAGACGCGCATCGAGCCGGGGCAGGTGATCCGCATTCCGCCGATGCAGAAGTCCGAACCCATGGAAGTCCCACGCGAGGGCATTCGCGAGGCGGGCTTCAAGGGTGGCGATGCCCGCATTGCTGCGCCAAAGGGTGAGGCAACCGCGCGCCCCGTTTCCAGCCGGAAAATGGCGGATGATCTCGAATTCCTGAAATCCATCATCCTTTATGAGGATCGCGACATGATGGTGCTGAACAAGCCGCATGGCCTCGCCGTGCAGGGCGGTTCGGGCACCACGCGGCATGTCGATGGCCTGCTGGAGGTGATGCGCGACAAGGATGGCCAGAAGCCGCGCCTCGTGCATCGCCTCGACAAGGATACCGCCGGCTGCCTTATTGTCGCTAAGACGCGGCTTGCAGCCTCCACGCTCGCCGCCACGTTCCGCTCGCGCTCGGCGCGCAAGATCTACTGGGCGCTTTGTTCGGGCGTGCCGCGCGTGAAGCAGGGGCGCGTTTCGACCTGGCTCGCCAAGGGCGAGGACGAATACGGCGACCAGAAGATGAAGGTCGCGCGCCATGGTGACGAAGGCGCGGACCACGCGCTGACCTATTACGCCACCGTGGAAACGGCTGGGCAGAAGCTCTCCTGGCTTTCGCTGAAGCCTGTTACTGGCCGCATGCACCAGCTGCGCGTACACACGGCGGAAATCGGCCACCCGATCATCGGTGACCCCAAATATTTCAACCGCGAGAACTGGGAACTGCCCGGCGGAATCCAGCAGAAGCTGCATCTGCTCGCGCGGCGAATCATCATTCCGCATCCACGCGAGAACAAGATGGTCGACGTTTCCGCGCCCCTGCCGCCGCATATGCAGCAGAGCTGGAACCTCCTCGGCTTCGATACCTCCAGCTATGACCCCATCGAGGATGCGCCGGAGAAGTGAGCGCAAACGTCATGGCCGGACGTGTTCCGGGGCCATCCGCGTCTTCCCCTCAGCATCGCCCCACGAAAGCGCGCAACGCTTCCATATGCGGCGCGAGGTCGAAGCCTTTTTCGGCCAACCAATCCGGGTTGTAGTAGGTCGAGAGGTAGCGTTCGCCGCCATCGCAGATGAGTGTGACGATCGAACCTTTCTCGCCGCGCTGGATCATCTCGTCCGCGAGCATCAGCGCGCCATAGAGGTTCGTGCCGGTGGAAGCGCCGCATTTACGCGCGAGCACGCTTTCGAGCCAGTGCATGGTCGCGAGGCTCGCGGCATCGGGCACGCGGATCATTCGGTCGATGACGCTGGGGATGAAAGAGGCCTCTACCTGCGGGCGGCCGATGCCCTCGATGCGGGAGCCGCAAGCGAGGCGCAGGCTGGCATCACCGGTGCGGAAATAATCGTAGAACACCGAGTTTTCCGGGTCGACCACGCAGAGCCGTGTAGCGCCGAGTTCCGCTGGCCGATAGCGGATATAGCGTCCGATGGTGGAGGAGGTGCCGCCCGTGCCCGCACTGACCACCACCCAGCGCGGGGCGAGGTGCCGCTCAAGGCGCATCTGGCTGAAGAGGCTCTCGGCGATGTTGTTGTTGCCGCGCCAGTCCGTCGCGCGTTCGGCGAAAGTGAACTGGTCCATGTAATGCCCGCCGGTCTCCGCCGCGATGCGCCGCGCATCGGCATAGATCGCCGTGGCCTCGGTGAGATGCACCCGCCCGCCGAGGAATTCGATCGCCTCGATCTTTGCGCGCGCGGTGGTCTTGGGCGCGACTGCGATGAAGGGCAGGCCGATGAGCCGCGCGAAATAGGCTTCGGAAATCGCGGTCGAGCCGGAGGAGGCTTCCACCACCGGCTTTCCGCGCTTCACCCAGCCATTGCACAGGCCATAAAGGAACAGCGAACGCGCGAGCCGATGCTTCAGGCTGCCCGAGGGGTGGGTCGATTCATCCTTGAGGTAGAGGTCGATTCCCGCCGCCGCGAGGCAGGGCAGTTCCAGCTTGATCAGATGCGTATCCGCCGAGCGGGCGTAATCTGCCTCGATGCGCCGCACCGCCTCGGATGCGAAGGCTTGATCCTCCGCGCCAATGGAATGTTCTGATTGTTCAGCGGTCCATGGGTGAATTTTCTGCATTGGATATCAATCTTGGTGATTTCATGTCGAATAAGCCGCAAGAGCATATCGCAGTCAGTGGCCGCCGGCCAGAGCTTTCCTGTCCAATTGTTTAGATCTGCGTCATGTTCCGGAGAAGCCTGAGGCAGCAGAGTGAGCGTCAGTTGTTCCGATCGCCACCACGAAACACCAAAAAGGGGGAAATCCATGATCATCGACAAAGTGCTGCGCAAGGCTGCGCTTGGTGCCAGCTTCACCATTCTCATGGTCGGCCTTGCCCTGGCGCAGACCACCCCTCCTGCTCCTGCTCCGGCCTCGCCACCGACGGTCACTGCGCCGGCCGCGCAAGCCGCACCCCGGATGACCCATCGAGAGGTGATGGATGCCTGCCGGGCGGAAGTGAGCCGCGACTTGCGCGGGCCGGAGCGTCGTGAGGCCATGCGCCAATGCGTGGAGAAGAAGCGCGAGAGTGCCGGCCTCAACCGTCGTGAGGATCGGCGCGCCGATCGCGAGACCCGCCGCACCGAGCGCCGCGCGCAGATGCAGGAATGCCGCAAGGAATTCGCCGAACAGCGCCTGACCGAGAAGGAGCGGCGCGACGCGGTGGAGGGCTGTCTCTCGAAGAAGGACCCGCAATTCGCGAAGATGCTCGAATGCCGCAAGCAGGCGGAAGAGAAGAAACTCGAGCGCGGCAGCCGCGAGTTCCGCAAGGCTATGCGCGAATGCGTGGGCCCGCGCCGCGGCTGAGGCTGGAAACGGTGCAGGGAAGCGTGTAAGCGGCCCGCATGGCTAGCCGCACGCTTCTCCTCTTCGACCTCGACGGAACGCTTCTCGATTCCGCCGAGATGATCCTCGAATCCCAGCGCCTGGCCTTCACGGCCATTGGCCTGCCGGTGCCCTCGCGCGAGCGGGGGCTTTCCATCGTCGGGCTTTCCCTGCGCGAGGCCTTCGTGGAACTCGTGGGCGAGCACGGGCCGGTGGAAGAGCTGGCCGAGGCCTATCGCCAATCCTTCCATGGGCTGCGCACCCAAGGCGGCGAACTGGAGCAGCTTTTTCCCGGCGTGAAGCCGCTTCTCGCGGGCCTTGCGACGAGCGAGCCGCATTGCCTCGGCATCGCCACGGGCAAATCCCAGCGCGGGGTGCGGGCGGTGCTCGAGAATTACGGCTGGTCCAACATGTTCTCGACCATCCAGACCTCGGATGACGCGCCCTCCAAGCCGCATCCCGGCATGATCGAGAATGCCTGCCGCGACACGGGAATCACGCCGTCGCGCACGGTGATGATCGGCGACAGCTCATTCGACATGAAGATGGCCAAGGCCGCCGGGGCCCATGCCATTGGCGTGAGTTGGGGCTTCCAGAGTGTCGATCTCCTGCGCGCCTCGGGGGCCGATGAGATCGTCGAGGATTTCGAGGCCCTGCACTCGGCCATCACCCGTTTCGGCTGATTTCGCAGATGGGTGACAGGCGCGCGCGCTTTGGCTATCCCGGACAGCATGAGCAACGAATTCACCCGCGACTGGTTTGATGACGGGCGTGACCCCGCGCAGGATGACCCTGTGCGCGCGGCGCGGTTCGGCATGCGGCCGGCTTTGCCGAAGCGCTTCTATGAGGCTGTGAGCATCGGAGAGGCGGGCGGCCGATATGCCGTGCTGCTCGATGGCCGGCCCGCGCGCACCAAGAGCAAGGCGGTTCTCTCCGGCCCGAACATGGCCGTGGCCGAGCAGCTCGCGGCGGAATGGGCGGCGCAGACCGGTGAGATCAACCCCGCGACCATGCCTGCCACGCGCATCGTGCATGCCGCGCTGGATCATGTCGAAAATGCCATGGCCGAGGTGCGGGCGGATATCCTGAAATATGCCGCTTCCGATCTCGTCTGCTATCGCGCTGCTGATCCGGCGCGTCTCGTGGAGCGGCAGGCGCAGCATTGGGACCCGGTACTGGCGCATATCCGCGCGCGCTATGGCGCGGGTTTCCTGCTTTCCGAGGGCATTACGTTCGTCACCCAGCCCGGGGAATCGCTTAAGCGCCTCGCGCCGCGACTGGAGGCTATCAGCGACCCGATCGCACTCTCTGCGCTCCACGTGCTCACCACGGTTTCCGGTTCGGCGCTGGTCGCGATTGCCGTGGCGGACGGCGCGCTGGATGCCGATTCCGGTTTCGATGCGGGCGAATGCGATGCTGATTACGAGGCTTCGGTCTGGGGCATCGACGAGGAAGCGGCACAGCGGCGCGCCCTTCGCCTCGCGGATTTCCGGGCCGCGACGGCGCTTCTCCGGGCAATCGGGGGCTAGCATGCGGGGTGCGGGGCGGGTTTTTCTTCTCCTCGCCATTCTCGCCGCTCCGACGCGCGCGCAAACGCCGGAAGTGCGCGCCGCCGATTGCAATGATCTCGGTCGGCGTTTCGAACGGCTCGTGGTGGTCTACATTGCGGCGGCCAATGCGATGGTCGGCGAGACCGGTGATATTGGAAAAGCTTTGGAGCTGGCCCGCAATCGTGCCGTGAAGGGCGATGTGCCCGCGACCGTGCCGATGACCGGCCTTCCGTGGCTGCTGCGCTCGAACGCCGAGCGCTACACGGTGGCGAGCGTCCGGCAGATCTGCACATTAGCCGAGCGCAACAAATTGCCGCTGCATATCGCGACCTGCGCTTACTTTACCGCCCTGAACCCGTTGGGCGAGCGCGAGGAGAAGCGCCAGCTCGTCGCGCGCGGCATTGCGGCATTCGAGGCGCTGACGCCTGAATCGTTGCGCGGGGCGCATGCGCCGGAGCATCTCGCCGAGGATGTCGCCTTCCTCAAGACCTGCCTTCCACCGGATTGAGCTGGTGGCTTACGACTTATCGCCCGTTTGACGGCTGCGATCTCTTCCGATTATCGCTTGTGCCGATCCGGCCGGGGAGGGCCAGCGCATGAAGCATATTCTCGACAAGCTTGAGCAGCGGCGCAGCGAGGCCCGCCTCGGCGGTGGTGAAAAGCGCATCATGGCGCAGCACCAGAAGGGCAAGCTGACGGCGCGCGAGCGCATTGATCTCCTGCTCGATGAGAAATCCTTCGAAGAGTTCGACATGTTCGTCGAGCATCGCTGCGTAGATTTCGGCATGGACAAGAGCCCGAAATCGCCGGGCGATGGCGTGGTCACCGGCTGGGGCACGGTGAATGGCCGCACGGTCTTCGTGTTCGCGAAGGACTTCACCGTGCTCGGCGGCTCGCTTTCGGAGACGCATGCGCAGAAGATCCACAAGATCCAGGACATGGCGCTGAAGATGCGCGCGCCGATCATCGGGCTTTATGATTCCGGTGGCGCGCGCATTCAGGAGGGGGTTGCTAGCCTCGCGGGCTATGCGGAGGTGTTCCGCCGCAATGTGGAGGCCTCGGGCGTCATCCCGCAGATCTCGCTGATCATGGGGCCGTGCGCGGGTGGCGACGTCTATTCGCCGGCCATGACCGATTTCATCTTCATGGTCCGTGAGACTTCCTACATGTATGTCACCGGCCCGGATGTGGTGAAAACGGTGACGAACGAGATCGTCTCCCACGAGGAACTCGGCGGCGCCTCCATCCACACTACGAAATCCTCCATTGCCGATGGCGCCTTCGATAACGACGTGGAAGCGCTGCTGCAGGTGCGTCGCCTCATCGATTTCCTGCCAGCGAACAACCAGGCGGGCAGCCCGGAATGGCCGAGTTTCGATGACCCCGCGCGGGTGGATTCGAGCCTCGACACGCTTGTGCCGGATAACGCCAACAAGCCCTATGACATCAAGGAATTGATCCTGAAGGTCGTGGATGAGGGTGATTTCTTCGAAATCGGCGCGAAACACGCAGGAAATATCGTCACCGGTTTCGGTCGTATCGAGGGGCGCACGGTGGGCTTCGTGGCGAACCAGCCGATGGTGCTCGCGGGCGTGCTCGATTCCGATGCCTCCCGGAAAGCCGCGCGCTTCGTGCGCTTCTGCGACAGCTTTGAAATTCCCATCGTCACCTTCGTCGATGTTCCGGGCTTCCTGCCGGGCACGGCGCAGGAATATGGCGGGCTTATCAAGCATGGCGCGAAACTGCTCTTCGCCTATTCGCAATGCACGGTGCCGCTCGTCACCTGCATCACGCGGAAAGCCTATGGCGGTGCGTATGACGTGATGGCCTCGAAGCATATCGGCGGCGATGTGAACTACGCCTGGCCCTCCGCGCAGATCGCGGTGATGGGTGCCAAGGGCGCGGTGGAGATCATTTTCCGTGGCGGCACGCCGGAGGAGATCGCCGAGAAGACGAAGGAATACGAGGATCGTTTCATGTCGCCCTTCGTTGCGGCCGAGCGCGGCTATATCGACGAGGTGATCATGCCGCATTCCACGCGCCGGCGCATTGCCCGTGCGCTCGCCATGCTCCGCACCAAGAAGGTCGAGCGCCCCTGGCGCAAGCACGACAACATCCCGCTGTAAGCGAGCGCGGCCGGGCAGCGGATCATTTTCTCCGGGCCGCCCTTGATCCAGCGCACGGATGTTCGGAGCATCCGGTGGGATCATGGCGACAACCCAACAAGGAGGTCCCATGTCCCGCAGGAACTCGCCCCTCTCATCCCTGTCCTGCATCGTCCGGCTGATGGACGATGTTCCGTCCGTTGCGATTGAGGAATCGATCGCGCTGGCGGCTCGCCGCGAGGCGCATCTGCTCGTCACGCTCATCGCGGCGAAGGCAAGCGTGCCATTCTCCCCCATCGGCACGGGTTATGTCGCGCCCATGGTGACCGCGTTCAACGATCAGGCCAAGAAGGCCGGGGAGAGTCAGGCCGACGCCACGCGCGAGAAATTGCGCAAAGCCGGCGTGAACGGAACCGTTCGCCTTATCATTGATCATGTGGATCGGGTCGCAGAAGAAGCCGTGCGGCTCGCGCGTGCCACGGATCTGATCGTGCTCGACCAGCCCAGCGCCGCGCTCGATACCAAGGGGCTCATTCTGGAGGAGGCCTTGTTCCATTCGGGTCGTCCCGTGCTGGTTGCCACGCCCAAAAAGCCGGTCATGGCGCAGCCGAAGCGAATTGTGATTGGCTGGGATGGCTCGGCCCATGCGGCGCGCGCCGTGGGGGATGCGCTGGCGCTTTTTCCCGAGATCGAATTTGCGGAAATCGTGGTGGTGAATGGCGAGAAAGACCTCTCCAACGCACTGCCAGGGGCGGATATCGCCCAGCATCTTGCGCATAAAGGCGTTACCACGACGCTGACCGAACTTTCCGCCAAGGGTGCGAGCGTGGGCGCGGTGCTGGATGGCCATGCCATGCGCACGAATTCCGATCTCATCGTAATGGGCGGTTTCGGCCATTCGCGCCTGCGCGAATTCCTGTTCGGCGGCGTCACGGTGGAACTCACGGAGAATGCCTCCGTGCCGCTGCTCGTCGCCTATTGAGCTTTCGGAGCTGGCTTTTCCACTTCCGGCGGGCTGAGATCCGCCAGCAGCGCGAGGGCCACGCGCTGCACGGAGGGCAGCAGGCCAATGAAGCGTAGCATCTGGGCCAGCTTGAAAAGCTCCCAACCCGTGCGTTCGGTCACGAGCGCGTCCACGCGGTTGGAGATCCACATGGCGTAGCGGCTGCGCCCCAGCCGCTCCCGCTCCCAGGCGCGGAACAGATGGTTCAACTGTTCCTCGACCTTGGGCGTGATCATGCTCGGGCTGATCCGCGAGACATCATTGATGATGTTCGTGAGCGAGATCGCATCTTCGATGCCAAGGCTGAGGTTGCGCCCGGCGAGCGGAGACATCTGATGGGCGGCATCGCCGATGATCACCGCCCGGCCCACAATTCGCCGCTCGGCCTGCTGGTGATGCACCACGACATCGCTCTGCCAGTGAATGCCACCGGGCCGCCAGTGCTCGGGAATCATCTCGGTCACCTCGGGCGCGTTGGAAATGACCCGGTGCTTGCCCTTGCCGAGGGGAATGCGGATGAGCGCCGGCATCTTCGCAGCGAGGCAGATTTCCATGTTCTTGGAATCGATCTTCGGGCCGAGATCGATATCGACGACGCTCCAGTGATGCTCCTCGGCGCTGCCCTTCATCTCCGTGTCGAGCAACTGGCGCACGAAGGATTGCTCTCCATCCGCGCCGATCAGCCACGAGACATGGGTCGCCTCGTAGGCGTCACCGGTTTTCAGCTGAAGGTTGCCGCCCTGCGTATCCATTTCCGCGCGCGTCAGTTCGGTGCGCCGTTCCACGACGTAGCCCATCTCGCGCAGGGCGTCGGACAGGATGCGCTCGGTGAAGTTCTGCGGAACAACCAGCAGGCCCTTCAGCTTGTGGGGAATGAATTCGAAATCGATCTGCGCCTTGTTCTGGCCGTTCACCGTGAGAATGAGCCCGCGCACGATATGGCCCATCGAGACGAATTTGTCTGACACGCCAAGGTCGCGCAGCATATCGAGCGTGCGATGCGTGATGACAATCGCCCGGCTTTCCGATGTGGGGGCGGGGTTGCGATCGATGATGCGTACCGCATGCCCCGCCTGCGCGAGGTTCAGCGCGGCAGCCAGCCCCGTGGGACCGGCGCCGACGATGAGCGGCTGGCCGGCGCGGGCTTTCTTGATCGGCGCAGGATTAGGATTATCAGCCATCGTCGCGGTGTCAGTCGGACAGGCGGATGTCCGACCGGTACACGTCACGCCAGACCCGCTCGAAATTGCCTCCGGCCAGCAATTCCAGTTCGCGCGTCTTCCATTTGCGACGGATCAGCTCGGCGAAGATTTTCGGGAAAGTCGTGGCATCATCGAGACCGGGCGGGTTGGGGCCGCCGTAGAAATCCGAGCCGATGCCGATGGATTCCGCGCCCACGAGGTTCTTCATGTGGTCGAGGTGGTCGCAGAGCCATTGCACGCCATCGCGCGTGCCGAAATGCGCGAAAGCCTCGCGCTTCGCCTTCTGGTAAGCCGCGCGCTCCATGTCGGGCAGGGCCTTGCCGAACTTGTCCATCGCGGGCTGCATCGCGATGTAGACCTCCGGCGAGAGGAACACGGGCACGAAGGTCGCCATCACGATACCGCCGCCATCGGCAATGCGCCGCATCACGTTGTCCGGCGCATTGCGCGGATGCGGGCAGAGCGCATGTGCATTGGCATGGCTGATGATGACCGGGCCTTTCGCCACATCCATCACCGCGTGCTGGGCTGGCGGCGAGACATGCGCGAGATCGATGATGAGGCCGAGCCGCTCCATCTCCGCGATGATCGCGCGGCCGAACTCGTTTAGCGGTGTCTTACCCGGCACATCGGTCGCGCTGTCGATGAAGGGCAGCGTCTCGTTGTGGCAGAGCGTGACGAGGCGGATACCCATGGCGTGGAACAGGCGGAGGTGGCCGACATTATCGACGCCCACGAGGCCTTCTACGGCCTTCAGCAGGCCGATCTTGCCGGCCTTGCGGGCGCGGACGATGTCCTTGGGCTCCAGCACGGGATGGAAGCTTTCCGGCCAGGCCTGCTCCATCTGGAGCATCACGTCGATCACTTCGAGGCGCGCGCGCAGGGGATCGTTCTCGGCTGTCGGTATGAACGCCGTGAAGATCTGCGTCGCGACCTGCCCGGCCTTCAGCTTGGGGATATCGGTATCGTGCTCGGGGTGTTCCCGCGTCACGTCCCAGAGACGAGCATCGCCTTTCGCTCCGCGATGGCGCCAGATGACGTAGGGAAGGTCGTTATGTCCGTCGACGAGGCGGGTGCGTGCGAGCAGCCGCGTGGCCTGATCCTCGGCCGTCTGAACCATTTTCTGCGATTCCCGATTTTGTCCCCGAGACTTCATTTTGCACGCCGCAGCGCTGCCTGCAAACCGGGAAATCACGCCTCGTTAAGTGCGTTCGCTTGCCAGCGATTCACCGGTTTTTGAAGGGAAACGATTCACCCAGCCCGAAAACTGCCCGATTTCCGCAAGGTTTGCGCAACAATTGCCGCGCCATTCTCGTGTGCATGATGAGGGGCACAAAGCCTCCACAGGGAAGACGACAAACAACCGGCGGGACGAGGCCAGAGAACTGGCCCGCGACGTCACTCGGGATCCGGGAGCTGCGCATCGCCGCGCGGGCCTCCCTCAAGGCAAGGAAGCCGGCTATGGCAAGCCCCGCGAAATTCGAACCGAGCGCCGTGCTCGATGCGCTCGCTCCGGCAATCGAGGAGCCGCGGCTCGATCCGCGCTCCTATGTGGCTGTCGGCAGCCGCGAGGAAGCGGAATACCTGCTGATGCTCGATCATTCCGGTGCGCAGACCGGCCCGGAATGGCGTGCCTTCCTCATCGAGGCGCTGGTGGGCTTTCTCGTTTGGCAGCGCCAGCCCTTTGGCGAGGTGAGCGAAACCGATCTCGACTGGTTCCTCGGTTTGGTGGCCGATGCCCCGTCGCCCGCACTTCCTGCGCTGCTTTTCGCGCTGGCCCGCGAGCTGAACGACACGCCGGAACGCCTGATGGTGCTGGCGCTGAAGCATGCCGAGGCGCGCGACTTCTGAACCCGAAGGCGCGCCGGTGCGGCGCGCTCACGCGATGCCTCACCTCGACCAAGGTTGAGCCTTCCGCCGGATTTACCGCGTCGCTGCATTCCCGTAAGACCCGATGAAACGGGTTCGGGAGGCCCTGAGGCGCGATGTTCAAGAAAATCCTGATCGCCAATCGCGGCGAGATTGCCTGCCGTGTCATCAAGAGCGCGCGCAAGATGGGCATCCGCACGGTCGCGGTGTATTCCGAGGCCGATGCCGACGCGATGCATGTGCAGATGGCCGATGAGGCTGTCGCCATCGGCCCCGCGCCCGCCGCCGAGAGCTATCTCGTCATCGAGAAGATCATTGCGGCCTGCAAGGCGACCGGCGCCGAGGCGGTTCATCCCGGCTATGGCTTCCTTTCCGAGCGCGAGGCTTTCGCGCTTGCGCTGAAAGAGGCGGGCATAACCTTCATCGGTCCCAATCCGCACGCCATCGCGGCGATGGGCGACAAGATCGAATCGAAGAAGGCCGCGGCTGCCGCGGGCGTTTCCACGGTTCCCGGCTATCTCGGCACGATCGAGACTCCCGAGGAGGCGATGAAAATCGCCGATGAGATTGGCTATCCGGTGATGCTTAAAGCTTCCGCCGGCGGTGGCGGCAAGGGCATGCGCATCGCCTGGAATGCCGATGAGGTGAAGGAAGGCTTCGAACGCTCGCGCTCCGAGGCGAAATCCTCCTTCGGCGACGACCGCATGTTCGTCGAGAAGTTCATCGTCAATCCGCGCCATATCGAGATTCAGGTGCTGGGCGACAAGCACGGCAACGTTATCCATCTCGGCGAGCGCGAGTGTTCCGTTCAGCGCCGCAACCAGAAGGTTGTCGAGGAAGCGCCATCGCCGTTGCTCGACGAGGAGACCCGCGCAAAGATGGGTGCGCAGGCCGTCGCCCTCGCCAAGGCCGTGGGTTACGACAGCGCCGGCACGGTGGAATTCGTCGCCGGGCAGGACAAGAGCTTCTACTTCCTTGAAATGAATACGCGTTTGCAGGTGGAGCATCCGGTGACGGAACTCATCACCGGCATCGATCTCGTGGAGCAGATGATCCGCGTCGCGGCTGGCGAGAAACTCGCATTTTCGCAGGCCGATATCCGCCTTGAAGGCTGGGCGGTGGAGAGCCGCATCTACGCGGAAGACCCCACGCGCAACTTCCTGCCCTCCATCGGCCGTCTCACGCTCTACCGCCCGCCCGCAGAAGGCACGGCTGGCGGCATCACGCTCCGCAACGATACGGGCGTGGAAGAGGGCGGCCAGATCTCGATGTTCTACGATCCGATGATCGCGAAACTCGTGACGCATGCGCCCACACGCCTTGAAGCCATCGAGGCACAGGCCCGCGCGCTCGATGCCTTCGCGATCGATGGCATCCGCCACAACATTCCGTTCCTCGCGACCCTGATGGCGCATCCCCGCTGGAAATCCGGGGCGCTGTCCACCGGTTTCATCGCCGAGGAATTCCCGGGCGGTTTCGAGGTGCCGATGCCGCAGGGCGAAACGGCGCGGGTGATCGCAGCTGTGGCTGCGGTGATCGACCATCGCCTTAATGCCCGCAAGCGGCAGATTTCGGGCCAAATGGCAACGACGCGGCCTGTGCGCTTCGCCGAAACTCGCATCGTGCAACTCGGGACGGGCGAGAACCGCCAGAGCTTCGAACTCACGGTGGATGATGGCCTCGGCGAAACCCATGTGCGCTTCGCCGATGGCGCGTCCGATCTCGTGGTCGGGCGATCCGGTCTGGACCGGCGCGATCTCCGGCGTCGAGCGCGCGATGCGGGTCGAGTCCATTCCCAATGGCGTGCGCCTTGCCATGGCGGGCACGGCAGCCGATGCGCGTGTCTATACGAAGCGCGAAGCGCAGCTTGCGGCCCTTATGCCCGAAAAGCGTGGCGCGGATACCTCGCGCGTGCTGCTCTGCCCCATGCCCGGCCTCGTGAAATCTATCGCGGTTTCCGAAGGGCAGGAGGTGAAGGCCGGCGAGACACTCGCGGTGGTGGAAGCCATGAAGATGGAGAATGTGCTGCGCGCTGAGCGTGACGTCACCATCTCCAAACTGCGCGCCAAGGCGGGCGAAAGCCTCGCCGTTGATGCGGTCATCATGGAATTTGCTGGATAGTTCGGAAAACCGAATTGGCGATTTTTCCGGCCCTGTGGTGCTCTCCGCCCAGCAGGAGAGAATCGCCATGTCCAGCATTTCGCCCGAAAGCTTCGCCCGAACGCCGAAGCCGCCCTATTACATCGTCGCGTTTTCCTCGATCCGGAAAGAAGGCGACCATGGCTATTCCGCCATGGCCGATGCAATGGAGGCGCTGGCGAAAACACAGCCCGGTTATCTTGGCCTTGAGCATGCGCGGCGGGAGGATGGCTTCGGCATCACCAACAGCTTCTGGGCGGATGAAGCCGCGCTCCTGAACTGGAAGGCGCAGGTGCAGCACCTCTATGCGCAGAAAATGGGTATCGAGCGCTGGTACTTGCATTACGAACTGCGCATCGCGAAGGTGGAGCGGGCCTATTCCGGGCCGGAAGGTCGTTCAGTCTGAGGGCTCTCGCGCATGCCGCTCTATTTCGCCTATGGCGCCAACATGGATGTCGCCGCGATGACGCGTCGCACGCCCGGCGGCAAGCCTCTTGGCCTCGCGAGGCTGGTGCGGCATCGATTCGTCATCACCGAGCACGGCTATGCGAGCGTGGTGCGCGATCCGCGACAGATGGTGCATGGCTTGCTGTGGGACATGCTGCTCGCGGATATCCGCGCGCTCGACCGCTTCGAGGAGGTAGATCGCGGCCTCTATGTGAAGATGGACCAGCCGGTGATCACCACCAGCGGGCCGCGCCGCGCTCTGGTCTATGTCGGCACGGGCAAGCCGGGCGGAAAACCGCGCGCTGGCTATCTCGAAGATCTGCTCCGGGCCGGCGCGGAAATCGGCCTTCCCAAGGCCTATCTCGCAGGCATGGCGGCGTTGGGGCAGGGGGCTTTCGCCGCGCCGGGGAAAAAGAGCGTGAGTGGTCCGCGCGCGAGCGAGACCTGGCAGTGGGGCGACTAGAGCTTTTTTAAGCGAATTGGTTCCGGTTCGCGTGAAAAAATGCGATCAAGAACAGCTCGCGCTTCAGCCAAACACCTTCGTGAAGGCCGCCTTCAGCGCTAGGTCCGTCTCGTGCATCCCCACGGGCAGGCCGAGATCGACAAGGCTCGTCACGCCGTAACGCTGCTCCTTGATTCCGCACGGCACGATGCCGCCGAAATGCGCGAGATCCGGCTCCACATTCAGTGAGATGCCGTGAAACGACACCCATTTGCGCAGGCGGATTCCGATGGCCGCGATCTTGTCCTCATAACCCTCGCCCTTGTCCGGTCGCTTCACCCACACGCCCACGCGTGCGGGATCGGTGAAGCCTCGCAGGTTGAAGGCCGCGAGTGCTTCCATCACCCAGGCTTCCAAAGCCTCCACGAAGGCGCGGACATCCGGCTTCCGGGCCTTGAGATCGAGCATCACATAGGCCACGCGCTGGCCCGGCCCGTGATAGGTATATTGCCCGCCACGCCCGGTTTCGATCACCGGGAATTGCGGGTTCACAAGATCAGCAGGGTTCGCGGAGGTTCCGGCGGTGTAGAGCGGCGGATGCTCCAGCAACAGCACGCATTCGCTTGCCTCGCCCGCCGCGATGGCCGCCGCGCGCGCTTCCATGAAGGCGAGGGAGGTTTCGTAGGGCGTGAGGCCATCCCAGACCAGCCATTCGACCGGGTTGGCATCGGCGCGGCCGAAAGGCGGTGGCGTTAACGGGCTGTTGACCATGTTGGTGCGAGATAGTGGGCAGAAATTGCCGATGTCAATCGCGGCCAATGCAGGGCCTTCGGGAGTGCCTTCGAGATGCAGACCGTTGAAAATGTCGAACTCGAGATCGCCGTGGTGATCGGTCGGACCGTGATGCCGATCCACCATCTGCTGCGCATGGGGCGCGGTGCGGTGATCGAACTGAACGCCAACGAGAACGATGAGGTCGAGATTCTCGCCAACAATTTCCCCGTCGCGCGCGGGCAGGTCGTGGTGCAGGGCAAGCGCATTCAGGTGGAAGTGACCTCGCTGCTTCGCAAGCCCGAGACGATCCGCGGTCGCTTTGCGCCGCGCGAGACTCATGCCGAGGAAAGCTTCTGAAAATAAGCGCTCCGCGCCGCTTGCATCCGGGGGATCGCTTTGTTAGAGAGCGCACCTCGGTCGGTCGATGCCACGCGCATCGCTTCACCGGTGTGCGGTCGTGGCGGAATTGGTAGACGCGCTAGCTTGAGGTGCTAGTGGGTAACACCGTGGAGGTTCGAGTCCTCTCGTCCGCACCATTTCTGGTGCAAATCGTCGGAATGATACAAAAGCCGCGCTTTCTGCGCGGCTTTGTCGTTTCTGGCGCCCGGTTTTGTCTTCCCCCCGGTTTTTGCTGAAAATCGTCGCATCCGGTTGCCTCGCCGCTGGCCGCAGCGTATCCCTTGTGAGGTGAGGCGCGGGCTCTTTTCGCGCGCCTTTCTCCCGTCCCGTTCGTGCCCGGAGGAGGCTTCGATGACCGATTCCATCGTCGCGCCTTCTGCCGTCCCGCCGCCCTGGGGTGAGGATTGCCGCGACGAGGATGGCAATCTGCATGCGGCCTTCCTCGCGGCCGTGCGCGCGGCGCTCGATGCGGATGATTCGGTGCGGCTCGTCGCGCTGGCCGGCGACCTGCACGAGGCCGATCTCGGCGACCTGATCGAGGCGCTTGATCCGGATGAGCGCCCGCGCCTCGTCGCATTGATGGGCGCTGATTTCGACTTCGCCGCGCTCACCGAAATCGAGGATACGGTTCGCGAGGACCTGCTCGAGGAAATGCCCAACGCGCAGATCGCGGAGGGTGTGCGCGAGCTTGATTCGGATGATGCGGTCTACATTCTCGAAGACCTCGCCGAGGAGGATCAGGAAGAGGTTCTTGCGGCCCTTCCCACGCCGGATCGCGCCACGCTGGAGCGCAGCCTCGATTACCCCGAGGAATCCGCTGGCCGACGCATGCAGTCGGATGTCATCGCCATTCCTCCGTTTTGGACGGTGGGGCAGACCATCGATTTCCTGCGCGAGAGCGAGGAGTTGCCCGAGGAATTCTACGAGCTTTACGCGGTGGATTCCGAACATCACGTGCTCGGTCGCGTGCCGCTCAACCGCATGCTCCGCGCGAAACGGCCGGTGAAGATCGAGAAGATCATGCTTGAGGCCGAGCATCGCGTGGCCGCCACCGACGACCAGCACGAGGTGGCCGAACTCTTCAAGCGCTACAATCTGGTGGCGATCCCGGTCGAGGATGCCGAGGGCAAGCTCGTGGGCGTGCTGACCTTCGATGACATCGTGGACGTGATCGATCAGGAGGCGGATGCCGAGATCCGCGCGCTCGGTGGCGTGCGTGCCGATGAAGAACTGGGCGACAGCACGCTGGAAACGGCAAAGCGCCGGTTTTCGTGGCTGTTCGTGAACCTCATCACGGCGATTCTCGCCTCCGCCGTCATCGGGTTCTTCGAAGGCGCGTTGCAGAAGATGGTGGCGCTGGCGGTGCTGATGCCCATCGTGGCGAGCCAGGGCGGCAATGCCGGCACGCAGACCATGACCGTGGCCGTGCGCGCCCTGGCGACCCGCGCGCTCGGCGGCAGCGGTGCGCGACGATTCGTGGCCCGCGAAATCCGCGTGGGCCTGCTTAATGGCATAGCGTTCGCGCTCGTCATGGGCGTGGTGGCGGCCGTCTGGTTCAAATCGGTGGATCTCGGGCTCGTCATGGGCATCGCCATCATCGTGAACCTCATCGCGGCGGCGCTCGCGGGCGTGCTCATTCCGCTGGCGCTGGATCGCGCTGGAGTCGACCCCGCCGTGGCTTCCGGGCCATTCGTGACGACCGTGACGGATATGGTCGGGTTCTTTGCCTTTCTCGGCTTTGCGACCCTTTGGTTCGGGCTCAGCTGAGATTCAGGATTCGTTAACGCCAATTCGGTTTCCGGGGGCTGGAAAGCCAATCCTGAAGAAGCATTTAACGCTTTCAGCCGCATTGCTGGCATTCCGGTTTATCAGTTTTCACCTTTCCCTTCGAGACAAGAGGTTCGCTTCGTGTCCCGCCTTTCTCCCTCTCCCGCGCCGTGGCGCGCGGCCGTTCTCGGCGCCCTCGCGCTGTTGATGACCGCTTGCTCCGCAGACGGAACCGTGGAGCGTGCCCATTACCCGCTGAAGAGCGATGCGAAGCCGCATGAGGGCGTGCGCAAGGCGCATTCCTTCCCTGTGCATGGCATCGACGTGTCCAAATGGCAGGGGGAAATCGATTGGGCCGAGGTGAAGCGCGCGGGCACGGCCTTCGCCTTCATCAAGGCGACCGAGGGCGGTGACCATCTCGACGAGCGCTTCCACGAGAACTGGCGGCAGGCCAAGGCGCATGGAATCCCGCGCGCGGCCTATCACTTTGTGTTCTGGTGTCGCCCGGCGCACGAACAGGCCGACTGGTTCATCAGAAACGTGCCGAACGACAAGGACGCGCTGCCTCCGGTGCTCGATGTCGAATGGAACGGCCATTCGCGCACCTGCCCGAAGAAGATCGACCCCGATCTCGCGCGCAAGAAGATCGCGACCATGCTGAAGGCCATGGAGAAGCATACGGGCAAGCGTCCGATCATCTATACGGATATCCCGTTCCATGCCGATGTGATGGAAGGCCATTTCAAGGAGTATACGTATTGGCTGCGCTCCGTGGCGGCAGAACCGCATGAGCGCTACGAGAATCGCGACTGGCTGTTCTGGCAATACACCACTACGGGCCGCGTGCCGGGCATCAAGGGTCCGGTGGATCGAAATGCCTTCGCGGGCAGCCGCGCGGAATGGCAGGCTTACTTGCGCCGCCAGCACGTCATCCGCTGACATCTTATGCGGCGCGGTTGGTTTTCCGCGTCGTGTAGCTCTCGCGATAGCGCCAGCGCCGGACCTGATCGGACAGCGATTTTCCGAGCATCATCGCGCCGAGATGCAGCCGCCCGCTGGGGCGCAGGGCGATGCCCAGACAGACAAGATCCAGCCGGTCCGGCCAGAGATCTTCCAGCGGATGCCCTGGTGACGCGCAGGAATCGACCGAGAGAAACGCGCCATCCGGTGCTTCCACGAGGCTCACCACCATCGCATCCAGCAAGCGACCGGGGCTGTAGCTCGCGAATTCGGGGTGATAGGTGCTCTTGATCGTGTAGACCGTTCCTGCCGCCGCGAGATTGAGGTTCATGGCGATCGGCTGCTCGCCCACCATCAACGCCTCGATCAGGAAAGCTGGCGACGTGGTGTAGCCCACGGCGAGCGCGCGCACGACCTGCTCCAGAGCCGGCATGGAACGCAGGGCCGTGCCCTGTTCGCCCTTCCAGCTCAGCGCCTCCATGGTCAGGAAATCGTCGAGCAGGCGGCTGACGTCCGGGTTGCCGCTCATCATCCGGCGCACGCTGATGGGCCCCAGTTTTTCAAGCCGGCGACGCTTCTTCTCGATGGCGCGCGCCGCCTTCGGGAGCAGCACGGAACCGCGCGCGATGGCCGGGCGCTCCCAGCTCTGCATCGGCACCGCGAACCGCATCTGCTTTTCCACGACCCGTTTCAGCAGGGTTGCGAACGGCTGGTTCTCGGTCAGCAGCGGCAGCACGAGGGCCGCCGGGCCATTGGCTTCGGAGAGGAAGGCGAGGGCGGTGGCGAGTGTCTCTTTCGCTCCAGCCGGCGCGATCAGCGGCACGGTGAGGCAGGTGAGCGGATCGCGGTAGAGCATCCAGCCCAGACCCATCGCGCCATCACGCAGGAAAGGCCGCTGGAGCGGAAACAGACCGGTCAACCGGTCATTCCGCTCGACGATCAGCACGCGCGTCTCACTGCGCGAGGCGCCGGATTGCAGAGCCGCGATCAGTAGATCGGGGCCGTAGAAAGGGTTGGTCTCGATCGCGTTTTCCGAGAGCGCGCGCCATTCATCGCGGCGCAGTGTGAGTTCTTCGAGGGTGATGAAACGGGCGAGGGGCGCGCTCATGATGTCACCCGGCGATGCGCCAGCGCGAGAGCGAGGCCTGCCGCGAGATTGCCGAGCATCGCCGCTATCGCCGCGCCGATGGCCTGATAGGGGCCTGCGAGGAGCGCGCAAAGTGTGGCCGTGATGAGCGCGCCGATGGCATTCGCGCGCCAGACATCGGCGGCAAACCCGCTCATGGTCAAAAGGTCTTCGAGCGGCCCCAGCGTCATGCGCACGGCAGCACCCGTGATCAGCAGCAGGGTGGGCCAGAGCGCGCCGGCGAATCCCTCGCCGAAAAGCGAGAGGATCAGCGGCGTGCCGAGCCCCAGCGCAATCGCGCCACCGAGGCCGGCGATGCGCATCCATCGGCGCGCCTCGCGGAAGGCCGGGCCGCCGGCGCCCTTCGAGGCCTCACGCGCAAAACGATGGCCGAAGCTCGCGCCAATCGCGAATTCCACGAGGCCGATCAGTGAGGCAATGCGCGTCGCGGCAAAGTAAAGGCCGACCACGGCCGGTGGCGCCAGTAGTCCCAGAATGATCAGATCGATGTGCTGCCGCGCGAGAAGCGCGAGATCGGACAGAAGCGTGGGCATCGCCGCGCCATTCCAGCTTGCGCGTTCGGTTTTCGCCGGTGCCGGCGGAAAAAGCCGCAGCAAAGCCGGCATGGTCCAGCAGATCTGAAGCACAGCCGCTCCGATGGTCGCGCCGAGGGCCAGAACCATTGCGCTTATGGCATTGGCGGAGTAACCCAGCCACAGCGTTCCGATCAGCGCGAGCATCAGCAGGCCGGTGCGCACCAGATAGGCCGGTGCCAGCGCGCGGATGGTCCAGCCTTGTGAGCGCGCGAAACCCTCCACGAGATCGGTCACGGCGAAAAACGGGAGCGCCAGCAGGCCAATCGCCAGCGCCGAGCAGCAGAGGAGGCCATACCCCGCCTCCACCAGCGGAAACAGCGCGTAGAGAATCGCCGCCAGCACAAGGCTGCCGGCTGTGGTCACGAGAATGGCGTGGAGCAGGAAGCCGCGCGCAAGGCCGGGCTCGCCGCGTTCATGATATTCCGCGAGGAAGCGCACGGCGATCTGGCCAAAACCGAGGGTCGCGAGAAAGCCGCCGATGGTCACCACGCTCCAGGCGAAGCTGAAGGTGCCGTATTCCGCCGCGCCAAGGCTGCGCGCGAGCAGGATTTGCAGCAGATAGGCGAGGGCTGCCGCGCCGAGCCGCACACCCAGTGCACCAATCGTGCTCCACGGCAGGCGCAGGCCTGCGAGCCGGGCAAGGGGCCCGGTGGCAAGCGTTTCAGCGGGAAGTCCGGTTTCGGACGGCATGGGTCGCGATTTTCCTCTGCGCGTGTCAGCCTGCACTGGCGCGCGTGATCGCGGGATTAATCCGGTGGCGAGAATGCGTACGAGGGTTATCGGCCCCTGAAGAGCGGTGCTTACGAAAGCGTTCCTCCCCCCTTTGTGACGCTTTCTCCCCCTTGCGACGCATGGACGGGCGCGAAAGGCGCTCCTATTCTGCCGCGTGACAGGGCTGGCGCCTGCGCCGGTTCCACGATAAATAGGTCAGCAACACTGACTAATTAGGTTCCCGGGGGAGGATCTCATGCTTGCCAACAGCCCGCGCGGCTTCAATTTCGATCTCGGCGAAACGGCTGAGGCCATCCGCGAGAGCGTGGCCGCCTTTTCGCAGGACAAGATCGCCCCGCTCGCCGAAAAGATCGACCGCGAGGACTGGTTCCCGCGCCATCTCTGGCCCGAGATGGGCGCGCTCGGCCTGCATGGCATCACCGTGCCGGAGGAGGATGGTGGTACGGGGCTCGGCTATCTCGAACATGTCGTGGCGATGGAGGAAATCTCGCGCGCTTCCGCCTCGGTGGGGCTTTCGTATGGGGCGCATTCCAACCTCTGCGTGAACCAGCTGCGCCGCTGGGGCTCGAAGGAGCAGAAGGCCCGCTACCTGCCGAAGCTCATTTCCGGCGAGCATCTCGGCGCGCTGGCGATGAGCGAGCCCGGTGCCGGTTCGGATGTTGTCTCCATGAAGCTGCGCGCCGACAAGAAGGGCGACACATACATCCTCAACGGCTCGAAGATGTGGATTACCAACGGTCCCTCCGCCGAGACGCTGATCGTCTACGCGAAGACCGATGTGACTGCCGGCCCGCGGGGCATCACCGCCTTCATCATCGAGAAGGGCTTCAAGGGTTTCTCCATCGCGCAGAAGCTTGACAAGCTGGGCATGCGCGGCTCGGAAACGGGTGAACTCGTCTTCCAGGATTGCGAGGTGCCGGAGGAGAACCGCCTTGATGCCGAAGGCAAGGGCGTGAACATCCTGATGTCCGGCCTCGATTACGAGCGCGCGGTGCTCGCTGCGGGGCCGCTGGGCATCATGCAGGCGGCATTCGATATCGTGCTGCCCTATGTGCGGGAGCGGAAGCAGTTCGGCAAATCCATCGGCGAATTCCAGCTCGTGCAGGGCAAGATCGCCGACATGTATGTGACCATGAATGCCTGCAAGGCTTACGTCTACGCCGTGGCAAAGGCCTGCGACCGGGGTGAAACCACCCGCGAGGATGCTGCGGGCGCGATTCTCATCGCGGCGGAAAAGGCGACGCAGCTTTCGCTCGATGCGATCCAGCTTCTCGGCGGCAACGGCTACATCAACGATTACCCCACGGGCCGCCTACTGCGCGATGCAAAGCTCTACGAGATTGGCGCGGGCACCAGCGAAATCCGCCGCATGCTCATTGGTCGCGAGCTGTTCGCGAAGGCGGGGTGAGGGGACTTTCGTGCGATTGGCGCTCACGATTGCCGCCTTGCTCGCCATGCCCGCCTTGGCACAGGCCACGGCGTTCTGTCCGGTCAGGCAAACCGCGGATGGCTTCGTGGCCTTGCGGGCGGCTCCGGATGCCGAAGCGCGGGTTCTCCGTCGCATTCCCGCCGGGGAGGATGTGCAGATCGATACTACCCGCAGGGCGCGCGTTGGCTGGCAGCCCGTGATCTACTGGGGCCCCGCGCGTCAGCAGAAGCTTTCTGGCTGGGTGCGGGCGCGGTTGCTGGAACAGGAATGCGGCTGAGCCATCCCGGCCCCGCTGCACCTCACTTCGCGATGCGCATTTTCGACATGGCCGAGGCGATCTGCTCGAAAACGGGCTTCAGCTGGTTGGCATTGGTCACGTTGAAATAGTGGTTCGGTGAAGTCGCGCAGTCTCTCAGAAGGTTGGCGTCGCCATTGATGACGCGCACGGTGAAGACCGTGATGCCCGTGTTCTTCACATTCGTGCAGATCAGCCGCATGCGATCGTCGATGCCGTTCGATCCGCCGGCCCAACGATGCTGGGTGTTCTCGCCGTCGGTCAGCACGATCATCACGCGGACCTTGTTCTCGGCCTCCGGCGGGCTGCCTTCGGTGAGCGGCAGGCCGGAGGAAAGGGCATGCCAGCCCCAGGCCATGCCCAGCGGCACGTTGGTGGTGCCGGAGGCGATCATCGTATCGGCGGCATCCCGGATCTTGCCGAGATTATCTGTCATGGGGATGATCTCGGCGAGCTGGCCGCAGCCGCCCGTCCACCAGTAGAGGCTGTCGCCCACGCCGGAAGAGGGCGCCTGATCCGTGATGTCATAGGGCGCCGAGCGATCCTGAACGCATCCGCTCCAGTTGTTCGGCGGGTTGGTGCGCAGCATCCAGTTGGGCATCCAGCTGCGTTCCACGCGCACGGCGTTGGTGAAAGGGACCATGGCGATCTTCACATCGCCTTGCTTTTCGACGCGTGGCTCGAAGAAATCGACGAGGCCTTTCACGGCGGCCCTCAATTGGGTGATTTTTTGCCCGGCCATCGAGCCTGTATTGTCGAGCACCATCGCCAGTTCGATGTTCTTCATCTTGCCGCGCAACACGGTGACTGCGACCCGGACTTCGCGCGAATTCTGGCCGAAAATCTGCCCGAAGGTGAGCTTGGTCTGGGCTGAGCCCACGACCGAGACCTCATCCGCGGTGAGCGTGACGGTGAGGGTCAGGCCTTCCACATCCAGTCCGCCGGACAGGCTCTGGGCGTAGGTCTGCGCGCGGGCCTGCAAGGCGGCAGGCGGGATCAGCGATGCATCCGTATCGGTTGCAATTGCGGTGGCGGTGGAATCCAGTACTTGCTGGAGGCGATACTTGGCTGACACGCTGTTCGAATAATCGACAGCAAGTCCCATCACTGCAACAATCGGTACAAGCCCCAATCCAAGGCTGACGCCCATGGAGCCTCGACTGTTCTTCAGGAACCGCTGAAAGATCGACACGGCCTTCTGCCTCCTTTATCTGAGGTAGAAAGCGGTCGGACAGATTTGAGATTTCTTAATTCGATTGTTGGACCAGATCCAGGACCAGCTTATGGTTCACGGATCGTTGGTCAATTGAATTGCATTTGAGCGATTACCGTTCGTCGCGCGCCGCAAGACGATAAACACCCTTGAAATCCAGTGGATCGACCGGTTTTCCCTTGCGCAGAATCTGCAGGCGACCATCCAGCGCGAGCCGCACAGCCACGCGGCGGATGGGCTGCATCAATGGTCCCCAGCCATCGGGATGCGAACCGCCCAGTGCGCGTGCGGCCTCGGACGGACAGAAGGTCTTGTCCGGCCCACGCTCAGCCGCGAGGGCCAGCAATGTTTCTTCGATGGCGGCAGTATCGCTCACGGTTGAGGCTCCCTTGGGCTGAGGGCGTTGCTTTGCGCCTATGGGCCGGATTCGTCAAATCAACTCCAAAAATCAGCTTCAAACGGGGTTGAAACTAGCCGGATTGCAAAATAGGGCAGTCAAACGCAATGTATTTGCGTGCAACGCGCGCGATTCGCGGGGCTGGGAGGCCTTATGCCGCAGACCATCACCAAGGGTTACAAGGCCCTGCTGGCGGAAGCGAACGTATCCGTTCGCACGCTTTCCGTGGACGAGGCGAAGGCGCTGCACGGCCAGGCCGACGTAGTTTTCGTCGATCTTCGTGATCCGCGAGAACTTGAGCGCGAAGGCAAGATGCCCGGCGCCTTCCATTGCCCGCGCGGCATGCTGGAATTCTGGATCGACCCGGAAAGCCCTTATGCGAAGCCGGTGTTTCAGGAAGACAAGACATTTATCTTTTTCTGCGCAGGTGGCTGGCGATCCGCGCTGGCTGCCAAGACAGCGCAGGAGATGGGCCTCAAGCCCGTCGCGCATGTTGAGGGAGGGTTCGGGGCCTGGAAGAAATCCGGTGCCCCCGTCCAGCTTCCGGAACCTTTGCCTGGGGAGAAACCATGAAGACCAACGCGACCGTTCCGCCCCGTTTTCCGCCCAAACTCACTCTTGTCATCGGCAACAAGAATTATTCCTCATGGTCCTTGCGCCCGTGGCTGGCCATGGCTGCGAAGGGCATTCCGTTTGCCGAAATTCTGGTGCCGCTGGGCCACGCGAACACCAAACAGCAATTGCAGCAATATTCGCCGACCGGCCTCGTGCCCGCGCTGAAATACGGCAACCTCGTTCTGTGGGAATCGCTCTCGATCATCGAGTTCGCGAACGAAAAGCACCCCGAGGCCAAGCTCTGGCCGGAGGATATCGAAGTGCGCGGTCTTGCGCGGTCCATGGCCGCCGAGATGCATGCCGGTTTCCATGCCCTGCGCCAGCAATTGCCGATGAACCTCAAGCGCCAGTCCTCGCGCCGGCTCACCTCGGCAGCGGAGGCGGATCTGATGCGCTTCTCCGGTTATGTGCGCCAGTTGCGCATGGAATATGGCGCGGAAGGGCCGTTTCTCTTCGGTGAATTTGGTGCTGTGGATGCGATGTTCGCGCCCCTTTGCACGCGCATCCGGTCGTATGAGGTATCCGTGGATCGCGCGACCCACGAATATGTCGAGGCGATCTACCGGCTGCCTGCCTTCCAGAAATGGTATCAGGCAGCAGTGGCCGAGCCCTGGAAGATCGAGGATGTCGATAACATCGACAAGCTTCGCCGCTAACTCGCCATTGAATTGCGCCCGGGAACGGTGAATAAGGGGAGCCGATGAGTGGTATACCACTCTGGCGCCCGCCGTTCCCGAGGATTCCGATGGCCGTTCTCCGCTCGCAATTCGACCCCTCCGCTCCTGATTCCGCGCTGAATGCGCAGGAATGGGCGAAGCTCCGGGCGGAGCTGATCGAAAAGCGCCGCATCGCCGCTCTGGGTGGGCCGGAAAAGGCCCGCGAACGGCACGTATCGCGCGGAAAACTCCTCCCGCGTGACCGCGTGATGGGCCTGCTCGATCCCGGATCGCCGTTTCTGGAGGTCGGCGCGCTCGCCGCGGGAAGGTCGCGAGGTGATGGTGGTCTGCAACGATGCGACCATCAAGGGCGGCACCTACTACCCGATGACCGTGAAGAAGCATCTGCGCGCGCAGGAAATCGCCCGCGAGAACCGGCTGCCTTGCGTCTATCTCGTCGATTCCGGCGGTGCGAACCTGCCGCACCAGACCGATGTGTTCCCCGATCGCGAGCATTTTGGGCGCATCTTCTACAATCAGGCCACGATGTCGGGCCTGGGTATCCCGCAGATCGCGGTTGTCATGGGCTCCTGCACGGCGGGCGGCGCCTATGTGCCGGCTATGTCGGATGAAACCATCATCGTGCGGAAGCAGGGCACGATCTTCCTCGGCGGCCCTCCGCTGGTGAAGGCCGCGACGGGCGAGGTGGTCTCAGCGGAAGATCTCGGCGGTGCGGATGTGCATGCCCGGCGCTCGGGCGTGGCGGATCACTATGCCGCCGATGATCGGCACGCTCTGGCGTTGGCGCGGCGCGCCGTGGCCAATCTCAACAGCCGCAAGCCGGCGGATATCGCCTTGGGCGAACCGGAAGACCCGGTGCTCGATGCCGGTGAGCTTGAAGCCCTCGTGCCCACGGACCTCAAGCGGCAATACGATATCCGCGAGGTCATCGCCCGCATTGTCGATGGCTCGCGCTTCGATGAGTTCAAGGCCCTCTACGGCACCACGCTCGTCACGGGTTTTGCCTCGATCTACGGCATCCCCGTGGGCATCATCGCGAATAACGGCATTCTCTTCTCGGAAAGCGCGCAGAAGGGCGCCCATTTCGTGGAATTGTGCTGCCAAAGGCGCATTCCGCTGCTGTTTTTGCAGAACATTTCGGGCTTCATGGTCGGCAGCCAATATGAGGCGGGCGGCATCGCGAAGGATGGCGCGAAGCTGGTCA
>JALOTF010000059.1 GCA_025458025.1 Beijerinckiaceae bacterium | reverse complement strand
CGCGGAATCGAGCAGGGTCGCCAGATCCAGCGCGACGACGAGGCGAACCGCATCGCCGATGCGATGGGCCAGATCGCGAGCCAGTTGCGGATGGCGGCAGACCACATGCGCGCCACCGAAGCCGAGGCCCGCAAGGAAGCGCTGCATTTCGCGCTCGTCTTCGCCCGCAAGCTTGCGGGCAAGCTCGTGGAGCAGATGCCGGTTGCGACCGTGGAGGCCACGGCCCGCGCCATCCTGAACGATCTGCGCGGCGCTCCGCATGTCGCGGTGCGCGTCGATCCCTCGCTGGTGGACGCGACGAAATCGCGTCTCACGCTTCTGCTGCGCGAGAACGGCATTGATCTGAAGCTCTTCGTTTTCCCGGATCCCGCGGTTCGCCTCGGCGATTGCCGCATCGAATGGGCCGAGGGCGGGATCGTGCGGGAGCGCGAGAAACTCGAATACCTCATCGAGCAATCGCTCGACATCGTGCTGAAGCGCGGTGCGTTCTGACCATTGAGACACCGAACAGGAGTTCGCCCCCATGTCCACCGAGAGCATGCTTCCCCTGAGCGATCTGGAATCGACCGCCGAGCTTGTCGCGGCCGCGTATGGCATGGATGGCGAGCAGCCGCCGAGCGCCAAGACCGCCGCCGATCTCGAGCATGTCTTCGATGTGCCGGTGCAGGTTTCCGCCGTGCTCGGCCGCTCGAAGATGGGCGTGGGTGACCTGCTGCGCATGAGCCCCGGCCATATCCTCGAACTCGACCGCAAGGTGGGCGAGGCCATCGATATCTTCGTGAATGACCGGCTCGTCGCGCGCGGCGAGGTGGTGTTGGTCGACGACAAGCTCGGCGTGACCATGACGGAAATCATCAAGGGCGACCGCTAAGGTCGCCCAGAGCAAAATCGAGCGAAGTGGTTCCGGTTCGCGTGAAGATTTTGCGACCAGATATCATCAGGGGCGACCGCTGAGGTTGCCCCATTCCGCGCCGATCCCGGCGCGGATGGAATGAAGGCCCGCTGCGCCTTCCGGTGCGGCAAGTCCGAATGAAGGAGAACGGCCATGCGGCTTCTCATCGTGGGAACCTTGCGCGGGGAACTGATTACCGCGGCCAAGATCGCGCGGGAACGCGGCGCCTCCGTGGCGCAGGTGGATGGCGTGGAAGCGGCCCTTTCGCACCTGCGTCAGGGCAAGGGCGCCGACCTTCTGATGGTCGATGTCCAGATCGATATCCGCGCCCTGTGCGAAGGCCTTGCGGCCGAACACATGAGCGCGCCGATTGTCGCCTGCGGTGTCTCCAACGACAAACGCGCTGCCGTGATGGCGATCGATGCGGGCGCCAAGGAATACATCCCCCTCCCGCCCGATCCGGAACTCATTGCGGCGGTGCTGGAAGCGGTCAGCCGCACCGAAACCTCGATCATCTTCCGTGACGAGAGCATGGCGCGGGTGGTGCAGCTCGCGAAGCAGATCGCGGGTTCGGATGCCTCCGTGCTGATCACGGGTGAATCGGGCGTCGGCAAGGAGGTGATGGCGCGCTTCCTGCACGAGAAATCGAAGCGGGCCACGAAGCCTTTCGTCTCGGTCAATTGCGCGGCGATCCCCGATAATCTGCTCGAAAGCGAGCTGTTCGGCCATGAGAAGGGCGCCTTCACGGGGGCCATCGCGCGGCGCATCGGCAAGTTCGAGGAGGCCGATGGCGGCACGCTGCTGCTCGACGAAATCTCCGAGATGGATGTGCGCCTGCAGGCGAAGCTGCTGCGCGCGATTCAGGAGCGCGTGATCGACCGTGTGGGCGGCCAGCGCCCGGTGCCGGTCGATATCCGCATTATCGCGACCTCCAACCGCAACCTGCTGGAGCATGTGAAGGCCGGGCATTTCCGCGAGGATCTGCTCTATCGCCTGAACGTCGTGAACCTGAAGATTCCGTCGCTGCGTGAACGCCCGGCGGACATCATCGAACTCGCCGGCCATTTCGCGAAGAAATACGCGCAGATGAACGGCCTGCCGAACCGCATCATCAGCCATGATGCGAAGCGCCTGCTGCTCGCAAATCCGTGGCGCGGCAACGTGCGCGAACTCGAGAACACCATCCATCGCGCGGTGCTGCTCTCGATGGGTGCGGAGATCGCGCCGGATGCGATCCTCACGCCGGAGGGCGAGAGCCTCGCACAGAGCGCTTCGGATGCCACGGCTCGCAAGGCGGCGGAACTGGCCGAGGCAGCGACCCGCGCTCTGGTGGGCCGCACCGTGGCGGATGTCGAGCGCGAACTGATCCTCGATACGCTGGACCATTGCCTGGGCAATCGCACGCATGCGGCGAAAATCCTCGGTATTTCCATCCGCACCTTGCGCAACAAGCTCAACGAATATTCCGCCGATGGCCTCGATATCCCGGAGCCCGGCACGGCACGCGTGGCGATGGCCTGAGAGCCGAATTCCGGGCGAGAAGAATGGAAGGGTTGGGCCGGAAATGGCCCGGCCCTTTTTCGTTCCCGGCTCCGGCTTTCATGTCCCCCCTTGCTTCGTAACCGGCTGTTAACCATCCACCCGGCAAAAATTGCCCAGCACCGGAACGCCCGCGAGAACGCGGCGTGATTCGGGTTGTGCAACCATGAGGCGAGGCAGGCATGAGCGACGTTCCCGCAGGCGGATCAGGGTCTTCCAATCCCTTCGCCGGGCTAGGTTCGACCATCACAGCCAAGGAAATGGGCGCTGTGATGCGCCGTTCCGATATCATCATGGCGATGGGCGTTCTCACGATTCTGGTCGTGATGATCGTGCCGCTGCCGGCATTCCTGCTTGATCTGTTCCTCGCCTTCTCGATCATCCTCTCGGTGCTGATCCTGATGACGGCGCTGTTCATTGCGGCGCCACTGGAATTCTCTGCCTTCCCGACCATCCTGCTCATCGCCACGATGTTGCGATTGGCACTGAACATTGCCTCCACGCGCCTCATTCTCACACACGGTCATACGGGCACGGGGGCGGCCGGCCACGTCATCGAGAGCTTCGGCACCTTCGTGATGGGCGGCAACTTCATCATCGGGTTGATCGTCTTCATCATCCTGGTGATCGTGAACTTCGTGGTCATCACCAAGGGTTCGGGGCGCATCGCGGAAGTCGCGGCACGCTTCAGCCTCGATGCGATGCCCGGCAAGCAGATGGCGATCGACGCCGATCTCTCCGCCGGCCTGATCGATCAGGATGAGGCGAAGGCCCGCCGCAAGGCGTTGGAGGACGAAAGCTCCTTTTACGGCGCGATGGATGGTGCCTCGAAATTCGTGCGCGGTGACGCGATCGCGGGCATCCTTATCACGTTCGTCAATGTCATCGGCGGCATCATCATCGGTGTGGCGCAGATGGGCATGGATTTCTCCTCCGCCGCCCGCACCTACACCCTGCTGACCGTTGGCGATGGCCTCGTGACGCAGATCCCGGCGCTGATCGTCTCGACCGCGGCGGGCCTTCTCGTCTCGAAGGCGGGCGTGACCGGTGCTGCCGACAAGGCGCTGACCAAGCAGCTCGCAAGTGTGCCGAAGGCTTTGGGCATGTCGGCTTTCGTGATGGTCATCATCTCGCTGCTGCCGAACATGCCGATGCTGCCCTTCCTCGGGCTTGCAGCCGGTGCGGTCTATATGGCGCTGCGCCTCCAGCGCGAGCAGCAACTGGGTGCCCTGAAGGAACAGGCGCAGGTCGCGCTCGAACAGGCTGCCGCGCAGGCCACGCCGGCGGAAGAGCCGGTGCAGGATGCCCTGCGCCTCGATGAACTGCGCATCGAGATCGGCTACGCGCTCCTGCCGCTGGTTCAGGGACAGAACGGCGAGGACAAGATCACCGACCAAATCAAGGCCCTGCGTCGCACGCTGGCGGCGGAAATGGGCTTCCTGCTGCCCTCGGTGCGTCTCGTGGACAATGTGCAGCTTGAATCGAACCAGTATGTCATCAAGCTGAAGGAGATAGAGGCCGGCAATGGCGTCGTGTTCCCGAACCAGTACATGGCGATGGACCCCGCTGGCGGGCAGGTGCAACTGCCCGGCGCGCATATGCTGGAGCCGACCTTTGGCCTGCCCGCGACTTGGATCGACGAGGCCCTGCGCGATGAGGCGCAACTGCGCGGCTACACGGTGGTGGACCCCGCGACCGTGATTGCCACGCATCTCACCGAGGTCATCAAGAACAACATGAGCGAGTTGCTCTCCTTCGTGGAGGTGCAGAAGCTCCTGAAGGAACTGCCGAAGGCGCACCAGGATCTGCTGAAGGAATTCGTGCCGGGGCAGATTTCCACGACGGGTGTGCAGCGCATCCTGCAATTGCTGCTGGCCGAGCGCGTTTCGATCCGCGATCTTGGCACAATTCTGGAAGCAACGGCGGAAGTAGCGGGCGCCCTGCGCGATCCACGCATGATCGTCGAGCATATCCGCACGCGCCTCGCCCGGCAGCTCTGTTCGCAGCACACGGGCCCCACGGGCCAGCTCGCGCTCATCACGCTGTCGCCCGCATGGGAAGACGCCTTCGCCTCGTCGCTGATCGGGGATGGCGAGATCAAGCATCTCGCGATGCAGCCCTCACGCCTGCATGATTTCGTGATCTCGCTGCGTGACCGCTTCGAGGAGGCGGCGAAGCTCGGCGAGATGCCGGTGCTCGTCACCTCCAACGCCATCCGGCCCTATGTGCGGATGGTGGTCGAGCGCTTCCGTCCGCAGACGGCGGTGATCGCGCAGGGCGAGATTCATCCCAGCGCGCGCCTGCGCACCGTGGGCTCGGTGTAACAATCAGGCTGGGGGCTGGCTTGCGCCGCTCTCCGCTCTCCGCTTCGCAAGCTGGCCGCGCTCGAAGACCAGAAGGACGGGGATCGCGAGCGCCAGCGGGATCAGCAGGTAGAAGAGCCGCCAGACGAGCAGGGCCGCGAAAACCTCGGTGGCCGGCATGCCGGGCATCACCGCGATGAACACCGTCTCCATCACGCCCACCCCGCCCGGCACCTGGAACAGCAGGCCCGCCGAGAACGAGAGCAGGAACGCGCCGAGCACGATGAAATAGCCGGGGTTTCCCTGCTCCGGCAGCGCGAAATAGATGATGCCCGCCGCACCCAGCAATTCCATCGGTGCTGCGATCCATTGCCGCCAGACGATGTTAAGGTTCGGATATTCCAGCTTGAAGCCCTTGATCACCAGCGGCTTGAACTTCAGCCACGAGCCGATGGTGTAGAGCACGCAGAAAGTCAGCATGCCGATTCCGATCATGCGGATGATATGCTCGGAAATGGGTGCGAGCGGCTTCACGATATGCGGCTCGAAGACCAGCACCAGCCCGCCGAGCACGATGGTGCCGAAGGCGAAGGTGAAGGAGCAGAGTGCCACGAGCACGGCCACTTCCGCTGCGCTCAGGCCCTTCGAGGTATAGGCGCGATAGCGCACCATTCCGCCGGAAAACACCGATCCGCCGATATTGTGCGAAATCGCGTAGGTCACGAAGGAGCAGGTGGTGATGAAGAGCCAGGAAATGCCCTTATGCCGGTTGAGATGGATCAGCGCGATCCGATCATACCAGGCGAGCGCCCAATAGGCGAAAAGCGTGGACAGAGCCGCCAGCAGGTAGCCATGCGCGGGAATCGCCGCGAGCTTGTGGCCGATCTGGCTCGCGATGATCGACAGGCTTTCGAAAAAGCCCGCCTGGTCAATGCGGGCAATCAAGGCGTTGTCGGCGGAAGCTTTGGCACCCTGCACGGCCTCGAGCCGGAGTTTCTTGTAGAGCAGGTCCATCGACCAGATGACCGCCGCAAGCCCCACGACCGGCCAGAAGAAATCCTTGATCCGCTTCATCGCTGCCCCACCCCGCGCATGAGCGCGTTCCCGCCTGATCCCTGCCCGAGCAGGCTTCGGAAGGCAAGCGTTCGCGCTTGCTCCACTATGCCCTGCCGGCGGATAACGACCCCTGTGATGACAGGAGAACGACAATTCCATGCTGAGTGATGGTTATCACTTCCTTCCGCCCGGCCAGCTTGCCGTTTTCACGATGTATATGCGGCATCCGCTGGAATCCGTGCCTGTGCCAACGCCTCTCCCGTCCGGCTTCCGGCTGGAGCGCCTTACGGGTGCAGATCGCGAGCGCTATCGCGGGCTCTTCCGCGCGGTGGGCGAGGATTGGCTGTGGTTCGGCCGGCTGAAGCTTGCCGATCAGGCTCTCGCTGAATTGCTCGATCAGCCCGCTCACGAGGCCTATGCGCTGCTGGATGCGGAAGGCGATTGCGGCATAGTCGAACTCGATTTCGCTGGCGAAGAGCCCGAACTCGTCTATTTCGGCCTGCTTCCGCGCCTCATCGGCAAGGGCGTCGGGCGCGCGCTCGCGGAATTCGCGATCCACCGCGCGAAAGCGGCGGGGGCCGTCTCGCTGATGGTCCACACATGCAGCTTCGATGCGCCGGGGGCGCTGGCCTTTTACCGCAAGGTGGGTTTCGTGCCCTATGCGAATGCGCTGGAGGTTTTCACCGACCCGCGGCTCGACGGCACCCTCCCGCGGGAGGCTGCCGCCCATGTTCCGTTGATCGGCTGAAAACGCTCAGAGACGTCCGGCCGCAAAGCGCATGCGGGCTGCGATCCGATCGGTCTCGATCTGGTCGCGCAGCTGCATTTCCGCACGCTCCGCCGCCTTTTCGCGGTCTTCGAGGATCTCGACCTTCTTGAGTTCCTCGAAAGCCTCGTTCAGCGCGGACTTGGCATCCTCGAGCTGACCCTGCAGGTCGGCCGCGGATTGCAGCAGGTTATCGCGCCGCGTGCGGGCGGCCTTTGCATAGGTTGGGTAGGCAAAATGGGCGGGGTCGGAAATTCCGGCCTTGCGCTCCTCGCCCTCGATTTCCCGGTCGAGATCCGTTGCCATGCGCTGAAAGTCCGCGATCATCGATTCGATCTGCGAAACGCGCCGGCGCTTTTCATCGACGTGGAACCGCTTCAGACGGATCAACGTATCGCGCGACTTCATGGTCCTGACTACTCCTTGACCGGCCCCGAATTACGCCGGGACCGACCGGGAGAAAGCCAGCGGCTATTCCCCCAGTCGATTAACGATCTCCGCGAGACGTTCATAGCTTTCGCCGAGGGAGGTTGATTCTTCCTTACCTTGGGAAAGAAAACTTTCGAGTTCCGGGTTTGCGTCGATCGCGCGGTCCACTTCCGGCGTCGTTCCCTTGCGATAAGCACCCAGACGGATCAGTTCTTCCATGTCTGTGTAGGTCGCCATCAGGTTGCGCGCCTTCACGATCGTCGGCAGATAAACCGGGTCCGCCGCGCGCGGCATGGTGCGTGATACGCTCTTCAGAACGTTGATGGCAGGATAGCGCCCGCGCTCTGCAATGCGACGCTCCATCACGATATGCCCGTCGAGAATTCCGCGCACAGCATCGGCCACGGGCTCGTTGTGGTCGTCGCCATCGACCAGCACCGTGAAGAGGCCGGTGATGGTGCCCGATCCCTCCTCGCCAGGACCTGCGCGTTCGAGCAGACGCGGCAATTCCCCGAAGACACTGGGCGTGTAGCCCTTGGTGGTCGGCGGCTCGTTGACGTTGAGGCCGATATCGCGCTGCGCCATGGCGAAGCGGGTAACGGAATCCATCATGCAGAGCACGTTCATCCGCTCGTCGCGGAAGAACTCGGCAATGGCCATCGTGAGGTAGGCCGCCTGTCGGCGCATCAAAGCGGGCTCGTCCGAGGTGGCGACCACCACCACGGAACGCGCGAGGCCTTCCTCGCCGAGGTCGTCCTGCAGGAATTCCTGCACCTCGCGACCGCGCTCGCCCACAAGGCCGACCACGGAGACATCCGCCGAGGAATTGCGCGCGAGCATCGAGAGCAGCACGGATTTCCCCACGCCGGACCCGGCGAAGATGCCCATGCGCTGGCCTTGGCAGCAGGTGAGAAAGGCGTTCAGTGCCCGCACGCCGAGATCGAGCGGCGCGCCCACGCGCTGGCGCTTGTGCGCAGGCGGAGGTTCGTTGCGGAAAGGATAGGGCCGGGGGCCGGGCCGTAGCGGGCCCTTGCCATCAATGGGCCGGCCGAAAGCATCCATCACGCGGCCGCGCCAGGAATGATCGGGCCGGATCGCCGCGCGGCGGCTCACCACATGGGCCGGGCAGCCCCGGCGCAAGCCTTCCACATTGGCGAAAGGCATGGCGATGGCGCGACCGGAATCGAAGCCTACCACCTCGCAGAGGACGGGATCGGACCGGTCCGTCTCGATGGAAACGAGCCCGCCGAGTTCCATATGGCCCAGCGGTCCCACGATCTCGATGGTGAGGCCGCGCACGGCGCCGACGCGGCCATAGACCGTGTATTCCGGCACCTCGTCGATCAGGCCTTGCAGGGTCTGTCCGGACATTGTCGCTCCGCTGCGGGCGGCTGTGCTTCCCCCGCGAATCCATGGCGTTGATTGCGGGTGATTCGCAGTCGAGATTCGCATGGTTTGGGCTTCTGCGACAGTCAGCGCGCCAGAACGGCTGGGGAGGACGGGCGCGCTCTCGGCCGGGGATTTTCGCCCGTGTGCTGGCGGGTGGCGGCGAAATCGTGAGTCCGTTGAATCGCTTGGCTGAAATCGCTGAGAAGCTGAATCAAAAGTAAAGGGCGGCGATCAAACCTTTATAAATTGCCCTTCGTGTTAGATTAATCGCTTCTTTCAGGCCGCAAGCTTGCCTTAACGAATTACGATTTGTTAACTCTTCGGGCGTATCTTTGTTGAGAAGTTAATTGCTCCGGGGTTGCGGCGAGGCCCGCGCGCCGGTGGCGAATGCCAACCGTGACGGAAGCTGGGGTTTCGAAACATGCGCGTGCTCCTCATCGAAGACGACAGCGCGACGGCCAAGAGCATCGAGCTGATGCTCAAGAGCGAGAATTTCAACGTCTACCTCACGGATCTCGGCGAGGAAGGCATCGATCTTGGTAAGCTCTACGACTACGATATTATCCTTCTCGATCTGAACCTCCCGGATATGTCGGGCTACGAGGTTCTGCGCTCCTTGCGCGTCGCGAAGGTCAAGACGCCGATCCTGATCCTCTCGGGCATGGCCGGCATCGACGACAAGGTGAAGGGCCTCGGCTTCGGCGCCGACGATTACCTCACCAAGCCCTTCCATAAGGACGAGCTGGTGGCGCGCATCCACGCCATCGTGCGTCGCTCCAAGGGCCATGCGCAGTCGGTCATCTCGACGGGCGATCTCATCGTCAATCTCGACCAGAAGACCGTGGAAGTCGGCGGGCACCGCGTGCACCTTACCGGCAAGGAATATCAGATGCTGGAGCTGCTCTCGCTCCGCCGTGGCACGACCCTCACCAAGGAGATGTTCCTCAATCATCTCTATGGCGGCATGGACGAGCCGGAACTCAAGATCATCGACGTGTTCATCTGCAAGCTGCGCAAGAAGCTCGCGAACGCATCTGGTGGCCGCAACTACATCGAGACGGTGTGGGGCCGTGGCTACGTGCTGCGCGAGCCGACCGACGCGGATGAGCGCATCCCGGCCTGATCAAGCGATCTCCTGAAGAATTCCCAACCCGCCTTTCACCGAGGCGGGTTTTTTGTTGCGCTCCGCGCCATGCACTCCCGAAAGCACGCATGAAAAAGCCGGGCGTTTCGGCCCGGTTTTTTGAAGCGGAGATTTTGCCGCGCGTTATGCGCCGGCGACTCGCAGTTCCGGTTTCCGCGCCGGTGCCGGCACTAGTAGCATGCGCTCCTTCGCGTGACTCACGAAGCGCTCGGTGACACCGAAGGTCGATTCCGCGCCGCCCAGCAGCAGGAAGCCATCGGGCGCAAGGCGGCTCGCGAGCTTGTCGAACACCTTCGAGCGCGTCGGACGATCGAAGTAAATCAGCACGTTGCGGCAGAAAATCGCATCGAAGGTGCCGAGCCCGCGCGGATCTTCCATCAGGTTGAACTTCTGGAAATTCACGCGGCGCACAACGTCATCGGAAATCTTCCAGTTGTCGCCCTGCTTCTGGAAATATTGCAGCAGCAGCTTCGTCGGCAGGCCGCGCTGCACTTCGAACTGGTTGAAAAGCCCGGCCTTCGCCTTGGAGAGGATGCCTTCGGAAATATCCGTGGCGATGATCTCCACCTGGCGGTTGCCGATCTTCGCGCGCATCTCGTCGAGCAGCATCACCAGCGAGAACGGCTCCTGGCCCGAGGAGCAGGCGGCGCACCAGATGCGGATGGTTTTTTCCGGCGAGCGGCGCTGATGCAGCTCCGGCATGATGACATCGCGGAAATGGTCGAAAGGTTGGCGATCGCGGAAGAAGAAGGTCTCGTTGGTCGTCAGCGCATCGATCATGCGCTGCTGGAGGCGGCGATCCCCGGTCTCGGCCTTGCGCAGGAGGTCATCGAGATTGGCGATGTTCTCCTCGCGCAGAACCGGCGCGAGGCGGGCCTCGACGAAATAGGCCTTTTCCGGCGTGAGGATGATGCCCGCGGCCTGCTTGATGAATTCAATCGTCTTCTGGATCGCATGGATGCTCATGCTGCGTTTCCTTCCACCAGAGACTGCGCCAGATCCCCGAGCTTTTCGGGCGGCAATTGGGCAGCGGCGAATCCGGCTTCGGCGATGCTGCCGGGGATGCCCCAGACCACGCTCGAAGGTTCGTCCTGCACGATGACATTGGCGCCGCGGCGGATGAGATCCTGCGCGCCTTCGGTTCCGTCCTTGCCCATGCCCGTCAGCGCGATGGCCAGAGCTTCCGGCCCGAAGCATTCCGCCGCGCTCGTGAAGAGCAGGTCGATGGAAGGCCGCCAGGGGCCGCGCGCCTCGGAGGGGAGCATTGTGAGGATCATCTGGCCGTCCGCCTTGCGGCGGATGACCGTGTGGCAGCCGCCAGGGGCGAGGTAGATCGAGCCGGCCTGAAGCGGCTTGCCTTCTGCCGCCTCGCAGGCGGGCAGGCCCACATGCTGCTTCAGATGCGTGGCAAAGATCGCGCCGAAGATTGGCGGCATATGCTGGGCGATGACAATCGGCACACGGCTCGCGACCCGCGGCATGCGGCCGAGCAGGCTCACGAGGGCCTGCGGGCCACCTGTGGACGCGCCGATGACGATGACTTTCGGTCGCGTCTTTTCCAGTGGGCGGATGCCGGCCGATACACGACCGTGATGCGCCGCCGCCGGAACAGCCGCCGTGGCCGGTGCGGTGGGGAGCGGTGTGACCACGCGTCCGGTGGACGAGGTACGTGCGAAAAGCGAACTCGTCGCCGCCGGCGCGGGTGCGGGAGTTTGCGCACGCGGAGCGACGGGGGCTGCAACCTGCTGCTGACGCATGGCGGCGCGGATGCCGCCCACGGCCAGCACCTTGGCGATCAGCGCCTGCCGGAAATCCGCCGAGGTGGAGACCTCGCGATGGTTCGACGGCTTGGGGAGGTAATCCGTCGCGCCCTTCATCAGGCAGCGCATGGTCATCTCGGCGCCATGCACCGAGAGCGAGGAGACTACGATGACGCGTGTGCCCGGCGATTTCGACAGGATCAGCGGAAGGGCTGTGAGCCCGTCCATATCCGGCATGTCGAGATCGAGCAGGATGATCCGGGGTTGCAAGGCCGGCAAAGCCTCGATGATCTCCCGGCCCGAGCGGAAGGTTCCGGCGACCTCGATGGCCGGCGTTTCCGCCAGCCAGCGCGAGAGAAGCCCGCGCACGACCACCGAATCATCCACGACCGCAACGCGAACGCGTGGCGGCGCCATGGAAATCGGCTGTCTTTGCGGCAAGGCCACCATGAAGAAGGGCTCCGGAGAAAAAAAGGCGATAGGCGGGATGGGAACGCGGCGATCAGGCCGCGAGCAGGCCCACTTCCGCGAATTTCGAGGTCAGAATGTCTTTGTCGAACGGCTTCATCACATATTCGTCCGCGCCCGAATCCATGGCCTTGGCAATATGGGAGACGTCGTTTTCGGTGGTGCAGAACACCACTTTGGGGTGGGCGCCGCCTTCCATGGTGCGGAGCTTCATCAGGAACTCATAGCCATCCATGTTCGGCATGTTCCAATCGAGAAGGATCGCGTCCGGCATGCGGTTCGTGCATGCCAGAACGGCCTGCTGGCCGTCCTCTGCCTCGGCGATTTCAAAATCGAGTCCTTCGAGAATGCGTCGCGCAACTTTGCGGATGACAGAGGAATCATCCACCACGAGGCAATAGGTCATTGCAGCTCTCCCGTTCAGGCGGCTTGCAGGGTCATGGAATCGAGCAGGGCCTGCAGGTCGACTTCGATCAGCAGGTCCCGTTCGAGCTTGTGGACGCGCCGGGTGTAGCGAGCCCAGGTCTGCCCCATATTCGCGGGCATCGGTTCCGAGGAATCGGAAGTCAGCGACAGCACATCGCCGATTTCATCGACAACAAGCCCGAAGACCTCGCCATTCCATTCCACGCCCACGGCCATGGTGTCGCCACCCTTGGACTTGCGCTCGCCCGTGCGGGAGCCGAGCAGGGCGCCCAGATCGAGAATGGTCACGATATGCCCGCGCAGGTTCACGAGGCCCGCGACCGCTCGATCAGCCTTCGGAACGGGCGTCATGCGGGTGATGGCGAAGACATCGCGCACGGCGGTGATCGGCAGGCCGATCATCTGGCCTTCGATGGTGACGCTGATGAGCTGGATTTCGTTGTCGATCATGCTGTCGTTCCGCATCCGGTTTTCGCCACTCATGCCGCAACCTCCCAGCCCTGCACGCCGGTGCGGGCCTCGCCGATGGCGGCGAGCAGGCCCTGCCGGTCAAACTTGCCGACGAGGTCATGCAAGCCGGAGGTCTTGGCTTTCTGGATCACGCGCGGGCCGCCGCGCGTCACCGCACCCACCACGCCCGGCGGGCGAGCCATCTCGTCGGCGAGTTCCTTCACGAAGTTGAAGGCTTCCTCGCCCGGCTGGTCGAGATCGAGCACGATCACGCCCGGTTTGCCTTTGGCCATGGCATGGCGGGCTGCCGCGAGGCTCGGCACCACGTTGATGGTGTAGCCTGCGTTCTGTAGGAGCGGGGCGAAGAGCGCGCGGAAGAATTCCGAGCTTTCGACCACCAGGACATCCGGACCCGCAACCGGGCCGGCCTGCGCCTGCTGGGCATGCTCCGGTGCCACGAGTTCGGACACGTCGATGATATCGACTGCCTTGCCCTCGATGATGGCGGCGCCCACGGTGCCCGGCGTTGCATGCGTGGTGTCAATGGTGAAGGCAGCTTCCACCACATCCACGATTTCATCCACGGCCATACCGATTTCGCGATCCTCCTGATGGAAGACCAGCACTGGCTGGCGGGATTCCGGCTCAAGGCCGTCCATCCCGCCATAACCGAGGATCGGCATCAGCTTGCCGCGATACTGCGTGACGGCCTTGCCGCCCGCATCCTCGATCTTCGCGCGCTCGAATTCCTCGAGGCGGCCGATGAAGGAAAGCGGGATGGCCTTGAGGCCTCCGCCGCCGCCAGCCTTGAAAAGCAGCAGCAGCGAGCGCTCGCCGCTGGCCTGCAGATCGGCCGAGAGATCGTTGTCGTTCTGGGCGACACTTTCGCGCGAGCCATTCTCGAGGATGTTCCGGGCAATGCCCGCCGGCTCGAGGATGAGGATCACCGAGCCATCGCCGAGGATGGTCGCGCCCGAATAGACCGACATATGCCGGAGTTTCGAAGAGATCGGCTTGACGACGATTTCCTCGGTCTGGTGGATCGCATCCACCACGATGCCGAAGCGCGTGCCGCCGACATGGCAGACCACGACGAGGCAATTGTCCTGCTCGGCGGCGTTGATCTCGCGCGGCAGATCCAGAACCTGTGCCACATCCACCACCGGCAGCAGGCGCTGGCGGAGTCGCAAGGTGGACTGACCGTTCAGCTTCTCGATGCGCACATCGCCGTCATTCTGCGTGCGGACGAGTTCCGCCACCGCGATCTGCGGAATGGCGAAGCGCTGGCCCGCCGCTTCCACGATGAGCGCGGAGGCGATGGCGAGCGTGAGCGGTAGCTTGATGGTGACGGCGAGGCCCTTGCCAGCCCGCGAGCGCAGATCGACCGAGCCGCCGACCTGTTCCACATGGCTGCGCACGACATCCAGACCCACACCGCGGCCGGAAATGTTGGTGATCTTCGCAGCGGTCGAGAAGCCCGGCTCCATCACGAAGCGCAGGATCTGCTCTTCCGTCATCCGGGAGACATCGGCTTCGGTGGTGAGCCCGTTGGCGATGGCCTTGGCCTTCACGCGGTTCACATCGATGCCGCGACCATCATCCGAAACCTCGCAGATGATGTAGCCGCTCTCCTGCGCCGCGCGCAGATGGATGGTGCCGGTGGCCGGCTTGCCGAGCGCCACGCGCTCATCGGGCATTTCCAGGCCATGATCCGCCGCATTGCGCACCATGTGCAGCAGCGGATCGCGGATCATTTCCAGGAGTTGGCGGTCGATTTCGGTCTCGGCGCCGGTCTGGATCAGCTCGATCTTCTTGCCGAGTTCGCTGGAGACATCGCGGACCACGCGGGCCAGCTTGGTCCAGGCGGTGCCAATCGGCTGCATGCGGGTCTGCATCACGCCGTCCTGCAATTCGGCCGTGATGTGCGAGAGGCGCTGCAGCGGTGACTTGAATTCGGAATCGTCGCGCTGGCGGGCGATTTCGAGCAGCTGGTTGCGCGTCAGCACCAGCTCCGAAACCATGGTCATCAGGCGGTCGAGCGTGCCCACCGCCACGCGAACGGTCTGCTTCGAGACCGAGTTTGCATGGGCTTCCGTATCGCCACCTTCATGTTCGATGCGCGCTGCGGCAGCCGTAGCGATGGCGCCCGGCGCAGCCGGAGCCGCTGCAACCGGTGCGGGCGCAACATCCGCTATCGGTGCAGGCTCATTGAATTCCACCGGGTCCGGGCCCGGCGCATCGCGGAAGGCGCGCTCGAGATCGTCGAGTGTCACCTCGTCGTCCTTCAGCGGGCGCTCCAGAACCTGGAAGGCAAGCGTGCCGGTCGTATCGACGGGAATCGGCGGCGCGGAGGATTTCTGTGGCAGGCTCGGCGCGGCGGGAGCCGGCTTGGCCGCAGGCTCTTCCTTTGCCAGCGCCTTCAGTACCGCGATGAGATCCTCATCATCGCCATCGGGTTCGGTGCCGGATTGCTCCAGTTCGAAGACGATGCCTTTGATGCGGTCGATGGTCTTGAGGATCATCGTCACGGCCGGCGCGGTGACGGGCTTGCCGTCCCGGAACTGGCTGATGACATCCTCGGCGGCATGGGCGAGCCGCTCGAGCCTCGGCAGGCCGAGGAAGCCGCAGGTGCCTTTGATCGTGTGAACGAGCCGGAAAATCAGGGCGAGAGTCGCACCGTTATTCGGATCGCGTTCGAATTTCACCAACTCGGCGTCGACAGTCTCGAGATGTTCGGACGTTTCGACAACAAAGTCGCGCAGAAGATCATCCATCGCGGGCGGGTCCGGGATAGCCCCTCAGGGCGTTGAAACACCCGATGACCCTGCCCGAGAACGGTTACCGATTGGTTGTACCCAAGGCTTTCTTCACGCTACGTGGCCAAAAAAACTTCAGGTTGTATCGTCAGCCCCTCATTTGGGGGAGGCGGCGAGCCTCACGAGGCCGTCTTCAAGGCTCACATCCACCTTCATCCCGCAGGCCCGCGCGATTTCGCCCGTGTAGAAAAGCTGGAAACCGTGGGCATCCACCGCGCCGCTTTCGCTCTTGCCCTGCAACAGATCGATGAGATGCGGCGGAATGCGCGGCTTGGGGCCGCGGGCATCCACATGGAAGATCGGGTTTTCGGCATCGCCCTGCATCGTGACCTCGATCGTCCCGCCGATGGGAATGGACGAGAGCGCGATGACCACGAGGTTCATCAGCAGCTTCACGCGATTCTTTTCCACGTAGAGCCGCGGCGTGTTCCAACTGAGCTTCACCTTCTCGTCGGCGACGAACTGCTCGGTCAGTTGCTGGGCATAGCCCGTATCCACGGAGGAGCCGGCAGAACCCGCCGCACCGAAGGCGATGCGGGCGAATTGCAGCCTTGCCGAGGCTTGCCGCGCGCTCTTGCGGATCAGCTCGAGGGCCATTTCGCGCGTCTCCGCGCTGTCATCCTCATCGAGCAGTTCAAGGCCGTTCACGATGGCACCGACCGGCCCCACGGCATCGTGGCAGACGCGGCTGCAGAGCAGGGCCGCGAGATCGAGCGGGGTGAGATCGATGGTCTTGAGCGCTTCGGTCATGCTCGGCTCTCCTCGGCCGGCGGCGGAAAAGCGTCAGCGGCCGGTGATGCCGGCCTTGCGAATCGCTCTGCCCCCGCGTTCTAATTCCAATCGTCTCGCGTGATACATGCTGCGCGCGCCTTCGCCAACGGGCAAGCGCGCCATATTGCAAGGGTTTGGCAGCCGAAAGGAGCCTTCGTGGCCTCGTCCGATGCGCTGGCGGCTGCCCTCGCCGAAATCGCCCGCACAGCGGGCCGCGTGCTGGCGCAGTTCCAGTGCTCGCGCCCGCCAGCCGAGATGAAGGCTGACCAATCGCCCGTGACCGAGGCGGATCGCGCTTCCGAGGCGGTGATCCTTCAGGCGGTGGCCGTCGCGCTGCCCGGTATTCCCGTGATCTCGGAGGAGAATGCCGAAAGCCATGGTGCCGATGGGGGCCGCGAATTCCTGCTGGTCGATCCGCTCGATGGCACGCGGGCCTTTCTCGCGGGCACGCCGGATTTCTGCGTCTCGATTGCGCTTGTGCGCGATGGCATGCCGGTGGCTGGCGCCCTTCACGCGCCGATGGCGGATGAAACCTGGTGGGGTGGCACCGTGGTGCGACACGCGTGCGGAAGCATCGCCGATGGCGCCCCCCTCCCGCCGCGCTTGCTGCGGGCGCCGGGCGAGAAGCCGGTCGCGCTCGCGAGCCATTTTCACGGCAACGCGGAAACCGAAGACCTGCTCGCCCGATGCGGTGCCTCCCGCATCATCCGCATGAGTTCTGCGCTGAAATTCGTGAAATTGCTCACCGGCGAGGCTGATCTCTACCCGCGACGCACGCGCACGATGCAATGGGACATTGCCGGCGGTGATGCGCTGTTGCGGGCGCTCGGCGGCGGATTGCTGGGCGATGATGGCCAGTTGCTGTGTTATGGCCGGGGAGCGGAGGGCTGGGCCGCGCCCTGCTTCATGGCCTATGGTGCGCTTCCGCGCTGAGGCTCACGGGGACAATTGGCGCTGCAATTCTGGCCAGAGGCGCTGGGCCTCGCGCCGGAGGGCGGCATTCTCGATGAAGAGCGCCCGGTTCTCCGGCTTGCGGAAGAGATAGAGCCGCCCCTCGACGATGGCGAAGAGATGCGGATAACCGGCCACCGGCAAGCCGCTCGCGACCATCACCGGATCATACCCGCCAAAGCCGGGGCGGTAGGTCTCCGGGCTTTCCTGGAAGGCCGCAAGATTGCTCTCGGAATGGAAATGCCAGGCCACGCCGTCCTGTACGAGAAGATGCGTGACCGAGCCCTGCACCGGCCGCTGATCCACGAAATAGGCGACGGGATCGAACCCGCCGATGGCCGCACCGGTCCAGGTGTCGGTGATCGTCTTCTCCTGAACACGCATGCCTTGGGCTGTGGCGTGGGGCATAACGGGGGCCATCAGCGCGAAACCGATTGCGACGGTCTTGAGAACGCCGCAAACGCTTTGGAAACCTTGTGTCAAGAACAGGCGCGGCACAATGCCCGCCGGCCGATGCTTCTCATGCACCTTGTTCAGGCGTCGGCGGGACAAAGAGAGGACGATCACCATGCTCGGCTCCGGCAATTCTTTGCTTCGGCACAAAGGGACGAGAAACCGGGGGACCTCCTGGTCCCTTGCGAGCCTGTTCGCCGCCATCCTTCTCCTTGTTCTCGCGCTATTTCCTTATCAAGCCGTTGCGCAATCCGCGCGACCGGGCGATCGATCGACTTTTGCGCCCCGTGAAGTGGTGAATGCGGGCCATAAATTCTTCGGCACCATCTCGCGTGGCCTCGCGTTGACAGTGGAAGAGGCCACGCGCCGCTGGGGCGAGCCCAATGGCTACATCCTCGGGCAGGAGGCTTCCGGCGCGTTCTTCGGCGGCCTGCGTTACGGCGAGGGCGTGCTCTACACCCGCAATGCCGGCGACCGGAAAGTGTTCTGGCAAGGCCCTTCGCTCGGTTTCGACTGGGGTGGGGATGGCGCGCGAACGATGATGCTGGTCTATAAGCTGCAGCGCGTTGATGACATTTATTCCCGCTTCGTTGGCGTGGATGGCTCCGCCTATTTCGTGGGCGGTTTCGGTATGACCGCGCTCACCGCGCAGGATATGCTGCTCGTTCCGATCCGCTCTGGCGTCGGAGCCCGGCTTGGGGTTAATGTCGGCTATCTGAAATTCACCGATCAGGCGACCTGGAACCCGTTCTAATCGCCTTTCCGGCCCGGAAGGCATGCGCCGCTTGTCATGATCGAGCCTCTGCTGTTCTTCACGCTCGGCCTGCTGGCGGCGGCCTTCCTCTGGCTGCTGTTGCTGCCGGCCTTCTGGCGTCGCGCCACGCGCCTCACGCGCCGTGCGTTGGAGCAGAGCCTGCCGCTGACGCCCAATGAAATCACGGCCGAGCGTGATCGCCTGCGGGCCCGCTTCGCGGTCGAGGCCGCGCTGAGTGCGCGGCGCGAAGAAAAGGCCCGCGCCGATCTCGTGATGGCCCGCGCGGAAACCGGTGACCGCCTGCGCGTGGAGGCCGAGCATCTTGCGACAATTGCTTCCCGTGAACGCCTGCTCGCGGATCGTGAGTTGGAAATCACAACCCTGCGTGATCGCATCGCCGTGCTGGAGGCAGAACTCGCGGATCTCCGGGAGGCGAAACAGCTCGCCGAGACGACCATTGCCGGCCTTCAATTGCAGCGCGACACGCTTTCAGCCCGGCACAATGCCACGCTCGATCTCGCGGAAGAGCGGCGGCTGCAACTCGAGGAAAAGGGCTGCGAGGCCGAGAACCTCCGTGCGGCCCTGGCCGAGGAGACGCATCGCTCTGCCGAATTCCGGGCTGAACTCCAGGCGCGCGAAATCGCCTTGCGCGAGTTGGAGCGGCGCGCCGCGACACTCGAAAACGATATGGCTCTCGCCCGCATCAAGTGGGGCGAAACCGCGGCTGATGCGGCTGGAATGCCGCGTGAGGCGAACCTGCGCGCGGGCTGAAATCGCCCCGCACACCGCAATGCCAAGGTTTTCCGAAAATCTGTTCTTTTTTTGAGCAATTCGGTTGATCAAGGCCCGTTTTCGCGCGCAAAAAAGGATTTTTGGCCCTTGCGGCTTTCCAGAACATAGGGGATGCTCTACGTAGTTTTCTCGGATGAACGAAGCGTGTTCATCCGGGATCTGACGTGAGAAGGATAGCCTATGCAGACTGGAACCGTGAAATGGTTCAACACCCAGAAGGGCTACGGCTTCATTCAGCCGGATGCAGGTGGGCCTGACATTTTCGTGCATATCACTGCGGTGCAGCGCTCGGGCCTTGCGACCCTGAATGAGGGCCAAAAGATCGCCTATGAGCTTATGACTGACCGCCGGACGGGCAAGACAGCCGCTGATCGGCTCCAGCCGGTCGAGTAACTTCCTGCTCGGGGGCCTTTTCGCGGTCCCCGATCCACTTTCCGGCGCTAGGAAACGCCCGGAATTGTGCCTGGCCCTGATGATGTGCCAGCGAAAGTTCTTTTTCGTTTTTTCTGATTGTTGAGCAGGCTTGCAGGGGCTCCTCAGGCGTTACCCTGCAGGTAATTCATCGCCGCCTGCACGCCGCCGGGCTTGTGCGGAATACCCGCCACCGCGAGGCCCATTTCCACGCCAGACAAGGTTCCCGTGACCATCAGATCGTGGAAATCGCCGAGATGGCCGATGCGGAACACGCGATCGGCGAGGCGCCCGAGGCCGTTGCCGAGGCTCATGTTCGAGCGCTCGAGGATGATCTTGCGGAGGTTATCCGCCGAATGCCCTTCGGGGAGGAAAACGGCGGTGAGCGAGGACGAATAATCCGAGGATTTCGCGCAGACCGTTTCGAAGCCCCAGTGACGCACGGCGCGGCGCGTGGCTTCTGCGGCGCGATCATGCCGGGCAAAGACCTGCGGCAGGCCCTCCTCTTCCAGCATGTCCAGAGCCACCTTCAGGCCCTGCAACAGGTTCGTGGCGGGCGTGTAGGGGAAATAGCCTTTCCCGTTGATGGCGATCATCTCCTCCCAATCCCAGAAGGAGCGTGGGAAGCGTGCATTCTTCGAAGCCTTCAGCGCCTTGTCTGAGACAGCGTTGAAGGACAGACCCGGCGGCAGCATCAGACCCTTCTGCGAGCCGCCGACCGTGACATCCACGCCCCATTCGTCGTGCCGGTAATCGATGGAACCGAGGGACGAAATCGTATCGACCATCAGCAAGGCCGGGTGTTTCGCATTGTCGATGGCGCGGCGAATGGCGGCAATGTTGGTCACGCAGCCGGTCGAGGTCTCGTTATGGACAACGCAGACCGCCTTGATTTCGTGCGCCTTATCATCCTTCAGCCGCGCCTCGATGGCTGCGGCTTCGGCGCCGGCGCGCCAATCCGAGGGGATGAATTCCGCCTCGATGCCCAAGCGCTTCGCCATGCGGCTCCAGAGGGT